>URDD01000015.1 GCA_900546395.1 uncultured Bacteroidales bacterium | reverse complement strand
CGGACGGTACAAATCATTCTGATATACCCGGTACATTTGAAAGTGATATGGGCGGTACATTTAAACCGCTGCAATCACTTTAAGCCTGTATTTTATCCTATAGACATTATCTATACTTTTGTCTGTCATAAGACTTATCACCTTATTGGACAAGCCTGCAAAAACATAAATTGCAAACAGATAGTCATCCTCTTTCATACCTGGAAAAGAAGAACGGAACTTTTCCATTATCCTATCTTTATTTCTGTCAAGATTAGCTTCAATTTCAAAATGAAAAGAATCATCATGAATGATTGCATCAAGCAAAGTATCAATCTTATACTTTAAAAAATCCGGTTTATAGTCCTTATTATCATAATATATAGATACGATATCATTAAATAGGTTAAAGATACTGCTACTGAAATAAGCACCTGAAAATTCTGTTTTCAGATTATCAATATTTACGACTAATTCCCTTATATTATCTTTCTGTTCTTCCTCATACGCTCTGTGTTTTCTGACAATGCGTGCAAGAATCAAGGCAAGCAAAATTAAAACAATTATAAAAAGAAACAACATCAGCATAATGTTCTTCCTAAGCGAAACAAGACGATAATTTGCAAAATCTGCAACTGAATCAAGATAACCATACATAGATGATTGCAATGACTCATTCATAGCTTCCCCTATCATCCTATTTTTAATGAATGACATCCTTGTATAATTATCCAAAGCCGATTCAAAATCCCGTTCAAGAAGATTTGTCCTGTATTTCCAATATAAGACTGTCATTTCCGACATCTGGTCACATACCATAGATTCAGCCTGAGCCATATAAATACCCGATTCTGCATAATTTTGAGTTGCTGCAAGCGAATATGAGAGAACGGCAAGGTGCTCGATAGTCAGCAAACTGCAATCTGTATCCCGAATAAAGTATAGCATTGATATAATCGACTGAAAATCAACAAAATCCCTCATTACATCTACAGCTGCTTTTTCTGCATATACTTTAGCGCGATAAAGAGAATCTGAATATCTGGACAAAATCATATTGAATACGCTGTCAGCACTATTATATTCTGTCAGTTTTCCATATAGGTCAGCTAATTTCAGATACACGCCAAAACTTATACTATCACAAGTGTCACATAAATCCAAAAATTCGCAAGCTTCCTCCAAATAATCAACAGCCTTCACGTTATTATAATTGGATTTATATAAATCTGCAATAGAAGCCAAAGCCTTTACTTTACAGGATATTGCAGAAGTATCACACTCCATCTCCGCTATATTTATCAATTCGCGGAATGCTTCAGCCACATTACCGTTTTTTTCAGAGAATCAGCATGAACCAATTTACTTTCAATTCGTTGTAAATTATTTTCTAATTCACTATTGCATGAAATAAATATGACTGATAAAAAGAATGAAAATATACACTTATATAAAATTCTCATAAACAGCCCTTATATTATCGATTCCACATTCATTATCTGCTCTACCGAAAGCCCAATCGACAACAAGTTCCTTGCAGTCTCCTGCGAATTTTGGTAATTATAATACTCGTCAGGCGTGAAGTTACACAATTCCGCCATTTCAAACAAACGGTCGAACTCCTTTTCATCAAAAACTTTCGGCTGCTCACGAAGATCAGACATATTCTTGAACAGTAAGAAAAACCTTGAATATAATATAGTTACGAATAATACATGTTTTTTAAGCTGGTCAACAAAGTGCCATTTGTACTGGAAAGGCATGCAGGCTGTCTCAACCGGCCTGTCAAGACATTTTGTACGGAAAAGCCATCTCTGCGGTACCAACACTGACTAAAACGACTGTGGTACGGCCGCCTGCAACCCTGCGAGAAGCACCTTGACGACTGAGCAGGACGAGTAGAAAAGTAAAACGTAACTTTAGAAGAGGATACTGAATGAAACATCATTAACTTATAATTAATAAAAGCCGGACAACTCTATAAAGAATGTCCGGCTTTTATTATGTTAGAGAGTCAGATACTCTGTTAGTCCTTAAGTTTGGCACAGAGGAATTCTCTATTCAGACGAGCGATGTGTGAAACTGTAATGTGCTTAGGACACTCCATCTCACAGGCACGTGTGTTTGTACATGCACCGAACCCGAGTTCGTCCATCTTTGCAACCATTGCCTTTGCACGTTTTGCACCCTCTACCTTACCCTGAGGAAGTAGAGCAAGTGAACTTACACGAGCTGCAACGAAAAGCATAGCAGAACCGTTCTTACAAGTAGCTACACAAGCTCCGCAACCGATACAAGCCGCTCCGTCCATACTTTCCTCTGCTTTCTCGTGAGAAATAGGAATAGCGTTTCCATCAGGAACTCCGCCTGTACCTACAGATACGAATCCGCCTGCCTGAAGAATCTTGTCAAATGCCTGACGGTCAACAACAAGGTCCTTGATTACAGGGAAACCGTTGCTTCTCCAAGGCTCGATAGTGATAGTGTCACCATCCTTGAATTTGCGCATGTGGAGCTGGCATGTAGTAACCTCATCGTCTGGACCGTGTGCCCTACCGTTGATATACAGTGAACAAGCACCGCAGATACCCTCGCGGCAATCGTGGTCAAATGATACAGGACCACTGCTCTGGCAGCCTTTCTCTACAGCTACCGGATCGATACCCTCGTGGATGAGCTGCTCGTTGAGAATGTCAAGCATCTCAAGAAAAGAGCTGTCCGGGGATATGTTTTTGACCTTATAGGTCTCAAAATGTCCTTTTTCCTTAGCGTTTTTCTGACGCCAAACTTTCAAAGTCAAATCCATTTCAATTAGTCTTTATAGTTTCTGGTAGCTATCTTGATGTTCTCATATTTCAGAGGCTCTTTATGGAGTTCCGGCTCAACGTCATCACCCTTGTACTCCCAAGCAGATACGTACATATAGTTCTCGTCGTCACGCTTGGTTTCTCCATCCTCTGTCTGATACTCGAGACGGAAGTGTCCTCCGCAAGACTCGTTGCGGTTAAGGGCGTCTCTTGCCATCAGTTCGCCGATTTCAAGGAAATCAGCCAGTCTGAGAGCCTTCTCAAGCTCCTGGTTGAATGTTCCCTCTTCTCCGGCTACATATACATTTGTCCAGAACTCTTTGCGGAGATCCTGAATAAGCTTTATCGCTTTCTTCAGACCTTCCTCGTTTCTGGCCATACCTACATACTCCCACATAATGTGTCCGAGTTTCTTGTGAAGCTCATCGACAGTCTCTTTACCCTTGATAGAGAAAAGTTTGTTGATCTTTGCCCTTACGGCTTTTTCTGCCTCTACGAACTCAGGAGCATTGGTATCTGTCTTAGGCTCTTTGAACTTGCCTGCAAGATAGTCTCCGATAGTATATGGAAGGATGAAATATCCGTCAGCAAGACCCTGCATGAGGGCTGAAGCACCGAGACGGTTTCCGCCATGGTCACTGAAGTTAGCCTCACCTATCGCATAAAGACCAGGTATGGTAGTCTGGAGGTTGTAATCAACCCAGATACCTCCCATAGTATAGTGGATAGCAGGATAAATCATCATAGGCTCCTTATAAGGATTGGTAGCGGTAATCTTCTCATACATCTGGAAGAGGTTTCCGTACCTTTCTCTGATCTTGTCTTCTCCGAGTCTCTCGATAGCTGTCTTGAAGTCAAGGAACACTGCAAGTCCTGTCTCGTTGACACCGAAGCCAGCGTCACATCTTTCCTTTGCTGCACGTGAAGCCACGTCACGAGGCACAAGGTTTCCGAATGCAGGGTAACGGCGCTCAAGATAGTAATCCCTGTCCTGCTCTGCAATCTCTGAAGGCTTGATCTGATGCTTGCGAAGCTTCTCAACATCCTCTTTCTTCTTAGGAACCCAGATACGTCCGTCATTACGGAGTGACTCAGACATCAGAGTAAGCTTTGACTGCTGGTCTCCGTGAACAGGAATACAGGTAGGGTGAATCTGTGCATAACAAGGGTTTGCAAAGAAAGCACCTTTCTTATAGCACTGCCATGCAGCAGAACCGTTACTGTTCATTGCATTGGTAGAAAGGAAGTATGTGTTTCCGTATCCGCCGGATGCAATCACAACAGCATGTGCACCGAATCTTTCAATTTCTCCTGTAACAAGATTCCTTGCTATAATACCTTTTGCTTCTCCGTTGATAAGTACAAGATCAAGCATCTCATGACGAGGATAGCTCTTTACTGTACCTGCTGCAACCTGACGGTTGAGAGCGGCATATGCACCGAGAAGAAGCTGCTGTCCGGTTTGTCCGCGGGCATAGAATGTACGGCTTACCTGAGCACCTCCGAAAGACCTGTTTGCAAGCAGTCCGCCATATTCCCTGGCAAAAGGAACTCCCTGCGCAACGCACTGGTCGATGATGTTGTTGCTCACCTCTGCAAGACGATAGACATTTGCCTCACGGCTGCGGTAGTCTCCTCCCTTGATTGTATCATAGAAAAGACGGTAGATGGAGTCATTGTCGTTCTGGTAGTTCTTTGCAGCATTGATACCTCCCTGTGCGGCAATAGAGTGCGCACGACGAGGAGAGTCGCTGATGCAGAATACCTTTACATTATACCCCAACTCTCCGAGAGAAGCAGCTGCAGATGCTCCTCCGAGTCCGGTTCCGATGACAATGATCTCGAGTTTCCTCTTGTTGCCTGGACTGACAACACGGATCTGAGACTTATGCTTTGTCCATTTCTCAGACAAAGGACCCTCAGGAATCTTAGAAATTAATTTTTCGGCCATTTTATAATGTTTAATGAAATTTCGGCACAAGTTTAGTGATTTTTAAGCAAATGAGCAATTAATTCAGCCCATATACGGATAAAAAGTCATTCTTCCGACAAATATGATTTGAAATTATTAGTATATATATCAATGAATTCTGATGATATAGCCTTATACTCCTCCAGATACTGTCCGTAAGAGCATCTTCCTGAAAGATATTCATTGAAGACAACGTCGAATTTTTTCCTTATTTCCTCGTCAGATTCCGATGCACATGAAACAAGGGAAGGACGGCCGTCTCTGCCGCCAATGACTGCATCAAGATCCAGATAAGACCTTCCGCTGCTTGAGTTGAACCGGAAAACAAACCTGTTTTTTACAGAAAGAGCCAAGTCACACATAAGTGCATTATGCGATACAGGAGATGCGCACAAATAGTCAGGAATAATATTTCCGACAGATACAGGCACAGGAATAACAGTTCCGCAGACAGGATAACCAAGCAGAGCCCACATCACTATATGCGAAACCGGCTCCCCTCTTTTTACTCCTTGTACAGCAACTGATGCAGATGTGCTGCGGCGTGGAATGAAATCCTGGTCAACGACTATACCGTTACAAAATCCTGACTCTTTCATTTTATCATAATCCCTGCTATAATCAATACCTAAAAATTCGTGTCTGAAAGAACGGGACACTCCATCAAAAAGAAAAGGAATATCAAACAGAATTCCTGAATCCGAACGCTCACTGAAAATTGCCGATGCTGTCAGATAACGCTCATACCCTTTCCTGTCTTCCTCCCTTCCTGAAAAAGAAAAATTAGTCACAACCATATACCCGTCAGGAGCTGTCTCGGGATTGTTGACATCATATTTTATCCACGAATTATTGTTGACTTCATAATATGCTGCCCCGCCAAAAGCGTCTATCGCCCCGAAATTTGCCTCTACTCCAGTGGGACGAGGCAAAGTGTCAAGAAAAGCCTCAAACTCTTCCAGAGAGCCGCAAACACCGAGAGCTTTGAAGATAATGACACCTTCCCTATCCATCAAAGAAGAAGGAACATTATCATCCTTCAAATTATATGATGCAGTATTCATAAGTGCAAATCCTGCTGTATTGGCTCCCATCCATACCTCTCTCTCTCCTTCTTCAAGATACCCCGCAGAAACAGACGAAGAATTCACCAGCCCGGTAAAAGAATATTCCGGCCCTTTAAAATGCTCAAGTCTGTTATCCAAAGCACCTGTATCCCTGTGTTTCCAAAGTACCGGTCTTCCATCAGCTGAAGCCCTGGAAGATATGACAGCAGAAGTACAGGCCCTGCCTTCTGCAAGAGCCAGACACAAAACAGCCAATATAAGATACAGTGTCTTCAAAACAAAAGCATTCAAATCAGAAAAGAAGATTTTCTTCCGTGATTTCCCTGTCATAGCCAAGATGCCTGTACGCAAGTTCCGTAGCTTCCCTGCCGCGCGGAGTCCTCACTATAAAACCCTCCTTAATAAGGAAAGGCTCATAGACCTCTTCAAGAGTACCCTGGTCCTCACCTACTGCCGTAGCAATAGTATTGGCACCAACAGGTCCTCCGTTGAATTTGGTTATTATAGTACGCAGAATCTTGTTATCAACAGCATCGAGTCCTCTTTTGTCAATATTAAGGGCATCAAGCGCATACTTTGCAATCTTAAGATCTATCTTTCCGCTCCCCATAACCTGAGCGAAATCACGCACCCTTCTCAGCAGTGCATTTGCAATTCTTGGCGTTCCGCGGCTTCTCAGAGCTATCTCTTCTGCTGCATCCTGCTCAATTCCTATTTTAAGAATCGCAGCACTTCTCCTGACTATATTTTCAAGGGTGGCGGTATCATAATATTCAAGAGCACATGTAATGCCGAAACGGGCCCTGAGAGGAGATGTAAGGAGACCGCTTCTTGTAGTTGCACCAACAAGCGTAAAAGGATTCAACGATATTCTCACAGAACGTGCGCCGGGACCTTTGTCTATCATTATATCTATGACAAAATCCTCCATAGCCGAATACAAATATTCTTCTACTACTGGAGAAAGTCTGTGTATTTCGTCAATGAAAAGGACGTCCCCTTCTTCCAAAGAAGTCAGCAGTCCTGCCAGATCACCAGGCTTGTCAAGAATAGGACCGGAGGTCACCTTCATATTTACTCCAAGTTCATTTGCTATGATATGTGCAAGTGTAGTCTTACCTAATCCAGGAGGGCCGTGAAACAAGACATGATCAAGCGATTCCCCTCTCATTTTTGCAGCCTTTACAAAAATTTTGAGGTTCGAAACTATCTTGTCCTGTCCTGTGAATTCTTTAAGATCCTGAGGTCTTATTATTCCATCGAAATCTTTATCTTTGTCAGCATTGACATCGTGCGGATCGAATTTTCCGTTCATCATTTATCAAAATTATATACAAATATAAGTATTTTAAATTTATAAATGTTTATGATTATATCATTGTTGATATGTTGATAAGTATAATATTGTAATTGATTATCACTATGTTACACAGAGTGAATATTGTTAATAAACCCAAATCCCCTGTATGTATAAAAAATAAAAAGTTTATTTTGAAATAATGATTGACACGCAGTATATACGGTAATGCCAATTAATGCAAATTTAATTTTCAATTGCTGTCAACATGGTTTCCAACAGGTTTTCAACAGAAAAAATTGCATAAATGTTAATAAGTCAAAAATCAACGGAAGTTCTTTCTGAAAAGATATCTTTATCAAAAGAAGTATATTGCAGCGGTCTGATTCTATCTGCAAGGTGGTTTGTTTTATCCGGGATTGCCAGGAGCGGAGTGCACCTGATAATCTTGCCGGATAAAGAATCCGCGGAGTATTGTGTTACGGATTTGTATAATCTCATAGAAGGAGACAGGGTGTTTTTCCTTCCTGATTCTGGCCGAAGTCTTGAAAGGAGCAATTACAAGTCTTCGCTCAGTGTGCAACGGACTTCTGCAATAAGTAAGTTGTCGCAATATGACGAAGAGGAAGGGCTTTTGGCTGTTGTCACTTATCCGGCTGCTTTAGAAGAAAAAATACCTGGTGGAAAACGTATATCTGACTCTTTGCTTAAGTTGAGAGTAGGAGATGAAATAAGTCATGACAGGATTGTCAGTATTCTGGCTTCTGAAAATTTCGAGAGGGTGGATTTTGTAGCGGCTCCAGGGCAGTTTGCAATAAGAGGAGGGATTGTAGATATATTCTCATATTCGTTCAACAATCCTTTCCGCATTTCTTTTTTCGGGGATGAGATAGATAGTATCAATGTATTTGACTGCAATACGCAGTTGTCAAAGGAAAGTGTGTCAAGTGCTGATATTTATCCTGATTTGTCAGGAAGTACTGCCGGGGATGAAGATTATCTGACTTCTGTATTGCTGCCGGAGAATACACTGGTATGGATAGATTCTTCAGACAATTATTCTGAAGAGTCTTTTTTCGGAACTCTTCTTCCTTTTCGCAAGGTTTATCTAGACATTCCTCTTTCTTCGCGTAATGTAGAATCTGTAGCTTTTGACATTGTTCCGCAACCGGTTTTCAACAAGAATTTTGAACTTCTGACAGAAGATATAAGGAGTAGGATTGAGAATGGTTACAAAGTAATTATATTCGGAGACAAGGAGTCTCAGCTGGAAAGACTTAGGTCTATTCTTTCCCAGAATGGAGGTCTTATTCCGGAATTCAGGGCATCATGTAATATCCACAGCGGTTTCATAGACAGGGAAAACAAGGTCTGTTGTTATTCTGATCATGAAATTTTTGACAGATTTCACAGAGTTACGGTAAGAAGGACAGTAGAAAAAAGTGAGCAACTTACAATTAATGACCTTACATCATTCAATATAGGTGATTATGTAGTCCACATAGATCATGGAGTGGGGATATTTGGAGGACTGGTAAGAATGACTGATGACAAGGGTCGTATCCATGAAGTCGTTAAAATATCATATAAGGACAATGATGTAGTATTTGTTTCCGTCCATTCTTTGCATAAGATATCCCGCTACCGTTCTAAAGAGGGAGATCCTCCTAAAATCAACAAACTCGGTTCCAAGACTTGGCAGAATTTGAAGAACAATACAAAAGCTAAGGTTAAGGATATTGCTAAAGATCTTATCCAGTTGTATGCAAAAAGAAAAAATGCCAGGGGATTTGCCTTTTCTCCTGATTCTTATATGCAGCAGGAACTCGAATCATCCTTTATATATGAGGATACTCCGGATCAGGAGAAGGCTGTCAAGGCAGTGAAGTCTGATATGGAAGACAATTGTCCTATGGACAGGCTTGTCTGCGGTGATGTAGGATTCGGAAAGACAGAGGTGGCAGTAAGAGCTGCATTCAAAGCTGTGGCAGACAGCAAGCAGGTTGCCGTTCTGGTACCTACCACCATTCTGTCATTGCAGCATTACAATACTTTCAAAAGCAGGTTGAAGGATTTTCCGTGCAACATAGACTTTGTAAGCCGTCTCAGGACAGCAAAGGAAATATCCGATATACAGGAGCGTCTGAAAAACGGCAGAATCGATATTGTCATAGGTACACATAAACTTTTGGGAAAGGGGTTTGAATTTAAAGATCTGGGACTTCTTATAATAGATGAGGAACAGAAATTCGGTGTATCTTCAAAAGAAAAACTCAGGCAGCTGAAAGCAGATGTGGATACATTGACACTTACAGCTACTCCTATACCGAGGACGCTGCAGTTTTCGCTTTTGGGAGCAAGAGACCTTTCAATAATTAATACTCCCCCTCCTAACAGGATTCCTGTCCAGACAGAAATTATGCTTTTTGACGGAGATGAAGTAAAAGGTATAATAAATTATGAGTTGAACAGAGGCGGGCAGATATTCTTTGTTCATAACAGGGTGGAAGAACTTCAGTCAATATATGATATTCTTCACAGGCTTGTGCCAGATATGAAAATATGTGTAGCTCACGGTCAGATGGAATCCAAGGTACTTGAAAACAAGATAATGGATTTTATGGCCGGTGATTATGATATGCTGTTATGTACGACCATTATAGAAAACGGACTTGATGTTCCAAATGCAAATACTATAATAATAAACCAGGCTCAGAATATAGGTCTTAGCGATCTTCATCAGCTAAGGGGACGAGTGGGAAGGTCAAACAAGAAAGCTTTCTGTTATCTGATAGTTCCTCCTCTTGTTTCCATTACGGATGAAGCGAAGCGCAGACTTAAGGCCATAGAAGCCTTTTCCGATCTTGGAAGCGGATTCAATATAGCTATGCAGGATTTGGATATAAGAGGAGCCGGCAATCTTTTGGGCGCAGAACAGAGCGGTTTTATATCAGATATGGGACTTGAGACGTATCAGAAGATACTTGCAGAGGCAATGGAGGAACTTGGTGTTGAAACAGGGCTTAGTTCTGCTGGTATTTCATCAGGTTCTGTTGTTGCCGACTGTACCATTGAAACAGATCAGACAGCTCTTATTCCTGACAGTTATATGAACGTAACGGCAGAAAAAATCAGGATATACAAGGAACTTGATTCTATGAAAGATGAGAAAAGTCTGGATTTGATGAAAAACAGGATATCCGACAGGTTCGGAAAGATACCTGAAGAACTTGAAAGATTGTTTGAAATAGTGAAAATCAGAAATCTTGCCGGCAATATGGGATTTGAAAAAGTTATAATAAAAAATAATGTGATGATAGCTTTCTTTATATCAAATCCAATGTCCCAGTATTACAGGTCAGGAAAATTTGCAGACATCCTTGCGAAAATAAGTGAAAATGACAAAATCGTCGAACTAAAGCAGACAGATGACAAACTCAGGATATTCGTTAAAAATGTTCCAGATTTAAAAAAGGCATATCAGTTGTTGTCGAAATTGAATTAATATTACTATTTTTGAAAAATTGTGGCGAATTTAATAATAGATATAGGAAATACCGCTCTAAAAGCTGCATGGTCTGACGGGATGACCCTTGGAAAGACCTACAGATACCAGGGAGAGCGTGTTGCAGACTTTATACTTGATTTGGTACAGAAAGTAAAGCCTGAAGTAATGATTATATCCACAGTGAGGGAGATAAGCCAGAAATACTATGACCAGTTCAGGAAAAAATGTGGAAGGCTTGTCATAATGGACAGTAACCATACTGAAGAGATTGCTGCACATGGACTTCCTTTGTTTCTTACTCCGGACAGGGCTGCATCGTTAATTGCATCAAGATATCTTTTTAAAGGGAAGAAATGCTCTGTGTTTGATTTAGGAACAATCCTTACTGTCGATTTTATGGATCAGGACGGACGTTATACAGGAGGTAACATTTCAGTAGGATGCCGTACACGGTTCAAGTCCGTTAACAGGTATTCCAAGTCTCTTCCGTTGTTGGATACACCGGAAAACATATCTGAAAAAGGTACTTCTCTGACTTCTTCCATTGAATCAGGTATTATTTCCGGTATTGTATTTGAAATCAACGGATATATTGAAAGGTATCCTGAAAATATACCCGTTTTTACAGGTGGTGATGCAATTTATTTTGCAAAAAGAATGAAAAACTCCATCTTTGTAGTTTGTAATCTTGTTTTGATGGGATTAGCTTTAATAGCTGACGAGTATGTTAAGAATATTCAATAAAGCACTTTTGCTGTTTTTATTTCTTGTTATCCCCCTTTCTGCCTTGGCTCAGGATGGGGCTTATGGTGCTTACACTCCATATTCCATATTCGGAATCGGTGAACTTCGTATGGAAGGTTCTGCATATAACAGAAGTATGGGAGGAGTAGGTATTGCAACAAGAAACAAAAGATTCATAAACTATGTAAACCCGGCTTCTATTACTGCCAAAGATTCTCTGTCTTTCATGGCCGATATAGGGCTTTCTCAGAAAAATTCAATTTATCAGCAAGGAAACTTGAAGTCAGGAAACAATACATTCAATATGTATGATTTCATTTTGAGTTTTCCTATCTATCGTTCTTCTGCTTTCATTGTCGGTATAACACCGTTCAGTGATCTTGGATATGATTTCAAAACCAAGGTAACAGATCCTTCTATTATAGGTCATACAGGGAATGTTACATATACTGCATCAGGAACCGGAAGCGTTTATCAGGTTTTTGCTGGTGCCGCTGCCACTTTTTGGAAGAGGTTTTCTGTAGGAGCAGAGGTCATATATTATTTCGGGTCATTGGACAAGACTTATAACCAGACATTTACAGATGCTTCATACAATTCAGTAACTAGTACAGACAATCTGTTGATTCGTGCTACTACGGGAAAGTTCGGACTGCAGTATGAGCAGAGTCTGGGTAGGGGATCATCTTTGGTGATAGGTGCTACTTATAAGTTGAAGACCGGGATAAGAGGCCGTACGGTAAGTTCAGAAACATTGGGCAGCATATCAGATACATTGAGATACAATACTTCAAATAATTCGTCAGTAAGTATTGCTGATGAGTTTGGTGTCGGAATCTCTTTTAGAAAGAGAGACAGGTGGAGTGTGGAACTCAATTATTTGAGGTCAGGATGGAATAAATCAGGATTTGAAAATGTAAGCGGATTCTCAGTTGATTCGGATGCATTTTTCTCTACAACGGCAACAAATTCTTTCAGGGCAGGCTTTGAAATCGTCCCTAACAGGAATGATATCAGATATTACAGGAAAAAGATAGCTTATCGTGTAGGTGCATATTATGACGAGTCGTACTATAGGCTGGATGGAAATAAAATCAATTCGGTAGGAGTTACATTCGGTGTGACTTTACCCGTATTTAAACTGTATAATGGCATAACTTTGGGAGTAGATGCCGGCCAGAAAGGTTCTATGAAACATAATATGGTCAGAGAGCGTTATGCAATGTTTGTAATAGGATTCAATATTCATGATATTTGGTTCCATAAACCTAAATACGAATAATTTAAAATTAAAAGGATATGAAAAGATTGACATTATTTTTTGCACTCGTGATGATGACAATCAGCAGTGTTACAGTTTCGGCACAGGGAAAATACGGAGCTGACAGCGCTGAATGTATCAAGTATCTCTCTTATTACAAAGAGTATTTCAAGCAGAAGAATTATGATGACGCACTGTCAAACTGGAGAAAAGCTTATTCTCTTTGTCCTCCTACTGCCAATCAGACAATGCTGATAGACGGTACTACACTCATACGTCAGCTTATAAACAAGAATAGTAAAAATGCAGTCTATAAGGCAGCTTTGGTTGATACCCTTCTGAAAATTCATGACCAGAGGGCGGAGTTTTATCCTAAATATACATCTACGGCTATCAATAACAAAGGATTGGATATGATAAGCTATATGCAGGATGACACAAAGACATTTTATGAAGGTATAAAGGAAGTCATCAGTGCAAACAAGATTCAGTCAAGACCTCAGTTTTTCCTTTTTATGTTCAATGCATCTTGTGACCTTTATAACAAAGGTGTTCTGACTGCAGATGATGTGCTCGCAGATTTCGATCTTGCCACTTCATATATTGATGAGATAGCAAAGAAAGACAATTCTGAAGTGACTATGAAGATTAAGACTGATATAGAGAATCTTCTTGCTACAAGTAATGTTGCCAGTTGTGATAACCTTATTGCATTGTTTACTCCAAGATTCCAGGAAAATCCTGATGATCTGGAACTTGCTACAAACATTCTCAAGATGATGAGCGCAACAGAGGATTGTACTGACAATCAGCTATTCCTTGATGCAGCCAATACAATGCACAGACTTGATCCTTCTGCAGCTTCAGCATATTTCCTTTATCGTCTTTATTCAGGCAAGAACGAAGTTGAAAAGGCAATCCAGTATATGGAAGAAGCTATTGCAAGTGAGGATTCAGACAATGCTCAGGATGCACAGTACTGCTATGAGCTTGCAACATTCTGTTACAAGAATTCAATGAATGCAAAATCATTCGAGAATGCTCTCAAAGCTGCTGAACTAGACCAGACTCTTGCAGGAAAGGCATATATGCTGATCGGAACTGTTTGGGGAGCTCAGGTTTGCCCAGGAAATGAGATTGAAAAGAGGGCTCCTTATTGGGTTGCCGTTGACTATATGATTAAAGCCAAAAATGCTGACCCTACACTTGCTGAAGAGGCAAACAGGCATATTTCGCAGTATAGCCAGTATTACCCGCAGACAGCTGAGGCATTTATGTATAACTATAACAAGGGAGACTCATACACTGTATCTTGCGGCGGTATGAGGGCTGTAACTACAGTCAGAACCCAGGACTAGTAATTTGAAAAATATATCAAATATATTGAAAATGATAGCAACTGCTCCGGCAGTTGCTTTCGTTGTTTATTCTTGTCAAAGCAAAATAAAGGAGACAGACAGCCTTAATCTTGATCAGACTCCGTCACAGGTTGTTAACAACATGTTCGTAGTCCAGTCTGAAAACGGTCTTCTTCAGATGAGAATGGAAGCCGACCTTATGGAGCGGTACGAAAATGACTCTGTCTCATACGAGATATTTCCTGAAGGATTCGCTGTTTATGGCTATAACGAAGACGGCCTGTTAGAAACGGAAATTATTTCTGACAATGCCAGGCATGAGAAGTTGAAGAAAGAAGATAAGGAAACCTGGTCTGCTTTTGGAAACGTCGTGGTGAAGAATATCATAAAAAAGCAGATAATGGAGACCGATACCTTATACTGGGACAGGAAAAATGAGCGTATATATACGGACTGTTATGTGAAGATGTATTCTCCTGACGGTTTTATGCAGGGATATGGTATGGAATCGGATCAAAGAGGCAGAAATGCAGCAATTTTCAATAATTTTGACAATTATGCCGTAGTCGTAAGGGATAGTACGGAAACAGTGTTGGATTCAGTCAATTTTATAGGTCCATTGATTAAAAAATAGTGTTGGTTTGAAGGAAAATTGCTATCTTCGCACCCCATAACAAATTAGACTAACGAAAAATAATTAAAATCAGATAAACAAAATGGCGGTTCTTGAAAAAATTCGCGTAAAACTCGGAGTTTTCATAACGATAATAATAGCATTGGCTTTGCTGTCATTTATTATTGATCCGAGTACACTTCAGTCTGTTTCTTCTTCTATGTCTTCAAAGTACGATGTAGGAGAAATTAACGGTAAGTCAGTATCATATAATGAGTTCCAGAAGGATGTGGAGTATTATACATCCATCAGCGAGATGATGTCAGGCTCTACAGTAAGCACTGAGCAGCAGCAGATTGCAATAAGAAACGAGGCATGGCAGGCTCTTGTCAGCAAGTTCTTGTTTATTAAGAATGCCAAGGCTGCAGGAATATCAGTAAGTGAAGCCGAAATGCTGGCCCTTACAGTTGGAGATATGGTTTCACCAATGCTTGCACAGAATCCTGCATTTGCAGATGAGTCTGGCAACTTCTCAAAAGACAGGCTTGTACAGTTTGTCCAGAGCGTGAATACGGATGCCAGCGGAAACTTGAAATCTTTCTGGGATTATCTCCAGAATTCTATTTATACACAGCAGTATTATACCAAGTACGGTTCGCTTTTCACAAACAGTGATTTCTCCAATCCTCTTATGATGGCACGCGAAATTGAGGACAATAACAATACTACTGATGTTGAGTTTGTTATGGTTCCATATGGCTTCCAGACAGATTCTTCAATCGTTGTTTCGGACAGTGAAATCAAGTCTTATTATAACTCACACAAGAAGTTCTACAAGCAGCAGGATAGCCGTGATATAGAATACGTAGTTTTCGAAGTAAAACCTTCAGACAAGGATATTGCAGCGGCAAATGAGCAGCTTACAGCAGTCTATGATGAGTTCGCGACTACTGATAACATGAAGAACTTCCTTATGAGAAATTCAGACAGAGCTCTTTCAAATTACTATTATAAGAAAGGAGAACTGAATACGATATCTTCTGATATCAATGACTTTGTTTTCAATGAAGGAAAAGGAACATCTAAGGTATTTGCAAAAAACAATTCATTCTTCGCTGCCAGAGTTCTTGAGACCAGGATGGTTCCTGATTCTGTTTATGTAAGACATATTCTTCTTCAGGGAGAGCAGGAGTCACTTGCAGACAGCCTTGTAAATGTGCTGAAAAAAGGCAAGGATACATTTGCAAACGTAGCTGCACTTTACTCGGCTGACCAGAATTCTTATGCCGAAGAAAGAGGTGACATCGGATGGATGACTCAGACTTATATGATACCAGGTTTTGAAAGTGTCATGACAGCAGATCTCGACAAGATTTTTATTCTTGATACTCAGTACGGAAAGCATATCGTAGAGGTTACAAAGAAAACAAAAGCCATAGAGAAGAAGCAGGTTGCTATTCTTGAAAAGACTGCTCTTGCAAGCAAGGAGACATTCAACAGCTATTATGCTAAAGCCAATACAGTAGCTACAAAAGCTGAAGGAAAATACGAAAACTTCAAGAAAGCAGTTGAAGAAGAAGGTCTTTATGCACATCCTGTCAACAAGATGCTTGAAAGTACAGACAGGCTTGGAGCAATCGAAGATACTAAGGAAGTGACAAGATGGGCATTCGAGCAGAAAAAGGCCGGAAAAGTATCGAATATCATAACAGTCAACAACAATTTCTTCTTTGTAGTTGCAGTAAAAGGTATTCACAAGGAAGGCTATACTCCTGTAAATGAAGTGGCTCCATCAATCAAGTCTGTTCTTTATGCAGAAAAGCTCGGTATCAAGAAAGCAGCTGAAATAGCTGATAAAATCAAGGGACTTGACAATATGGAGGCTATAGCAGCAGCACTTAATACGACAGTTAGTACAAAGGAAGGTATTACATTTGCCTCAATGAACTCGCAGGGACTTGACCCTAAATTCATAGGTGCTGTTTCTGTAGCAGAACCAGGTAAGATTTCAAAACCTCTTGCAGGAAACATAGGTGTCTATGTATATAATGTAAAGGCTCATGATACTGGTGCTTTCTTTACAGAGGATGATGCTAAGGCCCGTGATTCTCAGATGTCACAGTACAGTCTTCAGACACTTCTCCCTGTAATGATGCAGGATGCTGACGTTAAAGACAATAGAGCACGTTTCTATTAACAGAATAATCAGGACGTCAAGTGTGCGTCCGTAATGCAAAAAAGAGGCTGAATTTAAAGTCATATTGACTTAGAATTCAGCCTCTTTTTATAGTTAGACAATAAATTGAAATTCAGTATATTGTCATAATTATCAAATATCCGTCAGTAGCGGATATGGTAAAAAATTTATTACACATTGAACAGGAAGTGCATTATATCGCCATCTTGTACAATATAATCTTTACCTTCTATTCCGAGTTTGCCCGCTGCTCTGCAAGCTGCTTCAGATTTCAGTTCTATGAAATCATTGTATTTTATGACTTCCGCGCGAATAAAGCCTTTTTCGAAATCAGTATGTATAACACCTGCTGCTTTTGGTGCCTTGTCGCCTTTATTTATAGTCCATGCACGGCACTCATCTGCTCCTGCTGTAAAAAAAGTCTGCAGGTTCAGGAGAGAATATGCATGCTGTATAAGTCTTACAACGCCGGATTCTTCAAGGCCCATTTCTTCCAGAAACATCTGCCTTTCTTCATAGTTATCAAGCTCTGCTATATCAGATTCTATTTTTGCAGCGATTACAAGGATTT
This sequence comes from uncultured Bacteroidales bacterium, assembly GCA_900546395.1. Lineage (GTDB taxonomy): Bacteria > Bacteroidota > Bacteroidia > Bacteroidales > UBA932 > Cryptobacteroides. The sequence continues at coordinate 24,799 of URDD01000015.1, read as the reverse complement.
CTGCATTCTCATCTTTCACGGCATCTCTTACAGCATCAACATATTTGTTTCCGCTTTTTGCAGATGACTCATCTACGTTACATACATACATAACAGGCTTGTCTGTAAGCAGGAAAAGCTCTTTTGCAAGCTGCTGTTCATCAGGAGAGTCAAAAGTTACAGTCCTGCAGGATTTCATAGAGTTTTTTTGCATTCTTGTCTCCCCCGGACTGAGCCTGTTTCTGGACTTTTGCAAGTCTGTTTTCAACAGTTTCAAGATCTTTCATCTGCAACTCCATATCTATGACTTCCTTATCTCTGACAGGATCTACGCTACCGTCAACATGGACTATGTTCGGGTCTTCGAAACATCTGAGAACGTGTAGAATGGCATCCGTTTCACGGATATTTGCAAGGAACTGGTTTCCAAGTCCCTCTCCCCTACTAGCACCTTTTACCAGTCCTGCAATATCAACAATTTCTACAGTGGCAGGTACAACTCTTTTCGGGTTACACAATTTTTCAAGTGCTTCAAGCCTTTTATCAGGTACAATTGTAGAACCAATATTCGGCTCTATTGTACAGAATGGGAAATTGGCGCTCTGTGCCTTGCCTGAACTTATACAATTGAATAAAGTGGATTTTCCTACGTTTGGAAGTCCTACGATTCCGCATTTCAATGACATAAATCACAATCTTTTTTTAAAATCGTCCGCAAAGTTAACATAAAGTGTAGAATTTTCTGAATTTTAATGCTTTTTATGTTTTTTACAATTATGTTTTTCTTTTTTTTAATCACAGGAATTCCCGCTTGTTTCATATTTGCATAAAATATTTATTGACAATGAAGATTTATATGATTCTGATTCCGGTAATCTGCCTGACTGCCAATGCTGACGATTGTAATGCTTGCGAGGAAAAAAAGTCTCTGTTATTGATGTTTTGGAATCTCGAGAACTTTTTTGACTGGAAAGATATGGGATATTCTGATTCTGACCGGGAATTTTCATCGTCAGGGAATAGACGGTGGACAAAGAACCGGTTCTATATCAAAAGAAATGCTATCGCAAAATCTATTTTATGGACGGGAGAACTCTACGGGAAGCTTCCTGATGCCATTGGTTTTGCTGAAGTTGAAAATGCTGAAGTAGTGAAATCACTGATATGTTCAGATGCTCTGAAAAAATACGGTTACGGGTATGTGCATTATGATTCTCCGGATCCTAGAGGGATAGATGTAGCTCTTATATACAGAAAAAACAGTCTTGAATATTTGGAATCCAGGCCTTTTAGTGTCGGAAAGACACCTGTTTTTTCAGGGAGTGCTACCATAAATATGGATTTTATTTCCAGGGATATACTTTATTCCAAATTCAGGGAAAAAAGAAGTGGCGGACAGATATGTATTTTGGTCAACCATCATCCTTCCAAATACGGAGGAGAACGTGTTTCCAAGTTAAAGAGACTTTCAGCGCTGGCTACATTAAAAGGTATATGTGATTCTCTGACTTCATCAGGTATGGAAAACATTATAGCAATGGGTGACTTTAACGACAGCCCCGGAGCCGGGGTCTTTGACATACTTTACGGGAATATGTGTTCAGTAAGTGACAAACTTTATTATAGCGGGAAAGGGACTATAAAATTCAAGGGGAAATGGGAATTGATAGATTTGTTTTTTGTTTCGGAAAATCTTGCAGGCAAATCGGAAATGAAAATATGCCAGATACCTTTTTTATTTGTTCGGGATAGTGCTTATTCAGGGAAAAAACCTAAGAGAACTTATTCCGGACCAATTTATTCAGGGGGTGTGAGCGATCATTGTCCGATAGTGCTTTCGGTCAATGATAAGGAAGATATGCGAAATAATAAATAAAAAGCATTGTACCTAAAAATAAACTTTATATCTTTGAAAATTGAATTCATATTTCTAAGAATAATGCAAACGAAAATATCTGAAAAATTTAATACGCTTTACGGAAGTAAAGGCGAGTTATTCTCTTCTGCCGGACGAATCAATCTTATCGGGGAGCATACTGACTATAACGGAGGATATGTTTTTCCAGGAGCGATAGATAAAGGTATTGTTGCGGAGATTGAACTTAATGGTACAAATAAAGTTTGCGCCTATTCACTTGACCTTGATGAGTATGTTGAATTCGGCCTTAATGAGGATGACGCTCCTGCACAGAGCTGGTCCAGATATATATTCGGCGTTTGCCGGGAAATAATAAAGAGAGGCGGGAATATTTCAGGATTCAACACAGTATTTGCGGGAAATGTTCCATTAGGTGCAGGAATGTCATCTTCGGCTGCACTTGAGAGTACATTCGCATTTGCTTTGAATTATCTGTTCAATTTGAATATAGACAAGTTTGAGCTTGCAAGGATAGGCCAATCTACAGAACACAATTATTGTGGAGTAAAGTGCGGAATTATGGACCAGTTCGCTTCTGTATTCGGAAAGAAGGGACACCTGATGAGATTGGACTGTAAAACGATGGAATACAAGTATTTTCCGTTCAATCCTGAAGGTTACAGGCTTGTACTGCTCGATTCTGTAGTCAAACATGAACTTGCTTCATCTGCCTATAACAAGAGAAGGGAGTCTTGCGAGAGGGCTGCTGCAGCCATAAGAGAGAGACATCCTGAAGTCGAATTTTTGAGAGATGCCAAGCGCGAGTGGCTTGATGAAGTCAAAGATGTCATTTCAGAAGAAGATTTCATGAGGGCTGAGTATGTCATAGGAGAGGTCGCTCGTGTGCTCGATGTTTGTGATGCTCTCGAAAGAGGAGACTATGAGACAGTTGGAGAGAAGATGTATGAGACTCATTATGGAATGAGCCATCTTTATGAAGTAAGTTGTGAGGAACTTGACTTCCTCAATGACATAGCAAAGGAATGCTCGGTTACCGGATCCCGTGTTATGGGTGGTGGATTTGGTGGCTGTACCATCAATTTGGTAAAAAATGAACTTTACGATGCTTTCATCGAAAAGGCAAAAGTAGCTTTCAAGGATCGTTTTGGTCACGAACCGAAAGTTTATGATGTCGTAATAAGCGATGGGGCACGGAAATTGTAGTGCGTTCTTGCACTATTTTTCACTACACACACACTTTTTAATCACGGCCGTGACAGATTTCTGTAGTCTGTTCACGGCTTTCTTTTTGTCATAACGTTTCTTTTCAGGGTTTTTACTTGAAAAAACCTGAAAGCCAGGACGAATCTACTTTCTCGAATCCGTCTTTAGGTTTGATCTGAGGATTCCTCTGGAGTATGCCGGAGCAATCTTCATAGACATTGTATCCGATATTAAGCTGCTGCATTGCTCCGTTTTCAGGATATATGAATGTAATTATGCGGTTCCCATCTTCTCCGTGACAGCGGAAAAAATGAAGCTGCATAGCCATAATTTCGCGTGCAGCATTCTCGTCTGCAGTTTTTGAGACCATTTCCATTTTCAGCACATACTTGCACATCTCAATGGTTATATCATCAAGCCCGCTGTCGAAAATGAGCACTTTTTCCATTAGGGAACCAGTATCGGCCACTCTGCGTAGTTTGTAGTTTCCAATTGCTTTTGCGTGAAGTGAAATTGAGTGCATCTGTGACTCTGATATATTCTCATCCGGCAGAAGCCATATCATTATCCTGTTTTCAGGATCGTGATATAAAGTGTCATATTTTGCAAGATTTGCTTGTCCGCAGGAGTCACATTTCCAAAGAAACAGTGAACCGTCTTTGACCATTTCTTTAAATTCCGGATTTTCAGAGATATTAATGCTTTTATATACAGTAATTTCCTGTCGTTCTCCGCATTTGCTGCAGACTGCAATGTTTTTCCGTATGATTGACATTTTGTGTTTCTTTATTATCAATAATTGCTCAAAATTACCTTATAAATTTATAATGACAAAATTTTGAACATATGGCTATATGATTGTCAGTTTGTAATTTTTATAAAATAACCTAACTTTGCAGACTTAAAAACTGCTACAGATGAAAAAATGGATAAAGCAATTTGCCTCTGAAGACTGGATAATTGTCTTTGCAGGGGCTTTGGTCTTGGTGTTGGCTGCGATTTTCCCGGATGTTATGCCATCTATGCCTAAAACATTGAGTACAGCTGCCGACTGGTTGTCTGCCGGATATATGTTCCTTTTTGTGTTATTATTGACATATGTCACTTCAGCTGCTATGAGAAGACCTCTCAAGTGGATTTTCCCGTCGCTTCTTGTCATATTTTCACTGACACTTGCAGCGCAGCTCATAGCATCGATTCCTATTGTCAAGGAATATGGCTTTGAGTCAGTATTCTTTGCTGTCATACTTGGACTTGTGTTAAGTAACTTTTTCAAACTTCCTGAATGGCTAAAGTCAGCTGTCCAAAGTGAATTTTATATTAAAATAGGCATTATCTGCCTGGGATCTACCATTCTTTTCGGAGAAGTGATGAAATCCGGGGCATATGGTCTTGCTCAGGCGCTTATTGTCGTGTTTACAGTCTGGTACTTTGCATTCTGGCTGGGAAGGAGAATGAAGATTGATCCTGAAATGGGAACAATGGTATCCAGTGCAGTATCTATTTGCGGAGTCTCGGCTGCAATCGCGACTTGCGGAGTAATAAAAGGAGACAACAAGAAGCTTTCGTATGTCATTTCCCTTGTGCTTATCATTGCCATTCCAATGATGTATTTGCTGCCATGGCTGGCAAATATAATGGGACTTAGCGAAGAGGTTGCTGGTGCATGGCTTGGCGGAACAATTGATACGACAGGAGCAGTAGCGGCTTCGGGAACTTTGGTAGGAGAGACAGCTGCCAAGACAGCTGTCATAGTGAAATCTTCACAGAATGTACTTTTAGGTGTAGCTGCTTTTGTGATTTCGCTGATGTGGTCGTATCAAGGTAAGAACCATAATGATAAACCGACTTTAGGAGTTATATGGGATCGTTTTCCTAAATTTGTCGTAGGATTCGTACTTGCTTCGCTCGTATTCAGTTTCTGTATGGATACTCAGACAGCAAAGGCTGTAGGAGCAGTGACAAAGGGATTCCAGAATACTTTGTTTAGTGTGGCATTTGTATGTATCGGTCTTGAAACACGCTTCAAGGAGATTTTCAGCAAGGAAAACAGGGTGCCGTTGAAAGTTTTTCTCATAGCACAGGGATTCAATATTATTGTAACCCTGCTGGTCGCTTGGCTGATATTCGGAATAGTCAAGCCTATGATAGGATAGATTATTATAATTGATTTGATATAGCAAGTAATATAAAACAGCCCTTCTGCATTATTGCGGTAGGGCTATTTTGAATATCGGACCTGCGAAGTGGCGTCCGAGGCAAAGACCTGCTTGGTTTAAACTGTTGAATGACTTTCCTCCGTTATATGAATATGTAACACCTATTGAAATAGGTGTAGCTACCCATAAGAAACAACCGAATTCAATACATGCTGAAACTCCGGCGGAAAACAAGTTGCCGTTTCTGCCAAAAAAAGTGTAATCAAAATGAGGGGTAATAACGGCTCGTTTGCCATAAAAAATGGAACTTATATGAAAATCACCTATATAGACCGGTATAGCGTAGTTTGCAGAAATCTTTACATTGTGTCTGTAGCTTGCTATATGGCTTTTCAATGCAAGTGAGGACATAAGTCCCCTCGGAAGAGTATTTACGACAGAATTAGCCAGAACACTCTGTTTTAAGGAGTGCTGCCAAGTGACTGATAGGTTTAGACCCTGCTCACTCGTTATTCCAGGCAGGTAGCCGTAAGCATATATATAAGTCATAGGAGACAGATATCTGGTATTTCCGCAATAATGAAATATTCCAGCCTCTATGCCACCTCCGTAGTCCGGATATATCTCTGAAGATGTCATTGATCTTACAGAATACAGCCTTATCGATGCATTGACAGATTGCATCAGTTTTTTTTCAGATTTTCCAAGATCCTTTACTAATTGCAGTACCTGCATGTTGTTTTCGTCAATTGCGGCAGAGTATATCGGAATGGAATGGTCTATAATGTCATTTGTTATATTCCAGGATAACCGTGGTACTATGCCATTGTTCCATCCTCCTCCTGACAGGTTTAAAGGTATATATGCAGAAATTTTACCGTTTAAATGCGGTCTGCTGCATATAATCTTGTCCATATAAAGATTGGCAGTATTTCCGTTAAGTATTCCGTATATCCTGCTGTTCATACCAGCCCTGTCATTTATGTCAAAAGATGCTTCAATGACCGGAAACAGACCAGAGTATGTAAATTTGATATGACCTGAATGTCTCCAGAAACTTTTGTTGTAAGGGTCTTTGTGGGCAGAGTATCCGAAATATCCGGAGAAAGTACCTAATCTGTTTTGTATCAAAGCTGTTGCTCCAAGGGATGCAAGCTCATAAATATAGTCGTAACTGAAGTTTGTTATATTGTCATAGTTGAAATATACAGGTGCCCAAGAGTGGATATTGAACAGGTTGGGGAATTTTCTGTAGCGTTCAGGTTCGGAGAATGTTATATTTGTATTTTCATCTTTTTTTCCAATGGCATGTACAGAAGTGTCTGAAAGAGCAAGTATTTTTTCCTGCTCGGAGAGTTTGTCTGCAATTTTGTATCTGTGAATATCTGAATAGTTTACTTTCTGTGGATTCAGTTCCGAGATACAGGTCTTTACAGGGAGTTTTCCATTATGACCTGCAGCGGAAAAGAATAACTCTCTGCCATCCTTGCTGAACTGGAAATTGTCACTTCCGTATTCCGTAGAAGTCATTCTGTAAAGGGTATTGTATTCTGGTTTCAGTAGGTACAGCTCATTTACGCCTGAGCGGTCGCAGGTAAAGTAAATGTCATTTCCGTACTTCCGCAGGTCTTTTACCTGTACCGGCTGTGGATCCAGGTGACATTCCCAGTTTCTGTTTTCATCAAACGGTAGGAGGGAATATATTCCAAATCCGTTATCTGCAATTGCAGATATGAATATTCTGTCGTTTGACCATACAGACTCTACGGCCTGCAGTCCTTCCGGAGCATTTATTGTATCAATTTCTTTTCCTGTCCTGCTGTCTAAAATGACAATCCTCGAGCCTCCTCTGACAATATATTCTGTAACCGCGAGTTTTGTGCCGTCTGCATTTGCACTTGGATGGTAATATCTTGTACCATGTGTCAATGTTTTCTTGCGTCCTGAGTCAATATCGTAATACTTTATTACTGAGGCATTCTTCTGATTCCATCTGATTCCTGCCTTTATTTCGCTCCAGTAGATTTTTCTTGCAGAATGTGCTGCTTCCAGTTTACTGCACTGTCCGCCAAAGGATGTAATGGCTATCTCATGTCCTGAAGAGTTTATCATTACAAGTCTGCTGCTTTTGTCGATACTGTTCTTTACTGACCACAGGCTGTTTCCTAAAACGATATTTCCCGCGTAAACTGTATATTTATTGTTTGCAGCATCTGTCGCTTCAGAGGTTTTTATAAAAGGCTTCCTTGCTTCTTTTTCATCTTTCCAAATGGAGTGGTGTACTTTTAAGGCATCCTCGAAGTTTTTCAGAAAGTATTGCCCGGAAATTTTTTTAGATGCGCTTCTATAAATAAGGACATCATAAGGCTGCTTTGCAGCATGCTGCAGATATATGTCAGAAAAATGCGGAGTATCGAATTTGTATCTTATTCCGCTTATCATCATATATCCGAGGGCGTATTCATCAGGAGTGAAATATTTATATGATCCGTAATTCCAGCGGTAGAAGTTTCTGAAATCACCGTTGTCAAAAGCAGCCATATAGTAACTAAGGAAGTCTGCCGAACGTCCTCTTCCAGAACGGCTCAATGCTGTTTCCGCTACAACAGCATCTCCCTCTAAAAGCCATTTCCCAGGATATATTCCTGCGGCGGCACCGTTAAGCATTTCTCCGAAAATATAACTAAGCGGCTTGAATACATAAGACAGTCCGAACTGCATCTGGGCCGCATGTCGTGATTCATGTATTGCAAGAGTTTTTACCCATGGAAGAGCCTCCGGTCCGTATGCCTGAGGAAGAGTAAATAAATCCATTCTTTTCGGAGCCCAAGCTACGGAACCGTTGGCCTGAGCATTCCATGCATGGAGGACTACAGGCATTTTGGTATGGATATATTCCCCCGGAGTATATCCGGCACTGCGTCCTACGGAAATTCTGTATTTTTCAAGATTATATCCATATGTTTTTGCCAGAGAATCAAGACCTTCCGGGTAGATTATACTGAAATTTTCTGTCTCTGTCTTATACCATTTTACCGATGCCGGATCATCACCCACTGTATAGAATTGGGCAAATGCATTCAAAGAGATAATTATATAAAACAAGAAGGAAAGGAAGAATTTCATATATCAGTTGGTAATATGAGACGGCAAATCTAATTATTTTTTATATTTTTGCGATAAACTCTGAATAAACTTTTCGACGATATGAACATTGTTCTTCAAGTCTTTACTCTTTTGGGTGCATTGGGAATGTTCCTTTATGGTATGACCCTTATGAGTGAGGGACTTCAGAAAGCCGCAGGAGACAGACTCAGATCTTTTCTTGCATCTATGACTTCCACACCTTTAAAGAGGGTGCTTACAGGTCTTATAATCACAGCTGTCATCCAGTCCTCAAGCGCCACTACAGTAATGGTGGTAAGTTTTGTAAATGCAGGATTACTGTCGCTTTCCAATGCGATAGGAGTCATAATGGGAGCCAATATAGGCACGACAGTAACAGCGTGGCTGATTTCCTTGCTTGGATTTAAGGCTGATATTTCCATACTGGCTGTTCCGCTGATGGCTTTGGGATTTATTTTTTCCATCTCAAAGAAAAACAAGAACCGGAATATCGGTCAGTTCATAGTAGGTTTTTCCCTATTGTTCCTGGGACTCACTTTCTTGAAAAATTCTGTGCCTGATTTGGGCGACAAACCAGAAGTACTTGCATTTTTGCAGCAGTGGACAGGATACGGTTTTTGGTCTGTCCTGATTTTCCTATTCATAGGTACGCTGCTCACCATCGTGCTGCAGTCTTCAAGTGCTACAATGGCTCTGACACTTGTAATGGTAAACTTCGGATGGATTCCTTTTGAAATGGCAGCTGCCATGGTATTGGGCGAAAATATTGGAACTACGATAACTGCCAATATAGCTGCATCAGTAGCAAATGTGTCCGCAAAAAGGGCTGCCAGGGCACATACGGTATTCAACCTTTTCGGTATAGTTTGGGTACTCATCCTTTTCCGTCCGTTCTTGAAGCTTGTAGGTTGGATAGTTTCATATATGGGGTGTCCTAATCCTCTTGAGGCCAACCTTGCACCTGGTTCTACTGACGATCCGGTACAAATAGCATCATTGCAGACATCAGTTCTTTATGGCGTTTCAATGCTGCATACTTTGTTTAATGTATGTAATACATTGATACTTATATGGTTTGTTCCATTTATTGAAAAATTGGTAAAAGTCCTCGTAAAGAGTCCTGCCGGAGAGGAAGAGGTTTTCAGACTAAAGTTCATTCAAGGAGGCCCTCTCAATACAGCCGAACTTTCTCTGGATGAGGCCGAGCAGGAGATAGTCCATTTCGGTGAGATATGCTATAAGGGCTTCGGGTATATAAGACAGGCAATCAATGAGCAAGATCCGGACAAGTTTGAGACTCTTAACCAGAAACTAATAAAGTATGAGGAGATTACCGACAGGATTGAATATGAAATTGCCTCATATCTTAATGAAGTTACAAAAGGGGAAATAAGCGAGCAGTCCGGCAACAGGATCAAGTCTATGTATAAGATCATCGGAGAGATGGAAAGTCTCGGTGATTCAGGAGAAGCCATAGGCCGTATGCTGAAGAGAAAGAATGCACATGGCAAAAAATTCGATGAGGAGATGATAAAAAAACTTGATATCATGCTTGATCTTGTGGATGATGCATATAAAGTTATGATAGCTAACCTCAAGAGACCATATACCGAACTTACTGATATTTCCAATGCCAAGGATGCCGAGTATAATATAAATGAGTGCAGGAATTCACTGAGGGAGGAGCATGTAATAAATGTGGAACACGACAACTATAACTATCATACAGGAGTATATTATATGGATGTCGTGTCCGAATTGGAAAGAATCGGTGATTTTATAATTAATATTTCAGAAGCGGAAGCTGCTGTGAAATAATTTGAAATTAATGAAATACAGATTTTCAAGTATCTGCCTGTTTTTCTGTCTGGCTTTTGTGGCCGGGTGCGGAAGCAGGCAGACTGCTTTTCAGCCGCGTCAGTTCCCTTTATTGAAAGTTCCTGCTGCCGTATCTTCCGAAGACGGGGCTTTTGAATATGCGGCATATTATTTTTGGGATAATTTTACTGATACTTCGGAAATTTTCCGTTCGGACTCTTCTCTTGTCAACGGAGTTCCGAAACAGGAGGTGGAAAGGAATTTTGCCGTATGGATTTCTACAATTGATGCACTTGGGATTTCTGATGCCAGAAAGTCAGTCCGCAGAATGTATGAAAGAATATATGCGCTGGAGTCGGCGGATACATCTTCAAATGTATTGGAGGCACTTGGAGAGTTGATGGATAAATATCTCTATGATCCCAATTCACCAGTACGGAATGAGGATTTGTACGGAGAGTTCGCTTCGCTTATGGCATCTTGTGTGTTTCTTCCGTCTCATAAAAGGGATATATATGAATATGAAGCCGGAATGTGCAGTCTGAACAGGACAGGAACAGCTGCAGCGGACTTTACATTTTCGGATAGTCAAGGAAGAAAGCATTCATTATATGATATAAAATCAGAATATACTTTACTGTTTTTCAGCAATCCAGGATGTGTAGCCTGCAAACAGATTATTTCTGAACTTCAAGGGAATGAAAAACTCAGGTCGCTGGTAACTTCAGGTCGCCTGGCAGTTGTCAATATCTATATAGACGATAATCTGGAGGAATGGTACAGTTACCTTCACGAATACCCTGACAACTGGTATAACGGATATGACCCTAATTATGTAATCCGTACGGATTTGTTATATAATGTAAGGGCCATTCCTTCCCTTTATTTATTGGACAGGTATAAGACTGTCATTCTCAAGGATGCTCCGGAAAACAAGGTTTTCTCAGTTCTCAGTAACTTGGAATGAAAGGAAAATGATTATCTTTGATACCGGAGGGCATTCGCTTGGATGTCCATAATTAATGTCATGATATTAAAACAGTTCTAAGAAATTGAAAGCTATGAATATAGGAAAAGAAGTATGGGGAATGTCCCCGGAAGGTAAGGAAATTATCCGCTATACATTGACCAATGTCTCGGGCGCAAGTGTTGTCCTTTCAAGTCTTGGTGCGGGAATAGTGTCTGTCAATGTCCCTGACAAGGATGGAAATATAGCAGATGTTGTGCTCGGATATAAGAAACCTCTGAGCTATCTGAATGACGGCCCTTGTGCCGGCAAGATTCCGGGAAGGTATGCAAACAGGATTGCTCACGGCTGTTTTTCCTTGGATGGCAAGGAATATACACTCCCGGTAAACAACGGTCCCAACCATCTTCATGGCGGTCCTGAAGGTTTTCAGAATCAGATATGGGACAGTCGCGAAAATGAAGGCGGCGTGGAGTTCATGTACTATTCTGCAGACGGGGAAATGGGATATCCTGGAAATTTGAAAGTAGTCGCAAGATATGACTGGAGTGATGAAAACGAATTGCGTCTTACTATGACGGCAGAGTCAGATGCTCCTACTGTAGTAAATCTCACGAATCATGCGTATTTCAATCTTGACGGAGAAGGAAGCGGCAGTATTCTTGATCATGTATTGCGCTTGAATGCGGCGGAATATCTTCCTACAGACGAAACTCTGATACCTCTCGGGGAGAGTGAACCTGTTGCTGGAACCCCAATGGATTTTATTCTTCCGAAGCCTCTTGGCAGGGATATCAATTCAGATTTTCCTGCGTTGAAGTACGGGAAGGGATATGACAACTGCTGGGTTATTGACGGTGCCGAGCCAGGACAGATACAGACAGCTGCAGAACTTTATTCTCCAAGAAGCGGAAGGGTGCTTGAAGTGCTTACTACTCAGCCTGGTGTCCAGATTTATACAGGAAACTGGCTTTCAGGCTGTCCTGAAGGCAAGTGCGGCAGAAGCTATAATGATTATGAAGGTGTAGCTATAGAGTGCCAGCATTTTCCGGATTCTCCGAACAAGGGAGAATATCCTTCAACAGTCCTTCGTCCTGGAGAAGTGTTTGAAGAAGCAATAATTTTTGCATTCAGTATAAGGCAAGGGAGTGAGGAATGAAGCAATATCTTGACTTGTTGAGACATATCCGCGAAAACGGAGTTATGAAAAGTGACAGGACCGGAACAGGAACACAAAGTGTTTTCGGTTATCAGATGCGTTTTGATCTCAGTAAGGGCTTCCCTCTCCTTACGACTAAGAAAGTTCATTTGAAATCCATAATATATGAGCTTTTATGGTTTATATCAGGAGATACCAACATAAAGTATCTGAAAGACCACGGTGTTTCAATCTGGGACGAATGGGCTGATGAAAACGGAGATTTAGGGCCTGTTTATGGCCACCAGTGGCGAAGTTGGCCTACTCCTGACGGGAAGACAATAGACCAGTTGTCAAATGTCTTGGAAATGATACGGAAAACGCCTGATTCAAGAAGACTTCTTGTTTCTGCATGGAATGTAGCGGAGGTTGACAGAATGGCATTGCCTCCATGTCATACTATGTTCCAGTTTTATGTAGCAGAAGGAAAACTTTCCTGTCAGCTGTATCAGAGAAGTGCAGATGTGTTTCTCGGAGTACCGTTTAACATAGCTTCTTATGCGCTTCTGACTATGATGATAGCTCAGGTTACAGGCCTGCAACCAGGAGAATTTGTCCATACTACCGGAGATACACATATTTACAGGAATCATTTCGAACAGGTGGAACTTCAGCTTTCCAGAGAGCCGAAAGCACTTCCGGTAATGAAAATCAATCCTGAAGTGAAAAATATTTTTGACTTCAAGTATGAAGACTTTATGCTGGAAGGTTATGATCCGTGGCCTGCCATTAAAGCCCCTGTGGCTGTGTGACAGAAAATTTACTGCAGTGCATTATGTTCAAGAAAATCAGCATGATGATTTCTAAAGAGTAAGAGACAAGTTAAATATATGATAGAGAGCATATTGGAACCTTTTGTGTCTGAACGATTCAGGAATGAACCTTCCTATAGAGAAGGACATATAAGGATTATAAATCCTCTTCCCGGAGTCCGCGTGCTGGGACTTCATATTCCGGATATGAAGAAAATTGCAAAGTCTCTTGCAGTTTCCGTTGAAGTTCCTGGATTGCTGGATTCTTTTGAGGCTTCGGCTCCGGAGAGTCTGTGTTATGAGGAGAAGATAATATGGGGACTAATGCTTGATTATCATAAATGTCCTTTAAAAGAAAGGATTGCCCGTTTTAAGGCATTTGTACCTGTCATTGACTGCTGGTCTGTCTGTGACTGTGTGTGCGGAGCTGCAAAATGGGCATCTATAAAAAGGTCGGATAAGGAAGGACAGAATATGCTTCAGGAGTTTCTGGACAATTTATGGGATTCTGACAGAGAGTTTGAAGTACGTTTTGCAGTCATAATGTCTATGAGTTATCTTATGGACGAGATTTATCTTCCGGAAGTATTCCGTAAAATAAATGCAATAGATTTCAGTAGAATCAATTCCGACTTCCAGCCTCCTGCTCCATCATCTGTTCCGCCTGCTTCTGTAGTATCTTCGGTTCTGCCTGGTAAAGGCTGCTGTGGTATCTTGTCTTATGGCCTGTCAGGAGGCCGTGCAGGTACGGCTATAGGCCAGCCTCCTTACTATGTCAGGATGGGGGTTGCATGGTTTCTGGCTACTGCGCTTGCCAAATACCCTGAATTGACAAGAAGATTTGTGGGCAGTTGTTCTCTTCCTGAGGATGTCATTAAGCTATATATAAGAAAATCCCGCGAGTCTTTCAGAACGCGGGATGTTTCTCCATTATGATATTTTTGCTGAAATGCCGGGATGCGTGGATTTAGTCATCGTATCCGAGCATATTGAACTGCTTGTCAAACTTGAGTTCCAGTCCGTTGCTCAATTCCACTTCCCATGACAGTCTTTCTTTGTCAATTTTCCTGATATACTGTCCGGAATAATTGCCGTTTGAAATGAAGTCAGAAATCTGCTTCGGAATGACAGAGTCAGGAATTGCGCTATATTTGCGCTCTACACTGTTCCACTCCCCTGATGCATTGAAATCGACTTCTGTCCGGTCCGTATATGTCACTTCATATTCGGTTCCTGTCATTTTCGGGTCTTCCACGACAAATGCGACGGTAAGTCCTTTGAAGTGAGTGTTCAGAAATTCGCGGGCAGCAGCAGGAAGTTTGTCAAAAGTAGAAGGACGTTCCTGTGCATTTGCATTGATGGCCAAAATACTTGTTGCAACGATTGCAAGCGTTATAAAAATCTTTTTCATAATCTATAAATTTTATTTGTTTTTCATTTTACAGATGCAAATGTCTTTACAGATTCTGAAAAGAAACTGAAACACTGGCTATTTAGCAACTTTTTCTGAAAGTTTTGCAGCAATTTCCATAAATGCCAGTCCGTCAGGACGGTTTGAAAGGGCTGCCGGTTCTCCCTTGTCCCCTCCTTCGCGTATGCTCTGAACGATAGGTACCTGCCCGAGAAGCGGAATGTCATATTTCCTTGCCATTTCCAGGCCGCCGTCTTTGCCGAATATATAATATCGGTTTTCAGGAAGTTCTTCAGGAGTAAACCATGCCATATTTTCAACAAGGCCGAAAATAGGCTTGTTTATGCTGTCGTTCCTGAACATATTGACACCTTTTTCAACATCCGCCAAAGCTACTGCCTGAGGAGTACTTACAATTACTGCTCCACTGAGAGGAATGTCATGTACGAGACTGATATGTATGTCTCCTGTTCCCGGAGGCATGTCAATCAGAAGGAAGTCCAACTCTCCCCAGCG
This sequence comes from uncultured Bacteroidales bacterium, assembly GCA_900546395.1. Lineage (GTDB taxonomy): Bacteria > Bacteroidota > Bacteroidia > Bacteroidales > UBA932 > Cryptobacteroides. Next base: position 9,791 of record URDD01000015.1, on the reverse strand, counting down.
CACCTGGAGAATCATTTGCTTAAGGGCGTTGCAGGCCATAGGCCCTCTCCAGATAAGTGCTTGCTCAGGCTTTGCAAAGTAGCCTATAGACATCCATTTTACGCCATATTTTTCCAGAGGCATGATTACCTCCTTATCTCCTTCCTGAAAAGCGTCAGGCATTTCTGCCTCTGTACCTGTCATTTTAGGAACAGAAGGTCCATATACATCAGCATCGGCAAGACCAACTTTATAACCGGCACGTGCCAAGGCAATGGCCAGGTTAACAGCGACGGTCGATTTGCCTACACCACCCTTTCCCGATGCTATACCGATAATATGTTTTACGTTTTCAATCTCTTCAAGACCCAAATCAAGGCCTGCGGGCTTTTTCTTTGCCTCATCACGGATTACAGTTTTGACCTCTACTTCCGTACCTGGTGCATGCCTTATTATAGCAGCTTTGGTGCTTCCGATAAGATATTCGGCGAGAGGGTCTCTGTGCTTAGAAAAGGCAAGGGTGACTGTCACCCTGCCTTCTCCGCACTCTACCTTTTCTACCATTCCCAACTCTACGACATTCTTGTCACCCTTGGCAGGATGCTGAACGTCATAAAGCATTTTCATTACCTCGTTTTCTTTCATTTTCAAATGTTTGTAACTACTGGAATTTAGATTATATGCCGCAAGTTTATTTGACAATAGTCATTTCGTCAAGCAGGTAGCCTGCTCCTCCGAATTTATCCACAATGAAAAGCACATATCTGATATCCACATTGATACATCTCTGGAGATCCGGCTCGAACATAATGTCGCTGCTCATTGACTCCCAGTTTCCGTCAAAAGCAAGACCGATGAGCTGTCCTTCGGCATTCATTATAGGGCTTCCTGAATTTCCGCCTGTAATATCGTTATTTGAAAGGAATGCAAGAGGCATCTTTCCGTCAGCCATAGCATACTGTCCGAAATCCTTGTTTTTCCAAAGTTCCTTGAGTTTTGCCGGTACTATAAATTCCCAGTTGTCCGGATCTTCCTTTTCCATTACACCGTCCAGAGTAGTGTAGTATTTGTAGATAACAGCATCTTTAGGAGAATATCCCTTAACGTGTCCGTATGTAAGTCTCATAGTAGAGTTTGCATCAGGATATGAAGGCAGGTCCTTTTTCCACTCGAGAAGTCCTGCTGTGTAAGCTTTCCTTCCCTGTGCAAGTATTTCGTTGCTCTTTGTTATGGAAGGATACAACTCCATAACTATCTTGGAGTAAGCCTTGGCAAGATTAAGTGCAGGATCGTTGAAAATATCGGCATAGTTTCCGCTTTCAACAGCCTTTGCAAGCTTATCTTCAGAAGTAAAGACACTCTCGGCAAAAAGCTTGTCAACATAGGCATCGATATCCATTGTCGCGAAGTCATCTGCAATTCCTTTCAGATAATATTTGCTTTCTGTGTTATCCCTGTAATATTTGAGCATTGCCTTTGCCACTTTCAGGTCTGTGCCGACAGAATAATCCTTGTAGAGGGCAGCCATTGCAGCGAGAGCATCTTTCATCGCCTCGAGAGTATCCTTCTTTCCCTCAGTAGCCTTGATTGCTCCTTTTACAGTGTTGTTGAACTGGATTGCAAAAGTACTGAGCTCAATGCTTGCAACAGACTCCATAAGGGTAGTGAACACTTTTATATCATTTTCTCCGGAAGTTATACCTTCTTTAATGGTTGCAAGAGCATTCCCGTATGTCTCCTGGCGCTTTTTCGATGCGTTTACCCAAGCAGTGAAGTCAGCTTCCTCTTGCTCAGCACGGCCGATAACATCGAGTTTTGCAAATGCCTGCTTCATTCCTATCCATTTTTTCCAGCCGTTTGAAGAACGGGCATATTTGCTTGCATACTGGATTTTTACCTTAGGATCGGCAAGCATATCTTCCATCATAATATTCTGGCGGATAGTGCGGGCTGCAATGGAAATATCCTGTTTTTCAAGCAGGTTTTTAAGCTCTGGAGAAGTAAAGAAGCGGTTTGTCCTTCCGGGATATCCCATAATCATGGTATAGTCACCTTCCTGAACACCTTTGAGAGAAATAGTGAGGTGATTCTTTGCTTTATAAGGAACATTATCCTTTGAGTATTCTGCAGGGTTGTTGTCCTTGTCCGCATATACACGGAACATAGAGAAGTCGCCTGTATGGCGAGGCCACATCCAGTTGTCAGTGTCAGCTCCGAACTTTCCGATAGAAGAAGGAGGTGCACCTACGAAACGGATATCCTTATATGTCTTGTTTACAATCATATAACGGACATTCTCGTTGTAGAAAGATACAAATATCACATCACAGTGGGGGTTTTCCTTTTCTACTTTGGTACGCAACTCTTCTTCTTTTGCTTCGCGCGCCTTGATGACCAGCTCATCGATGTTGGTACTGTCCCTGTATTGTTTGCGTGCGGTTTTCTCCACTTTTTCGAGGACGCCGGTAATATCAGTGAAACTCTCAAGGAAAGTTACAGTAAGACCCTCGCAAGGAAGCTCCTCGTTCCTGTTCATTGCCCAGTATCCATCTTTAAGATAATCGTGTTCTACAGAACTCAGAGCCTGGATATTTCCATATCCGCAGTGGTGATTTGTTACCAGCAGACCTTCTCCTGAAATGATTTCGCCTGTACAACCTCTTCCGAAATGTACGATGGCATCTTTCAGAGAAGTGTTGTTGATGTCGTAAATCTGCTCCGCAGTCAGCTTGCATCCGCCATCCTGCATAGTCTTGATATTCATTTTCTGCAGCAGAGGAAGCATCCACATACCCTCATCTGCCCTCAGCCCTGTCATAAGCAGAGACAAAGCTGCAACGGTACAAAGAAATTTTTTCATAATGATTCAATACAAAATATAGATTTTTGAATTATTGTCAATTATATGGTTTAAAAGCCTTACAAGGCAGACAAAAATATAAAAAAGTTTTCAGAACAGAGTCGGTTCCAGTTCTTTTACATGAAAACTTTTTCTATGATAAGGGGAGTATCCGTATTTGCGTATGGCATCAATATGCTCTTTAGTAGGATATCCCATATTTTTGTCCCAGCCGTATATAGGATATTCTTTTGCAATTCTTTCCATATATTCATCCCTGTAGGTCTTGGCCAGCACGGATGCTGCTGCAATTGAGGCGAACGCCGCGTCTCCTTTTACAATACAGCTGTAAGGGATTGAGTCGTATTTTCTTACTGTTTTCGGATTATTCCATGGAGGTATCGGGGCAGTTTTACCGGAGGAGTTGTCCTTAAAAGACGGAATCATGCCATATGGCTTGAATCTGTTGCCGTCTATCAGCAGGAATTCCGGAACAGTGCCGAGTCTCATTACAGAGCGCCACATTCCGGCAATAGAAGCATTCAGTATATTTATGGAGTCTATTTCTTCCGGAGATACCATTTCCACTGCAAAAGAGACAGCTTCTCGTTCTATTACTGGACGCAATTCCTCTCGGGCTTTTCTGCTCATCTTCTTGGAATCGTTCAGAAGCGGGTGACTGAACCCCTCAGGCAGTATAACAGCAGCGGCAAAAACAGCTCCTGCAAGAGGTCCTCTGCCAGCCTCATCACATCCGGCTTCAATAACACCGTCATTAAGCCTGTCTTTAAGAAAAATTGAAGTTTGCATTCTGCAAAGGTAAGTATTTTACCTTTCTTCCCGCTTTCTCAGCATAGTGATTATCTCATCTTTTGTCCTTACAAGGTCTTCAAGCAGAGCAATCCTGCTTTCAAGTGAGGAAACTTGGAGCTTTAGCAGGTTTATACGGTCTTCATACTCCTGTTCTCTGTTCCTTGATTTGGAATATAATTCCTCTTTCATTTCTTCCAGAATCTTTTCACCTGTCTGAAGTGGGATATAGCCGAGAACGAGTTCTTCGGCCGTATTGTCAAGAATAGAGGCAATCCTGTCGATGTTTTCATTTATCAGCCTTGTCTCGCCACGCTCAATGCTTCTGTATGCGTTGCGTGACATACCAAGCCTTTCAGCCATCTCAGCCTGAGTCAGCTTAAGCTCTTTCCGTCTGGCGATTATATTTTGTTTGACAATACTGTTGTCCATTTCTAAAGAATCTCTGTACAATTACAAAAGTATCATTTGCACATCCTTCAGAGTGATAATAAATTGTTGTCAAAGACAATAAAAAATTACAAAAACAGAAATAATTATAAAAAACAGAAAACAATAGTTGGATTTCGCCACAAAAAGACAATATGTTGTGGTCATTAACCGTAATTTTTCCAGTTTTGCAAAAAAAATAAAAAAAGTATGGAAGAAGAAAAATTCCTCATTTTCGGAAATCTTTTGGAAAACGAAAAAGTCTATATGGACCCAGGACTCACATTTGAAAATATCTGTAGCTGGCTGGGAGTAGAGGAAGAAGAGTTTGATGCATATCTTATTGGTACCATCGGATATGCCGGAAGTGATATTTTGAAAGCCTATAGGGATAGTACTGCTTCATGTTTTATGGAAAAGTATGGAATAAAACTATGATTTTCTATTGTATTTACTGTTAAATTTTGTTAGATTTGCTTCGATGCTGACGAATTGAAAGCATTAACGAACCATAATTAGTAACAAAAATACAAGCGAATGAAAGCGTATTCCACTAACAACATCCGTAATGTGGTTCTGCTTGGAAGTACCAAGTCAGGTAAAACCACATTATCTGAAGCGATGCTCTACGAAGGTAAAGTTATAGAAAGACGAGGCACAGTCGAGGGAAAGAACACTGTTTCCGACAATTCTGAAATAGAGCAGATGAATCAGAGGTCTATCTACGCAACTCCTCTCTATGCAGAGTTTATGGATACAAAGTTCAACCTTATTGACACTCCGGGTGCAGATGACTTCGTAGGAGGAGCAGTATCTGCATTCAAGGTGTGTGATACCGGAGTTCTGGTTATAAACGCACAGCAGGGAGTGGAGGTCGGAACAGAAATATTCGCACGCTATGCGTCTCAGTATGGCATACCTCTTATTATAGGAATTAATCAGTTGGACGGGGAGAAGGCATCCTGGGAAAGCACATTGGAGTCAATGAAGGATACATTCGGCAAAAAGCCGGTTATCATACAGTTCCCTGTAAATCCGGGTACTGCGTTTGACGGATTCATTGATGTTCTGAAGATGAAATATTATCATTTCAAGGATGACAACGGTACACGTGAAGACCTTGAAATACCTGAACAGTACAGGGATGAGGCCGAGGAACTCAGATCTGCGCTTATCGAGAGGGCGGCAGAATATGACGATACCCTTATGGAAAAGTTCTTTGAATCAGGAGCTTTGACAGAAGATGAAATCAGAAAGGGAATCGGTATAGGATGTAAGGAAGGAAATGTACTTCCTGTGTTCTGTCTGTCTGCAAAGAAAGACATAGGAGTCAAGAGACTTATGGAGTTCACTATAAAGGTGGCTTCTTCTCCTGCCGAAAGAAAGGCCAGGACAAAGGACGGAAAAGAAATGGAGTGCAAGCAGGATGCCCCTACTTCACTTTTCATATATAAGACAGCGGTGGAGCCGCATCTCGGTGAAGTCGCATACTTCAAGGTTATGTCCGGAGAATTGACGGAAGGCCAGGATCTGGAAAATGCCGAGACCGGAGATAAGGAAAGAATTACTACTATTTATGCTGTGGCTGGAAAGAAGAAGGAGAAAGTTACAGATCTTTATGCAGGAGATATCGGCTGTACTGTCAAACTCCGTGCAGCAAAGACCAATGTTACTCTGTCTCAGCCTGGTACTGAAATAGTATATGAAAATATCGTCTTCCCTAAATCCAAGTTCCGTACAGCTATCAAGGCCAAGGAGCAGAAAGATGAGGAAAAAATGGGAGAGGCTCTCAACAAGATGTCCGCAGAGGATCCTACTATTATAGTGGAGTATTCAAAAGAGCTTAAGCAGACTATACTCAAAGGTCAGGGTGAGCAGCATATCAATGTCGTAAAATGGAGACTTAAGAATGAGAACAAGATAGAGATAGATCTCTTCGCTCCGAGGATTTCATATCGTGAGACCATTACAAAAGTAGCGGCAGCATCTTACAGACATAAGAAACAGTCCGGTGGTGCAGGTCAGTTCGGCGAGGTTCATCTCTTGATATGTCCTATCGTGGAGGGAGTTGAAGCTACGAACAAATTCAAGATTGACGGCAAGGAAATGGTGCTGAACATCAAAGGCAAAGAGGTGTATGAACTGGATTGGGGAGGTAAGCTTGAGTTCTACAACTGTATCGTAGGTGGAGCTATCGACGCCAGATTTATGCCGGCTATTCTGAAAGGTATTATGGATAAGATGAGTGAAGGCCCGCTTACCGGATCTCTTGCTCGCGATATCCGTGTGTATGTATATGACGGAAAAATGCATCCGGTGGATTCGAATGAAATCTCATTCGTGCTTGCTGCCAGAAATGCTTTCAAAGAGGCATTCCGCAACGCAGGACCGAAGATTATGGAGCCTATCTACACTCTTGACGTGATGACTCCTTCAGACTATATGGGAGCCTGTATGTCCGATCTTCAGAACCGCAGGGCTTTGATAGAAGGAATGGGAAGCGACAAGGGATTCGAGGTCATCAAGGCTCGTGTTCCTCTTGCTGAGCTTTACAAGTATTCGACGACTCTCAGCTCTCTGTCTTCAGGAAGTGCTACATTTACTATGGAGTTTGCTGATTACCAGCCTGTACCTGCTGATGTGCAGGATAAACTGCTGAAGGCTTATATGGAGCAGGATAAGGACGAGTAGAATCTTGACTTTCACGAAGGGCCTGACGGGACCGTATGGTTTTGCCAGGTCCTTTCTTTATTGCCGGGAATATTCTTTATATTTGATGAAACTTTAGAAATATACATTATGAATTTTCTTGAATTGTCACAAAAAAGATACTCAGCCAGGAGTTATGCAAGCACTGAAGTCGAGCAGAAAAAACTGGATTATATCCTTGAGTGTGCGAGGATTGCACCTTCTGCAGTAAACTTCCAGCCATGGCATTTTTTAGTGATAAAGAGTGAGGAACAGAAACTGAAATTGCAGGAATGCTATAAAAAAGACTGGTTCAAGACAGCCCCGATTTATATAGTCGTGTGTGCAGAGCCGTCAGAGGCCTGGGTTCGCAGGGCAGACGGAAAAAGTCACGCTGATGTCGATGCGGCGATTGCTTCCGAGCATATATGTCTTGCCGCAGCGGATATGGGGCTTGGAAGCTGCTGGGTATGCAATTTCATCCCGGAGATATTCAAGGCCAATTTCACTCTGCCTGAAGGACAATATCCTGTCGCGATAATTCCTATAGGCTATGTAGCTGAAGAGCCGGCCCAGCGTACTGCGAGGAAAGAAATGAAAGACATTGTCACTGTTCTGTAAGACAGTGGCAATGTCTTTTGTTTCTATAATTAAGTTTTAGATTTTCTGTTATGTATCACAGTCATTGAGAACAGATACATCCATTTGTCACAATAAGTTTCCAGTTCATCCTCTCCCTTGTCAAATCTCGCCAGTTCAAGGAAAATGAACTGCAGCTTGTCGTGAAGCAATTCGCCGCTCTCATCTTCCCTGAACTTGTATGATGAAAAATACCTGCTTTCATCCCATCCGGAACCATGCGTCATCTGAAAGTTTACCACAGCTATGAACCTCACAGGTTTAAGACGGAAATTCCATCTGAATACACCGGCATCGCCGTGCGTCTTTCTGAACTCTTCCTTGGCAAGAGCAGCCTGGTTCAGAATCGGATAGCTCGCGTAAAACAGCGACCTGTCACGGAAATACTTCTGCTGCGCAAGCTGCATCTCGATTATGTATTCCTCTCCGGACTTTGTCCTTACGGCAATACCAAATACAGCCATCCTGTCTTCTGCCGTTGGCCCTAAATGCTTTGTATTCTGAAATGTCACATCCTCTATCTCTCCGCCCCCCACGATTCTGTTCAAGAATGCAATCAGGATATCCTTGCACTCCTCGCTGCCGAAAACCCTCTTGAACAACCGGCATTCAAAGTCCATTCGGTACGGAAAAGCCCCTCCTGCGGTACCAACCACCTCTCAAATGACATTCGGTACGGAAACAAGGGGTCTGCGGTACAAAATTGATTTTAGGATGAAGAGGCGGAGTCAATCTGAATCAGAAAATGTGCTTTGTACATTAGAGGACGGATGCGCCCGGAAAGTGATAGCGACCCGGAGCAGAAGAGGAGTGATAAAAAACCGGCTCCCGATAATCAGGAAGCCGGTAAATATAATTTTTTAGAAATTCCATGAGAAGCCAAGCAACAGGCAGTTTTGCTTTAATCCATAGCTTTGCCTTAGCAAATAAGATATGCCTATTGACCATCTTCCAATATCTACACCCAGTGTCGGAGATATCATCATTCCCCACTCAGAATCAACTATACACATAGTACCAATCTTTGCTTCAATGAAAGGCGATACCCTTTTGTCAAGAACAGAGTATTTTGCATCTATGAAAATAGGGACTGTCATACAACTGTTATCGTCATAAGAGTCAAATGGGACTCCAAGACCGATACCACCTCCGAGAAACACTCCGTTTCCGAATGTCTTTCCATGTATGGTAGTGAAGCCTAACTCACTGAAATATGCGTTAATTCCTCCGATATGAAGACCAACGCTACCCAGATAACCGGTTTTGTAGTACGGGTTTCCTCCCTTTTCCCTGGCTGATGAATATACTGCCATAGAGACAAGCAGTAAGATTAGTAAAATAGGTTTTTTCATAATAATCAACTTTAAAAATTATATGATAGTCCGATAGATATGCCGCTATTGCCAACTCTTGTTTTTGAATTATCATAACCTCCATATGTGCATCTGGTATGATCCCAGCCTACACTGACCGAAAATCTCCAAATATCTACCCCTATATACGGTCTAATAATGTATCCGCATCCTGAATCGGTATAGTCAAAGAACCCTCCTCCTTTTGCTCCAATAAACGGACTGGCTAATTTATTCAGAAAACTGTATTTTATTTCCGCAAAAACAGGAATCGATACCCTGAACTTATTTTCTTTAAAATTTGAGTTGCCGAAATATAATCCAGTTCCACCACCCAAATACAGACCGTTGCCGAATGAATGTCCGTGGGATGTCGTTACACTATACAGCATTGTATTGTCAATGACTGTTCCTATTTGAATATCGGCACGATATCCTTTATTGAAGTATATCGATTTATTTTGAGCATTTACGGTCAAAATACCTGATGCAAAAACAAGCAGTAAAAAGAGTAAAATTTTTTTCATAAACATTTTTTATTTTTGGAATCTCATTCTTGAACCTAATCTTTCGCCTGAATATTCTGAATATCCATACATTCTATAACGTTGCTACCAGAGTCGGTTATATATATTTCCCCACTACCGATATCCGCTATTATATCTATTTCAATTATTTTTGAAGAGTTATCTAAAAGCGCATAAATATCCACATCAACTCTGTCATAATTTGTAATACTGTTATCATGAATTTTTTTTACTGGAATAAGGATTTTGTTTTCATAAGATTAAAATTTGTTAGACTAATTTACAGTATAATCTATCTGATGTGCAAATAATTAATCTCATTTTCTTTTAATCATAACTCATTTTATATCAACATATTGTATTTTGTATAACATTGCACGTATCTGACAGAAAAACGCACAACCACAAGGTAAACAATTGATTTCCTTGTGGTTGTGCATTAAATAGTATTATCATTAGTGTCCGGAGAAAAAATCTCCGATAGTGTTTAATAAATTAAATTTTAATAAGTTACAAGGTAAAAATTAT
>URDD01000014.1 GCA_900546395.1 uncultured Bacteroidales bacterium | reverse complement strand
ACAAAAGATAAAGCCGACCTTTGGGCCGGCTTCATCTTTTATATGCATTCGGTACGGAAAAGGAGGCTCTGCGGTACCAAGCGGCTGCCAAAGTGCATTTTGTACGGAAAAGCTCCTTTTGCGGTACGGAATAAGGGTTGAAGACAGCATGCAGAGGAAAGTAATTGCTGGACATCAAAAACACATTCTCTTCAAGAAGTGAAGCCACCCTCGGCCCGTAGAGGACCGCACCTAAGGTGTGGTATGGATTCAGTATTATGACTTTTGTTTTCGCCTTCTCAAATGTTTTGTCTTTTTAATCTAAAATAATTAAGTTTGTCCTTTGGCAAATTAAATTTTATAGTATGAAAAAGATATTTTTTACTATGTTGGCTTCTGCAGTCGTCTTGTCGGCAGCAAGTTGCGGTCAGCATAAGAATACACCGTTAAAAGAAGGATCTGTAGTGGATTATTCGCTGTCATTCTTTAAGAATGCAGCAGCTTTGCAGGATAAGGATGAAAATGTATTTGTTTCTCCGTATAGTGCTGGTGTTGCACTGGCAATGCTTTCAGAAGGAGCGGAGGGGCAGACAAAGGCCGAACTGGATGTTGCCTTGAACGGACTGGATTTTACTTCTTTCGCACCGGCAGCCGATACGGCCGTTGACGTAAGGACAGCCAACTCGGCATGGATAAGGAATGGATTCCAGGTGAAGCCGGCATATCTGAAACTCTTGTCTGAAAAATATGACTCGGAGGTTTCTAACCTTGATTTCTCAAAGCCGGAAGCAGCAGATGCCATAAACAGCTGGTGCAGTGAGAAAACGGAAGGAAGGATACCTTCCATAGTCGATGCTATCGGCCAGGATATGGTTATGTTCCTGATCAATGCTCTGTATTTCAAGGCACCGTGGGAGAAGGAATTCAATGTGAAGCTTACGTCAGATGATATATTCCATGGCTCGAAAAGAGAAGGCAAGGTGTCTTTCATGCACGCAAAGGATGTCTTCCGGTATGCAGAATATCAGGGAGCACAGCTCGTAGAACTGCCTTATTCCGGAGGTAAATACTCAATGCTGGTGATGCTTCCTTCTCAGGAAATGTCTGTGGATGATGTCCTGCCGTATCTTAATGAAGAGACTTGCCTGAAGGCTCGGGAGAGTATGTCCGAGAAAAGGATTTCTTTGAAGATGCCTAAATTCAAGATGGAGACTACAACGGTACTTAACAGCACTTTTGCCGCTCTTGGTGTAAAGAAAGTATTTTCAGGTTCTGCAGATCTTAGTGGCATATCGTCTTCAAACATTGCTGTGGATGAAATCAAGCAGAAATGTTTTGTTGAAGTAAACGAGGCCGGGTCGGAAGCTGCAGCCGTTACAAGCATTGGCGTAAGGCTTACGTCAGCGACTCCGCCGGCTGCTGTACCTTCAGTAGTTGTGGACAGACCTTTCCTTTTCGCCATAACAGACAATGTGACAGGTAATTTCCTCTTTACAGGAAGGGTTATGAATCTGTAGGAATGTATATAGGATATATGAAGAAACTTATAATTGCGGCAACAGTCATTATGGCTGTTGCTGCATTTTGTTCAGAGACAGCCGGGGCAAGACCTAAAAGACAGTCAAAGGACATGGTAAAGCCTGGAATAGAAGTCCTGGCTGAAAGGGGTTTTGACTGTCTGAAAGGGAAAAGAGTGGGACTTGTTACAAATCCCAGTGGAGTGGACAGGAATCTGAGATCAACGGTAGATATACTTTTCAATGCTCCCGGGGTTAATCTTGTGGCTTTATACGGACCTGAACATGGCGTCAGGGGAGATGTCTATGCAGGAGGGAAAGTATCTGACAGCAGGGACAGTGCGACAGGACTTCCGGTATATTCTTTATACGGAGCTACCCGCAAACCTACCCCGAAGATGCTTGAAGGTGTGGATGTTATGGTATATGATATTCAGGACGTAGGAGTGCGGTCATATACATTTATCAGTACTCTCGGACTTGTGATGGAGGCTTGTGCGGAGAAAGGCATTGAGGTGGTAGTGCTGGACAGGCCCAATCCTCTTGGCGGGCTTAAGATAGAGGGACCTTATGTAGAGCCTGGCTTCTATTCATTTGTTAGCCAGTACAGGATACCTTATATTTATGGACTTACTCCAGGAGAGGTGGCTCTGCTGATAAACAGCGAGGGGCTGAACTGTGGTCAGACAGGCAGGCAGACACCGGCACAGTGCCGTCTTACGGTAGTTCCGATGGAAGGGTGGAGGCGTGATATGCTTTATTCTGATACAAGACTTCCGTGGGTTCTTCCTTCTCCTAACATTCCTTCTGCAGATGCTGCTGTCGGTTATCCTGCATCAGGTCTGTGCGGTGAACTTTACGGATTTCTTAATATAGGCATAGGATATACCCTCCCGTTTCAGGTGTTTGGAGCTGAGTGGCTTGATGCAGAGAGACTAAAAGAACTGCTGGATTCATACAGACTTCCCGGCGTGGCTTTCCGTACCATTTACTTCAAGCCGTTTTCCGGACGTTCTGCAGGAAAGCTTGTCAAAGGTGTCCAGTATTTTTTCACTGATTACAATGCTGCAGCTGTGACTGAGGTACAGTTTTATGTAATGCAGGCAGTGGCAAGACTGTATCCGGATAAAGGGGCTTTTGAAATGGCTACCGGGATAGGTCTTTTCGACAAGGTATGTGGCAGTGACTATGTCCGAAAGACATTCGGGAAAAGCTATATGTTCTCGGATATAGAAGATTACTGGAGAAAAGATGCGGAGCCGTTCCGTAAAATAGCCGAGAAGTATTATCTGTACAGATAGTTGCACTTTGCAGTCATTGGTATCGCATATCGAGAGGTTCCGGTACTTGAAGTCAGCTTCGATTCATATCAGATGCTCCGGCCTTTCCATTTGCCGCTGCGGAGATATGTTGCGCTCAGAATCAGCATTATGAGAGCATACAGGCTTTCAGTAAACCATGCCACCCATACCGGGGGCTTCAGTCCGTTGATTATGAAGATACAGAATGCCGTATAAAGTAACAGCACTATCATTTCAAGTCCGAATGCGGTTTTGGTGTTCCCTGTGCCGGAGATAGCGTTGAAGCATATAAGTGCAGGTGTAGTCATAAGGTAGGAAAGACACAGAACCCATAAAGAAGAAACGGATTCTTCCACTATTCCCGGGATGTCAGTATATATTCCTATTACAACTTCCGGAAATAAGGCAAATGCAACCAGCAGGACTGTTACCGGGATATAAGTAAGCTTTATCACCCTGATTATAAGTCCTGTTACAGAATCCTGATGCCCTTCTCCTATGAGATTGCTGACCAGAGAACTGCATGTGGAAGAAAATGCCGAGACGAAAACCCAGATGAATCCGGATATGCTTCGTACTACATTTGATACTGCCAGGGCTCTTTCACCGAGATGTTCCACACACAGGAAGAAAATGAACCATGTGCTAATGGAAAAGAAATTCTGTACCATAGTCCATACGGAAATGGAAAGGATGTCTCCAAGTTTTCCAAAGCTGAAATTGATTTTCCTGTTCAGACCGTATTTTTCACAGTCAGTCCTGCGTGCCGTATAGATTATGAAGAATATGAGCGATACGAGTTCCGCAAGAGTCGAACCTATTGCTGCTCCGGCAATTCCCAGAGCAGGGAATCCGAAATGTCCGAATACCAGTATCCAGTTGAACAGAATATTGGACAGGACCATCACTATAGAGTTCAGAGTCAGGGTTTTGGTCTGAGTCGTGCCGACATAGAATGCCCGGAACATTACTGTGACAAATGCAAATACAAGACCTATAAGCCTCCATCTGACATAGTCCATTGCCGCATCTGCTATCTGAGAGGAAGAGACTATTTTATTCAGAATCCATGGGGAGAGTACTTCAGACAATCCGATTACAACTGCAGCCAGGGCAAGCAGAAAATATACTCCGTGGTAAAATATATTGCCGGTTTCCCTGTAATTTCTCTCGCCGTTTCTTCTTGCTATTATGATTTGCGAGCCTATTCCAAACCCGAATCCGGTGACGAAAATGGCGAGGTAATATACTCCGGCGATTGCTGAGGCTCCGAGTTCCACTTCTCCTACTCGTCCCAGAAAAGCAGTATCAGTCATTCCGATAAGCTGTTCCATAATAAGGCTTATCAGAATGGGATATGCGACTTTCCAGATATGTCCGTATGAATATTTGAATGCCATGTCAGAAGTAGGACTGCAAAATTAGTGAAGTTTTTTTAATTTTGCAGACATTTTGTGCCATATAGGTATGACGGGGTTTTATTCCAATTTTTCTAATTTTATGATGGGAATATCTCTTATGTTCTTTGTTTTTATGAGCATAAGACTTTTTCCGTATAGAAAAATCGACAATATGATGCGGATATTGTTTTGGAGTATTATCCTGATTGTACTTCAGGGGATGAAAGACATTTTGCTGCTTTTTCCAGGAGTCGGAACCAATGCTGTCATTTCAAGGTGTATAATGATAGTTGACGGACTTTTTATTCCGATGATGGGGCTGTTCCTGTTTGAGGCTGTAGCACCCGGGTGGGTGACATTCCGGAGACTGTTCATGTTTATGCTTCCTGTTGTGTCTGTTACTGCGGCCTATGTCGTTTATCCTTCCGTACAGATTCTGTATATTTATCTTTTTTATGTGATTATATTCGGGCTGTTCATTATCATTGCCGTGTTTGCCGGAACGTCTTCAGTGGAAAGCCGGTTTAAATCTTTTGTCTTCAGGAATCTTTCCAGACAGTCACTGTGGGTGAGGAAAGCGGCTTCAGTCCTGCTTCTTATACTTTTTCTTTGGAGTATTCTTATTTTCTTCGGGCCTAAGTATATTGATGCTGTGTATTTTGTATCATCAATGCTGGCCTGGACTTATATTTACAGCCTGCTCTATAAAAATATTTTGAGTAAGGATAAATCCGAACAGGAATCTGCCGGCTGCGAAACTGTGTTGAAAAGGCCGTTTGCAGATATTATCGAAACAGACAGGCTGTTTCTCAATCCGGGACTTACACTCAAGGAAGCTGCTACTTATTTAGGAACAAACAGAACTTATCTGTCGTCGTACATAAACAATGAACTTCATACGACTTTCAATGATTATCTGAATTCCCTGAGAGTGAAGGAAGCTTGCCGCATTATGGATTCTGACCCTTATTGCAGCTTAGGTGAAATAGCGGAGCTCAGCGGATTCAATTCACTTTCAACATTCAACAGGGCATTTGCAAAATTTATGGGGGGGGGTAACGCCATCCCAATATCGTAAAAATTTGTCAGGATGACGTGTTTTTTTGACGGTATGACTTGCATCATACCGTCAGTATCGTCATTTTTGCAATTGAGCAGATATGGTCTATGATATAGGACTGACGTTTTTATGCGAGGGCTTCTATAGCATCGTCGATGCCGAGACATTCTCCGACCTTGAAATCGCCGCTTCTGCTGCGGACAAGAGAGCAGAGATGGGCGCCGCTCTCCAAAGCTTCTCCGAGGTCTCTTGCAAAAGCTCTGATGTAAGTGCCTTTGCTGCAGACAATCCTTATTTTGGCTTCAGGCAGCATAAGAGAAGAATTGTCAGTTACGTTGATTTTAACCGTGTGTGTGTTTGTCCTGTCTTCTGCAATGCCGGTTTCGGATGCAGTATGGCAGGACTTTTTTTCTCCTTCAGGAATGAATTCCAGGAGTTCAAGCTCATCTATCCGGATTTTAGACGCTCTGATTATTGCTTCTGCAGTCTTGTCGAAAGCTTTAAGGTTTTCCGATTCTTCTGCTCCGGCCTGCTTTTTCCATAGTTTGCGGGCTATTTCATATGCCCTTACTCCATCTACTGATTTCGCAGAGAACAGAGGCGCTATCTGATCCTGCTCTCCGATAAAGGATTCGAGGGAATGCTTTATGCCGCCGGCCGTTATATGTTTGTGAGGATAGAGAGAGTCGATTTCTTTCTCGAGGTCGTACGACGGAGTGGTGGCTCCGAATGAGATTCCTGCAATATATTCCTTATCGTGGCTTTGCAGCTCTTCTGCCAGCTTGGTAGCTTTGCCGATACATACGAGCAACACACCTGTGGCAAGAGGATCCAATGTTCCTGCATGTCCTACTTTCAGGTTTTTCTTGTTGAAATGCCGGATGGCTGCATATTTGATTTTGCGTATGACATCTGCTGATGTCCACCTGTATGGTTTGTTTACAGGTATGATTATTCCTCCGGGGTAGTCGTCTATGCTGTGAGTGAGGGCAGTGCCTGCTCTCAATATAAGCGGTGCGGGAATTTCTGTTTCCTGCACCGCCTGTTTGTCAATGTTTTCCAAATCCATGTTTATTTGGAAACTGTCCGTGAGTTTTCTGCTGATTCAGACAGTTTCTGATTATTTTACTGGTACTTTGTCAATCCTTCTCTGGTGACGGCCGCCTTCAAATTCGGTTTCCAGCCAGATATCGGTGATTCTGCATACTGTCTCGAAAGAAATAAAACGAGCCGGCATAACCAAAACATTGGCATTGTTATGCTGTTTAACAAGTCTGCCTATGTCTTCGCTCCAGGCGAGTCCTGCTCTTATTCCCTGGTGCTTGTTGAGGGTTAGTGCCATTCCGTTGCCTGTGCCGCACATTGCTATACCGGCATCCACATCGTGGTTTTCAACAGCTATGGCCAGAGGATGGGCGACATCAGGATAGTCCATACTTTCAGTTGAATCGGTTCCGAAATCTTTTACCTCATAGCCTTTGCCTTCGAGATATTGAATCAGTTCTTTTTTGTAGTCAAAGCCAGCGTGGTCGCTGCAAATGCCAAGTGTCATAATATGTAAATTTTTATTGTCTGCTGCTGCAGATTATTTGCAGCAGCAGACAAAGGTAATGATTTTATGTGGATTCTGGTTTTATATTGCTTTGCCTTTTAATATGACTGTTCTGATAAAAGGAGTCTGGTGACTGTAAGGAATGAATGACAGTGACGGTACAGGACAGGTGATTATAAGGCTTGCCAGCTTTCCTTCAGTTATTGAGCCTGCAATACTGCTGACTCCCATTGCATAGGCGCTGTTCAGAGTGCAGGCATTGAATGCCTCTTCCGGCGTAAGCCTCATCCTTATGCATCCCAAAGCCATCACAAACCTCATGTCTCCGCTTGGTGAAGAGCCCGGATTGTAGTCAGAGGCCAGAGCTACTCCAAGTCCTGCATTTATATAGTCTTTTGCTCTGCCATACGGTAGATTTGAAAAGAATGAAGCTCCAGGAAGCATGGTAGGCATAGTCTCTGTGCCGCGAAGAGCTTCTATTTCAGCGTCGGTAGTCTGTTCCAGATGATCTACGGAAAGAGCATTCCGGCTGACTCCGGCCTGTACTCCTCCGGATACTCCGAGTTCGTTTGCATGTATTTTCCCGCGTAGGCCGTATTTCTGGGCTGCATCAAGAATCTGCAGTGTTTCTTCCGGTGTAAAGAAGCCGCTGTCACAGAAAATATCTACAAAGTCAGCCAGACCTTCAGCAGCTACTGCAGGCAGCATCTCGTTGCATACCATGTCCACGTATTCTCCCTGCCTGCCTGTATATTTCCTGCCTACGGCATGTGCACCGAGGAATGTGGATCTGATTTCAAGAGGAAGCGCTGCTTTCAGCCGGCGTATTACGCGGAGCATCTTCAGTTCGTCTCCGGTATTCAGACCATATCCGCTTTTAATTTCCAGAACTCCCGTTCCCTTGTGCATGACCTCTTCGGCTCTTTTCAGAGACTGCCTGAAGAGTTCTTCCTCAGAAGTCTCGTGAAGCAGGTCGGCTGAGTTGAGTATTCCTCCTCCACGCGCGGCGATTTCTTCGTAGGTAAGGCCGTTGATCTTGTCTCTGAACTCACCTTCGCGTGATCCGGCATAAACTATATGGGAGTGGGAGTCGCAGAATGCCGGCATTACCATACCGCCTTCTGCGTCAATGATTTCCACATTATGTCCCTCAGAATGCTCGTCTGACGATGGTACGGGGCAGTTTTCCATCTTTCCGAAAGCCCCGATCTTCTCGCCGTCAGTAAGAAGCCAGGCATTTTTGAGAGATGAGACTTCTCCCATCTCTCTGCCTTCTTTTCTCAATACTCCATTCGGAACGATTCCAATGAGCTCTCCTATGTTTTTGATTAAAATATTCCCCATGGATGAGTTATTTTCTTATGAACTCTATAGAGTTTTCAATCATCGGATGCATATATGTGTCTTCCTCAATGAATGGTACTGACTTGCGGTACTCTTCGAAGATGCTTTCGATTGCAGGAGATGATTTCAGCGGTCTGCGGAATTCCAGTGCCTGGGCGGAGTTGAAAAGTTCTATGGCAAGCACTCTCTCTGTATTTTCTACTACGCGAACAAGTTTGGTAGCTGCATTGGAGCCCATACTTACATGATCCTCCTGACCCTGTGAAGAAGGTATGGAATCCACACTGGCAGGCATACAAAGTCCTTTGTTCTGACTTACGATTGAAGCTGCAGTATATTGGGGAATCATGAATCCGCTGTTCAGGCCCGGCTTTGCAACGAGGAATTTAGGCAGATTTCTCTGTCCTGAAATAAGTTTGTATATTCTTCTTTCAGAGATGTTTGCAAGTTCAGCCATTGCTATTGCAAGCAGGTCCATTGCGATAGCTATAGGCTGTCCGTGGAAGTTTCCTGCTGAAATGATAAGGTCCTCGTCGGGGAAAACGGTAGGGTTGTCTGTCGCACTATTGATTTCAGTTTCTATCACAGACTTGACATAGCGTATGGTGTCTTTGCTGGCTCCGTGTACCTGAGGTATGCATCTGAAGGAATAAGGGTCCTGGACATGCTCTTTTGCCCTGCATATAATCTGGCTGCCCTCCAGAAGTTCCATGAATCTTGCTGCTGTCTCTGCCTGTCCTTTGTGAGGTCGTACTCTGTGTGTCTGTGGCCAGAATGCTTCTATCCTGCCGTCAAATGCATCAAGTGACATGGCTCCAATACGGTCCGCCCATTCGGACAGTCTTTCGCACTGAATCAGAGACCATACGGCATGGGCACTCATGAACTGTGTTCCGTTAAGCAGGGCAAGACCCTCTTTTGACAGCAGTCTTATGGTATCCCATCCCATTTCTTTCCATACTTCGGAAGAAGGGCGTGTCTGTCCTTTGTATATCACTTCTCCGAGTCCTATAAGCGGCAGACACATATGAGCCAGTGGAGCCAGGTCTCCTGATGCGCCAAGGGATCCCTGCTGGTAGACAACCGGCAGTATGTCGTTGTTGAACATGTCTGCCAGTCTTTTTATTGTAGCCAGCTGTACGCCTGAATGGCCATAGGAAAGAGACTGGATTTTGAGTAGCAGCATCAGTTTGACGATTTCCGGACGGACTTGTTCACCTGTGCCGCTGGCGTGTGATACTACGAGATTGTACTGGAGCTGAGAGAGGTCTTCTTCAGGGATTGTTATATTGCAAAGTGAGCCGAATCCTGTGGTTACTCCATACACCGGACGTCCTATATCGTCCATTTTGGAGTCAAGATATTCCCTGCACTTCTGCACTGCTTTTTCTGATTCAGGGCTTAGAGCCAACTGCATTTTCCCTTCAATAATTTTGCGGACTTTCTCGATAGTGAGAGTCTCTGCTGAAATATAATGTGTCATATCTATATGGTTTGTTTGTAGTATTATTCCTTTTCACCTTCGAGCCATGCCAGAAAATCATCCACTCTGGATCTGCTGACAGTCATTTCAAAGTCAGGTTCAGGTATGGCGCTGATTTTCAGCCTGCTTCCAAAATGTTTTACAATACTTTCTATTGTCTGTATGTTTATTATGCAGCTTCTGGATATCCGGAAGAAGATTTTGGGATCAAGTTCTTCCGACAGGATGTCCAATGAAAAGTCCATAATGTATCTGCTTCCTTCGAAGGTCACCATTATGGTGTTTTTTTCTTCAGAATAAAAATATGCTATGTCTGAAACTTTTACAGGAACTATCTTGTCATTCATCTTTACGATGTACCTTTGTCTGTATTCCTGTTTTTCCTGCTGGAGGAAGTGTCTTATTTTTTCTGTATCAGAATACCGGCTTTTGTCAAGACAACGCTCTATCGCACGTTTCAGAGATTCAGGTTCAATAGGTTTTAGCAGGTAGTCGATACTGTTTACCTCAAAGGCTTTTACTGCATATGTGTCGTATGCAGTTGTCATAATGACACTGGCATTTATTTCTGCTTGTCTGAAGATTTCAAAGCAGTTCCCGTCAGAAAGTTCTACATCCATGAATATGATTTCTGCTGTGTCCGGATGTACATTAAGCCAGGCTACTGTCTCTTTTATTGATCCGGTTACTCCAACAATCCTGAGTTCTGGAAAGTCTGTCAGAATAGCCCGGGAAAGCCGGTCTCTGGCGATTGCTTCATCTTCTATTATGAGTACATTTACCATTTTGCTATAGATTTTCATATCAGGTTTATATCAGGGGCAGAGTTACGGCATATTTTCTGTCAGTTTCTGTGATTGATACCTGTCTTTCGCATAGGTCTTTGTATTGCTGTCTTATATATTTCAGGCCTACTTTGGTAGATGGTTCCGCTGTATTCTTCAGGTTGACAGTGTTGGTTACAGTCACGCTGTTTCCGTCAGATACGATTCCTATTGTCAGGACTTCAGACGGACTGACAATATTGTGTTTGATGGCATTTTCAACAAGCATCTGGATAGAGCATGGCACCACATTTCTGTTCATGTCTTCATTTCTTATATCTGTCAATATATTGAATCCTTCCTGAAATCTTACTTTAAGCAGGTCGGCATACATCGTCACAAACTTCATTTCTTCAGAGAGTCGAACTATCCTGTTTTCTTCATTCTGCAGCATATAGCGGTATATTCCTGCCAGTTTGTGTATATAAGTGCTTGCTTCCGTTGTCTTGTTTTCACATACAAGACAGTCAAGAATATTCAGTGTATTGAAAAGAAAGTGAGGATTTACCTGCTGCTTTAGCTTCAGATACTGGAACTCGGCCAGTCTGGCCTTTTCCTGTTCGCGGAACATTGATTTTCTGGTTGTCGTAGCGTAGTCCAGCATATATACTATGCTGAATATTCCCGTCTCTGCCAGAAGGGATACTGTGAAAAGCAGGATGAATTCGTTAGAGGTGAATGTCGGGTTTAGCTTGAAAGGAAGGTTATATCCTGCAATCAAAGTGACAAATGATGTTACGGAAATAATAAACATCAGAAAGACAGCAGTTTTGGAAATTATATTGTCTTTCTGATGTCGTCTTCTCATGTATCTTATATAGATTATATCGCAGCAAATCATCAGCAGGAGGGCTACGGAATTGCTCAGAAGCATCTTTATGATGCGGTATGTGCTTTCTGCCGAAAAATACCGTGAGTTGAAAATTTCAGTATAGCCAAGACGGAGGAGGAAAATTACTGCGGTAGCCAGCAACAGCCATTTTACTCTGGGTGTCCAGTCAGGATGTTTGCTTTTGTCTCCTATGTGGAACAGTTTCGAGAAGAATATTATGCTCCATCCCAGAATTTCTGTAGTAAGACAAGTCGAAAGGGCATGTATGAGCAAGTCTGATTTTGATGCCATTCCTATAAGAGCCGCCCCTCCGATACCTATCAGGTATCCTGCTATATTTACTACCACTACGCTTGCCGCCGTTATTTCCACGCTCAGCCCTCTTTTGAAACAGACCAGAATCGTCATTGCCATAGTCAGAAGAGTGAGCAGCAGAGAGTCGTCTATGCCGGAGAGCCTGCACGCAAGTGTGGCTATAACATGCACGGAGGCAAATATATGGATGATGGCGTTTGCTTTAAGCGTTCGCATAAATTCAGTGTCCTGTAGTAATGTGGCATTGCGAATTTAATGCATTTTGACACATTCTCCAACAAGTTGCCCTGCCTTTTTTTCAGGTGGTATGTAATGTATTTGAATTATTGCTTTCTTATTCAAGCGAAAATAATAACCTGCATCAGATTTTCATACGATGAAGTATGTTGTTTTTTGAAATTTACTATATTTACTCTGAATACTGAATGTCGCGGTACTTCGAGACTGCAGAGCGAGTTGGACTATATCGTGTCTGGCTCGCTTTTTCTTTTCCATAAAGTGATGCAGGAACCTATTCTGCGGAACGAACGGCTTTCGGAGGGCGTTTGGTTCAAGCCTCCTCTGCAGTATGAAGCGGCTTTCTCGGACGTTGTGCTCAGAGGTCCGCCAAGAGGCGCCTGGCAGAAACAGTCATTTTGTACGGAAAAGACCCTTCTGCGGTACGGAACGGCTTTCGGAGTGCATTTGGTACCGAAACGGGGCTTTTGCGGTACGAAATGCCTCGCGGAGCACCCCTGAGCGCCCAAGGTCCCGGAACGCACCTGATCCCTGAGCGCCCAAGGTCCCGGAACACCTCTGAACGCACCTGATCCGCGAGTTCACCTGGTCCACGAACTCACTTTGTCCGCGGCTCCCGCCCCATGGAACGAAACGGTTCTCGGAGTGCCGTCAGGTAGAACATATTAAACTAACATTATAATGAAACAACAACTATCGGTGAAAGAAAAAAAGTGTATGGCTTCATTTTCAAATGAAACTAAATTCTGGCACGCCTACTCTAATGGGAGAGGTTCTGGATGAAGCCGTGAAGATTGCCGGAAAACAAATCCCAGAATGCTGATATGCCCCGACTGAAGCCCGCGAACCGGTCGTCAGTCTTTTTGTGCATTTCATCCGTTGATTGTGACCGTTCGGCAAAACCTTTCTTGTCACTTGGCTTTCTATACATATATTTGCATACTACGTAAACCACAAAAGAACTAATAACAACATGAAACGTAAGCCGAAATTATCATTTTGGCAGATATGGAATCTCAGCTTCGGTTTCCTCGGTGTGCAGATAGGATACTCTCTTCAGAATTCCAACACATCGAGCATATTCGAATCTCTGGGAGCCGATGTCAGCCACCTCAGCTACTTCTGGCTTGCTGCCCCGCTGGCAGGGATGGTCATCCAGCCGATAATAGGAATGTTTTCTGACGGGACCTGGACAAGGTTCGGAAGAAGGATACCTTATATATTGGGTGGGGCAGTTATTTCCACAATAGCCCTTATGCTGATGCCGAACTGCCCGCTGCTGCTGGCGTTCGCACCTCTTGCCATGGGAGCGTTCATACTGCTCTTTATGGATCTTTCATTCAATGTCACCATGCAGCCGTTCCGCGCACTTGTGGCGGATATGCTGGATGACTCACAGAAAACTACAGGCTATGTAGTACAGACTTTCCTTATCAATCTCGGAGCTGTAATCGGAGCTTTCCTGCCACTGGTAATGACCTGGTTCGGAGTCTCTGATGAGGCAATTCCGGGACAAGTCTCAAAGCATATAGCCTACTCTTACTATATGGAGGAGCGATTCTCCTTCTGACCGTTCTGGTCACAGCATTCAAGACCAAGGAATATCCCCCGAAAGAATTTGCAGAATACAACGGATTTTCTTGTGACGGGGCTTCAGCTGGCAGTATTGTTGACGGAGAGCCTGCCGGCAGTACCGTTGCCGGAGCATCCGCAGACAATTCCGCAGCCGGAGCATCTGAAAACCATTCTCATCAGAAGCAGAGCTTTATCTCACTGGTCAGGAATATGCCTGAAGTGATGGCTCGTCTGGGTGTTACTCAGTTTTTTTCATGGGCTGCCCTTTTCATGATGTGGACTTATCTCAAGCCTGCGATAACAGGAATAGTCACAGATGGTGCAGGACAGGTTCTTACAGACGGAGCTACCCAGACATGGGTAGGAGTTCTTAACGGAATCTATCCTATTCCTGCCTGTATTGCAGCTCTCTTTCTTGGAAAAATTGCGGCAAAATATGGTAACAAGGCTGTTTATGCCGTCACTTTGCTTTTCGGAGCATTGGGTTTTGCCGGTTTGTATTTCATGCACAACCAATATATGCTTATGATCCCTATGGTAGGAATCGGAATTGCCTGGGCCGGTATTCTGGCCATGCCTTATTCCATCCTGTCAAGAGCAGTGGATGCATCTAAAATGGGGGTCTATATGGGTATATTCAACTTTACCATCACCATACCTCAGATTGTGATGGGGCTTGCAGGGGGAGCAGTAGTTAAGTATTGTTTCGGATCAAACGCTTCTATGATGCTGATTCTGGCCGGCGTGTTTATGTTCCTTGCAGCAGTATCTGTATTCTTTGTGAAAGAATCCAATTAACTATATAATTAATATACAATAAGATCCTATGAACAGAATTTTATCCTTTTGTTTGGGGATAATGCTACTTGGCATATTTTCCCCGTCTCTTTCCGCTCAAAGCGGATATGAGGTCAAGGGCGTGGTAGCCGATCAGGTAGGACCTGTAATCGGGGCAACAGTTCTTGAGCAAGGTACAACCAACGGAATATCCACCGGGCTTGACGGAGAGTTCCGTATAGTTGTTTCAAAGGCTGATGCCATGGTGGAAATCAGCTGTATCGGATATAAGACAGTCAAATTTGCAGCTTCGCAGGTTCCTGCACGTATTGTGCTGGAGGAAGATGCTATGTTTCTTGATGATGTTGTCGTCATCGGATACGGTACTGTAAAGAAAAATGACATGACCGGTTCTGTCTCGGCCATAAAGGCTGAGGAATTGAATCGCGGTGCAGTCACTTCAACGCAGGATATGCTGAAGGGAAAAGTTCCTGGACTTTTCGTTATTCCCGGTGACGGCGGCCCCAGTTCCGGCTCTACTATCCGAATCCGCGGAGCTGCATCCCTGAATGCATCCAATGATCCTCTATTTGTAATAGACGGAGTTCCTATTGCAGTTGACGGCGGAGCAGGTATGGCAAATCCTCTTGAGACTATCAACCCTAACGACATAGAGTCATTTACCGTACTGAAAGATGCTTCTTCTGCCGCAATTTACGGTTCCAGAGCTTCCAATGGTGTTATTATCATCACTACCAAGAAGGGAGTCGGAAACAAGCCCAAGGTTTCCTACAATGGAAGCGTCAGCGTCCAGACAAATTCAAAGGAACTTCCGGTTATGACTCCGTCAGAATTCCGTGAGTATGTTGAAGTCGCTTATCCTGCAGGAACAACTAACGGGGACAAGGTTCATTCTATGATGGGTGAACTCAATACTGACTGGCAGGATTTGATTTTCCGCACAGCCATTTCGCATGACCATAACCTCAGTCTTTATGGAAATGTATCAGAACGTATGCCATACAGACTTTCTTTAGGTTATACCGGTCAGCAGGGAACGCTTCATACATCGAAGTATGACAGGGGTACAATTGATTTGAGCCTGGCTCCGAATTTCTTTGACAAACACCTGACTATAAGTCTCAACGGAAAGGGAGTCTATACCCATCAGAACTATGCTGACGGTGGAGCTGTAGGTTCAGCAGCATTCTTCAACCCGACTATTGATCCTTACTGGAGAAATGAAGACGGTTCTATTGACTACACCACTACCAACGGTTTCTGGAACTATGGTACTGGTCGCGGAGAGGAATTCGCTCCTAATACACTTCTCGGAGCAGGACCTCTTTCAAAACTCTATGATGTAGATAATTATGCAGATGCGAAACGTTTCATCGGAAACGCACAGATAGATTATAAGGTACATGGATTCGAAGCCTTGAGATTCAACCTCAGTCTTGGTCTTGATATGTCAATGACAAAAGGTCATAATGGAGTGAAACCAGGCTCTTTCCAGGCATATTCAGATACTGAAGCACGCGGTTGGGGACAGTACAGCAAGTTTTCAAACTTCCGCAGGAACTAGGTTCTCGAGTTCTATGCCAACCTTAACAAAGAGTGGGGAATCCACCATCTGGACGTGATGGCAGGTTATTCTTGGCAGCATTTCTACAGTTCTGACCATTCAGTTTCATATTTCAACGAGACCAAAGAGCAGAAAGGAGATGACTCCCGCTATCCTTACAACAAGCAGGAGAGTTTCCTGGTTTCGTTCTACGGACGTATCAACTACTCGATCGATTCAAGATACCTGTTTACATTTTCACTCCGTGGTGACGGTTCTTCACGCTTTGCACCTGATACACGCTGGGGTCTCTTCCCATCAGGAGCATTCGCATGGAATATCAAGGAAGAGTCATTTCTGAAAGGTTCAGGAGCAGTATCTGCCCTTAAATTAAGACTCAGTGCCGGTATGACAGGACAGCAGGAAATCGGAAGCAACTATCCACACCTTGCCAGATATTCGATGTCAACTGACGTTTACAAGCAGTACCTTATGGGAAATGCAGGCTATATGTTCTATCTTACTCCTCAGGCATATGACCCTGGTATAAAGTGGGAGACTACCACTACCTATAATGTAGGTGTGGACTTTGGCTTTATAGACGGACGAATCAGTGGTAATGTAGATGCATATCTGCGTGATACAAAGGATCTTCTGAATACGGTTATTACACCTATGGGTTCAAACTTCGGTAACACGGTACTGACAAATATCGGATCAATGAGGAACAAAGGAATCGAGTTTGCCCTGAACTTCATTCCAGTGAGCAATGAAGACTGGAACCTTTCCATCGGCTTTAACGGAACTTTCCAGAGTACTGAGTTTACCAAGCTGAACAATACCGATGATCCTAATTATTCTCTCCAGACAGGAGGAATCACTAAGGGTACCGGTAACCTCCTCCAGCGTCACATGGTCGGTCAT
Organism: uncultured Bacteroidales bacterium; assembly: GCA_900546395.1. Lineage (GTDB taxonomy): Bacteria > Bacteroidota > Bacteroidia > Bacteroidales > UBA932 > Cryptobacteroides. The sequence goes on along the minus strand of URDD01000014.1, from coordinate 25,623 downwards.
GCTCCATATACTTTCTATACTTTCCAGCAGGTATATGACAGCGAAGGCAGACCTGTGCAGAATGCGATGGTTGACAGGGATGGAGACGGATCCATCACTCAGGCAGACCGCTATATGACAGGAAAGAGTCCTAATCCGGACTTCTTCTATGGTCTTAACCTCAAACTTTCTTTCAGGAACTGGGATTTCGGTTTCAACGGTCACGGCTCTGCAGGAAACTGGGCTTTCAATGACTTCGCTTCAGCCAATTCCACTTCAAATATCGATATCAACGCGGGCAACTTGCCTAACTTCGCAAAACTGGTGAAAGACACAGGTTTCATGGCTGCCAACAGCGGAGAGCAGTGGTATTCTGACATGTTCCTCGAGAATGCGTCATTCTTCCGTATGGACGATATAAACCTCGGATATACATTCAGGAAATTCCCTCGCTGGAAGGGTGACATCCGTCTTGCCTTCGGTGTACAGAATGTGTTTGTAATCACAAAATATAGCGGAGTAGATCCTGAAATACCTGGAGTGAACGGAATTGACGGCTCTATCTGGCCTCGTCCACGTACTTATTCACTCCGTCTGAACATCAACTTTTAATACATCGGAACAATGAAAAGAAAAACAAGATATATTGCATTGGCTGCGGCCGGATTGTCCGTGATGTTCACTTCATGCGTAGGTGATCTGGATACGCTGCCGTTGAACCCGTCTGACTCTACATCAGAGACAGTTTACGGAAAGGATGAAGCCGGCTATCTTTCCGGTCTTACAAAACTTTATTTCCAGTTCGTTTCCAATGAAACTACTGACCTTCAGGTAAGTGACGGAGGTGCATCAGAACTTATCAGAGCATTCTGGTCAGTCCAGGAGCCTACTGCCGATGCGTGTAAGGTGGCATGGGAAAATGATGCTTGGGTACGTGCCATGAATACAAATACATGGTCTGATGCAGACAATGATGCTACCTATGCCGTCTATGTACGTACAATGCAAGGAATTGCTTATGTCAACGAATATCTCCGCCAGACAGCTCCATCAAAACTCTCAGACAGGGGAGTGAGTGCGGAAGTCGCTGCTAAGATTGAAAGTTTCCGCGCAGAGGCCCGTTTCCTGAGGACATACTTCTACTGGATGGCCCTGGATACTTTCGGTGATGTGCCGTTCACGACTGAAGATTCTCCTTTCGGAGGAGGTGTGAATCCAGTACAGCACTCAAGGGCAGACGTGTTCAACTATTGCATAGAAGAACTCAATGACCTGACTTCAGAAACGAGCGCACTTCCTGCAGCAAGGTCAAACTATCCTCGTGCAGATAAAGGTGCAGCTTACGGACTTCTTGCCAGAATGGCCCTTAATGCAGAGGTTTATGCAGGGAAAACTATGTGGACAGAAGCCAAGAATGCCTGCGAGGCAATATTCGGGCTGGGATATTCGCTTTCTAAGAACTATTCGGACCTGTTCAGGGGTGACAACGGAGAGAATCCTGAGGCACTGAAAGAAATCATCTGGGGAGTTGCATACGATGCCGAGCAGACTCAGTCTTATGGCGGTACTTCATATCTTACTCTTGCAGCTATCACTGCCGATGAGGCTACAAACGCAGACTACGGATATATGAACGGAGTAAACAACGGCTGGGCAGGAATCCGTGTCCCTTACGAGTATGTGCAGAAGTATTTCAATGTCTCCAACGCTGACTATACCGCAGGAACTTATGACTGCAAGGACAAGCGCGGACAGATGTTCCTTATCCGTGGCAGACAGGAGTCTATGCAGGACGCGCTTTATGTTTTCCTAAACGGGTGGTCTTGCAACAAATTCAGCAACATTCCTCATAACAAGACGCGCGAGGAGTTTGCAGAAACTGCCAAGACCAAGGCATACAGTGATATAGACTATCCTATGATAAGGCTTGGTGAAATCTATCTTATTTATGCCGAGGCCTGCCAGCAGCTCGGCCAGGCAAATGCGGCCCTCCCTAAACTTAAAGAGCTTGCAGAACGTGCAGGTGTGACAGCTCCGTCTTCATATGATGCGGAATATCTGCTTGCCGAGCGAGCAAGAGAACTTATGTGGGAAGGACACAGAAGGACTGATCTTATCAGATACGGCAAGTTTACCTCATCTTCTTTCCTTTGGACTTACAAGGGTGGAACATTTACAGGTCAGGGTTTCAGTGACTATATGAAGATATTCGCCATACCGGCATCTGAACTGGCGTCCAACCCTGAGCTTCATCAGAATCCTGGATATGGCGCATCTACGACAGAGGATAAGTGATTTCTAAAGAATTTGTGATATGAAACCGAGTATGAAATTTATAAAATATATGACAATGCTGGCGGCTGCAGCCGGAGTTATGACTGCCTGCCAGGAACTCGAGCAAGTGCAGATGTTTGCTCCTGAGGATGTCGTTCCTCCGGTTCTGCACAGTCTGCCGACAGAAATGGCCATTACCCCCGAAAATATGGCTACTGCTGTTTCATTTTCCTGGGATGCAGCTGATTTCGGTGCGGCAACACAGGTAAATTATTCTATAGAAGCCGCTTATGGCTCTGATACTCTCGTTTTGTTCTCCGGAATAAGCGAGACCTCGTCAGAGCAGACGTACGAGGCTCTCAATGCACCGCTTTCTCTTGACACAGAGCACGGAGGCCTTGGCTTGCCTGCAGGCACTCCTACCGATGTCAAATTCATGGTAAGTGCTACGGTAGGAACAGGACTTGCCAAATATTATTCAGAGGCTGTGACTTCAAAAGTGACAGTGACTGTAGCCGAGCGAGTCTATCCTATGATTTATGTTATAGGAGACTATTGCGGATGGGCTGATGACAAGATGCAGAAGCTGTTCAGTTTTGCAGGTGACGAGGTCATTTATTCCGGAGTCATTGACTTTGGAGAAAAGGCAGCTAACGGATTCAAGATAAAAGGGACTGCAACCGGTTGGGATGACAAGAGTAACTGGGGTCTTCAGACAGAAAATGCTGAGACAGAGCCTGCTACTCTTCAGCTCTGGTCTGATGGCGGTTCCAAGAATATAATGAACTATTCACACAGATTCTACCGCTTTGCATTCGACCGTTCTTCACTTGTTCTGAGCAAACAGTTCTCTTGTGACAAGATCGGTATCGTTGGTGATGCTGTTGGAAGTTGGGACAATGATCTGGTCATGGATTTTGATGCTCAGAAGCAGAAATTCTGGGTTGACGTCACTCTTTCAAAGGGAGAAATGAAGTTCCGTGCTGACGGTGCCTGGACTCTCAGCTGGGGTGTAAATGCAGCAACTGGAGATGCCGTTTCTGGAGTTCTTGATGGAGGCAATAATATTAAAGTTCCTGCTGGAAACTATCGTATCTATTTGAATCTCAATAATCCTGATGAGATGACATTCGAACTCAATGCAGCTGATTACGGTACAGGCGGAACTCCTGAACCGGAACCTGAACCGGAACCTGAACCAGAACCGGATCCACTTCCAGAAGGAGCAAGACCAATTAAAGTCCTTATGAAGTCAATGGACTGGTCTGTAAACAACCTTTATGGCTGGGGTATGGCTACTGAGTTAAGTTGGCCTGGTGTTGCTGCTGACGGTTCTGCTACACTCGGAGGCCAGGCTTATCAGTATTGGACTCTCGCAGCAGAAAACTGGGGCAAGACAGGAGTAGGTCTTATCTTCAATAATGGTTCGGAGCAAACAATCAACATTGCGGATGTTGTCCTTGACGGAGACAAATGTTATGAACTTGGAGCCAAGAATGGTGAAGGAAAATTCGAGTACTCCGAGACTGCTCTTCCAACTGTGAAGATTGCATATAAGAACGAAGCGAACTGGGAAAAAGTAAATATTTACGGATGGGGAAGCGAAGGCGTTTCGTTCACTCTTGGAGACTGGCCTGGTACGGCAATGACACAATCAGGAAGTGAATGGGTTATCGAACTTCCTGCCGAGCATATAGGAAAATCAGTTTCATTGATTTTCAACAATGGCGACGGTTCTCAGACTGTTGACCTTGGTCCGTTTGTTCTTGACAAAGATTTCTCATTTGACAATAGCAATGCACAGATAAAATAACTGCGCAGTAAAACTTCCGGCATACGGACCCTGACCGGTCCGTATGCTGCCAATTAAAAATATTGAAATCAAATATGAAAAAGATTCTTTATATGCTCTGTACGGTGCTTCTGGTATTTTCATGTACCAAAGGACCGACATTTCTTGAACTTAGTACGGAAACAGTAGTCATCCCTATTGAAGGAGGTACTAGGATTATATCACTTAACTGTGACGGTGACTGGACTCTCGGTATGTCTGAAGGTTCGTCATGGTGTGTGCCTTCGGAAATGTCAGGGAGCGGAAACACACGCTTTTCTGTCAGGGCGGAGTCAAATATAGGAGGTAAGAGCAGGAAAGCCACTCTTACTTTTTCAGTTTCAGGACTTGAATCAAGGAAACTTGTGGTAGAGCAGGAAGGCGAAGACAGTTCTTCATCCGGAGGTTCTGACAAAGGGGATTTTTACCCTGTACCAGAGTCAGGTATCACATTGGATCCTGTCAAGCCAAATGCGGACCAGCCTTGTACCATAAAATTCAATCCGGAACCATCCAACCCTCTTTATAACCATAAAGGAGAGTTGTATGGACATTTGGGCGTAATAGTTGAGGACGAATGGAAATTTGTCCCTTGCGAATGGGGTGTAAGTGATGAGAAAGTACATTTTACCAAGACTGCCGACAACTCATGGGAACTGAAACTTGAACCTTCAGTCAGAGAATATTTCGGCTCGGGAACTACTCCTATAACGAAAATGGCAATAATTGTGCGTTCGGAGGACGGAGAGCTGAAAAGTCATGAAGCAGACCAGTTCTGCTCAGTTACAGACGATCTTTATCAATTGGAAGAGTTTGTTCCGGATCCTGTGGTAAATGAAACAATGCCCTCAGGTGTACAGTATGGAATAAACTGTAGTCCGGATGGCTCTGTTACGTTTGTATTCTATGACAAAAACAAATTTGGAGAGAGGTCAGAGTATTGTTATATAGTAGGGGACTGGAATAATTGGGAGAGAGTTCCGGAAGGGGCAATGAAGCGTGATGATGCCGCCGGATGCTGGTGGATTACACTGGATGGGTTCGACCAATCAGAGGAATACAGGTATCAGTATCGTCTTGGAAAAGGATCAGGAGCAGACATTCGTGTTGATGACCCATATACTGAGATTGTTTATGATCAGTGGAACGACCAGTATTTGAGTGGAATAAGACCATATCCGGAAGGGGCGAAAGGCCTTGTTTCTGCATTCCGTATTTCTGAAGACGAGTATCAGTGGCAGCATAAGGACTTCAGGGTCGAGGATAAGAATGACTTGATCATATACGAATTGCTGTTCAGGGACTTTTCTGTTTCCAAGGACATAGCCGGTGCAATGGCACAGATGGATTATCTCGAGAAGCTCGGAGTCAATGCAATAGAACTCATGCCTATACAGGAATTCGACGGCAACTTGAGCTGGGGGTACAATCCCAACCATTATTTTGCCCTTGACAAGGCTTACGGTACCAGAGAGCAATATAAGGAGTTCATTGACGAGTGCCACTCCCGTGGAATGGCCGTGATAGTAGATGTGGTATATAACCATGCTACAGGCTCTCACCCTTGGGCCAAGATGTATTGGAATGAATCAAAAAGCTGCACTTCCGAACAGAACCCTTGGTTCAACGTGACGGCAACTCATCCGTTCAGTGTATTCCATGACTGGAATCATGAAAACGGGATGGTCAGAGAGCACGTGAAGAGGAGTCTTGGCTATCTCTTGGAGGAATATGATGTGGATGGATTCCGTTTTGACCTTTCAAAAGGATTTACTCAGAAAAACAGTGGAAATGATGTAGGTGCATGGAGCGCTTATGATGCTTCAAGAATCGCTATTTTAAGAGATTACTATGATTATATTCAGAGTGTTAACTCTGATGCCGTGGTTATTCTCGAGCATTTGGGAGATGCGAAGGAGGAAAGGGAACTTGCGGAATTCGGTGCCCAGCTTTGGAGAAAGGTCAACAATGAATATGCAAGTGCTCTAAAAGGAAGCAGGGCGGATTTTTCCGCAGCTTATTCGGCCAGTCCGTTTGGCGGTTATGTTTCATATATGGAAAGCCACGACGAGCAGCGTATATGTTATGGTGCGACAGGTGCTTCCGGATCTTCAGATTGGGGAATTTGCGGAAGTTTTACAGGATGGGGTGAAAAGCCTGACGTCAAAATGGTAAAGGACGGCTCCTTCTATGTTTCGAAGAGTGTGGATTTTCCTCAGGCTGCAGAATTTAAAGTTCGTGAAGGAAGCGTATGGGATAAAGGAAATTATGGAGCCCCGGGCAAGACTGCAAGTTTGAATGCGGGTGAGAGTTTCGCTCTGTATTCCGGACCTGATTCTCAGAATCTACGAGTCGATATAGCCGGCAAATATGATGTGTATTTCAGTCCTTCTACAGCGGAACTATGGCTTATGGAAACAGGCAAAAGGCCATCAGAGCCTTCCGTTTCGGAAGAAGATGCGCCTTTGGCTTTATCCATGAGGCGAGCAGGCTGCTGCGCTGCTTTTTTCCTGACTGTTCCGGGTCCGAAGATGATCTGGCAGTTCGGAGAATTGGGATATGATATTTCAGGAGGAAACGGAGATACCAGCGAAAAACCTGTCAAGACCCAGGAGTATCTTTCCGACAAATACCGTAAAGGACTGTATGATACTTATTGCGGTCTGTTGAAATTCCGCCGGGAAAACCCGAGATTTTTTGACATGGATGCCGATTTCAAATGGTATGTATCAAACAATGAGTGGGACAACGGAAGATTCATCTATTGTACTGCTGACGGAAAATCATTTGCAGTAATCGGAAATTTCTCAACTTCAGACAGAAACATTACCGCCTGGCTTCCAGTTGCTGGAGTGTGGAAGGATTACGAAGCATTCGGTTCCGGGACTTATAACGTGACTGTGGACTCTGAAGGTCATAATTCCCTTTCATTTAATTTGAAACCTGGAGAGTTCAGGCTCATAGTAAAAGAATAGTGTTGATTAATAGATTTATGCAATGATTAGAGAAACTCTGATGTGCGCTTTAACTGCTGCTGCTATTGCGGCTTGCGCTCCGAAAGATAATAATATGATACCTGAAACCAGATATGAAGAATGTCTGTGGAAAAACGGGAAAACAACATTCAGTCTTTGGGCGCCTGGAGCTGATGCAGTGAAACTGAAACTTTACTCTTCAGCCCAGTCTGGGATGCCGGAAAGAGAGATTGACCTTAAATCATCTGATTCCGGACTATGGACAAAGACTGTTAAGAACGACATTCAGGGAATGTTCTATACATTTCAGGTAAGCAGGGACGGAAAATGGCTGAAAGAAACTCAGGGTATGGCTGCCAAAGCTGTAGGTGTCAACGGAATGCGCGGAGCTGTTGTAGATTGGGATAAGACTGACCCTCAAGGGTGGACAGAAGATAAGAGTCCTGAAATCAAGTCTTCCGATATCATCATCTATGAGATGCATCACAGAGATTTTTCCATTCATCCTACATCAGGCATAAAGAACAAGGGAAAATATCTTGCCCTTACAGAGAATGGCACAGTCAATCCTGACGGCCTTGCTACAGGTATTGATCATCTTAAGGAGTTGGGAATTACCTATGTACAGATTCTTCCTTCTACAGATTTCAATACAGTGGACGAGACACGTCTCGACGAGCCTCAATACAACTGGGGATATGATCCTCTGAACTACAATGCTGTGGAGGGTTCCTATTCTACCGACCCGTTTGACCCTTATATAAGAATCCGTGAGTTCAAGCAGATGATACAGTCTCTCCATAAGGCAGGAATCAGAGTTATCCTGGATGTGGTTTACAACCATACGTCATCCACTGATGTTCCGGGCTTTGAAAGAACCAATCCCGGATATTTTTACAGGATGAATGAGGACGGAACATTCTGCAACGCATCCGGATGCGGAAGCGAGACAGCATCCGAGAAGAAGATGTTCAGAAAGTATATGGTGGAGTCTCTCGAATGGTGGATGCAGGAATATCACATAGACGGTTTCCGTTTTGACCTTATGGCCATCCACGATATAGAAACAATGAATCTTATAAGCAAGAGGCTGCATGCCATTGACCCTGACGTGGTACTTTACGGAGAAGGCTGGGCTGCCATGGCTCCTGCGCTTGCTCCTGAGACCATTGCTCTGAAGGACAATACTTATATGCTGGACCGGATAGGAGCATTCAGCGATAATCTGCGTGATGCCGTGCGCGGTCCTCTTGACTGCTCTCACCTCGGTTTTATGGGAGGTGTCCCTGGAGGCAAAGCCAATGTAGAGTTCGGAATTGTCGGCGGGGTGGAGCATCCAGGTGTCAGTGTAAAAGCATGGGCTGCAAATCCTCTGCAGCATCTCAGTTATGTGAGTTGTCATGATGACCATTGTCTTAGGGACAGGATGAACGAGGCATCGGATGATTCTGACAAAAAGAAAATTGAAATGGTGAAACTGGCCCAGACTGCAGTATATACGTCTCAGGGTATGCCTTTCATTTTTTGTGGAGAGGAAGTTTTCCGCCACAAACATGGAACCAAGAACAGTTATTGTTCACCGGACAGCATAAATGCCATAGACTGGACATATAAGACCAGGTATAAGGACCTTACAGATTATTACTGTGGCCTTGCTGCCATCAGACACGCCCATCCTGGTTTTTGTCTCGGGGATGCTGCCCTTGTGAAGGAAAAGCTTGAGTTCATAGATGTGGATGACCCTTGTGCAGTTGCATTCAGAATCAGCGGTCTGGATGGAATTGATACGGCAAAGTCTCTCGTAGTCCTGCTCAACGGCTCGAAGAAGACTGTCAGAGTGAAAATTCCGGAGGGAAAATATAAGGTCCTGGCTCAGAACGGACAGGCTGATGCAGACGGACTTGGAGCATATTCAGGATCTTATGTCAGTGCAAGGGCCACGTCAGCCACTATCCTTGCCCAGGAATAGAAAGATTGAATAATACTAAATTTACCGCAGATTTATGTTAAAGAATTTTATAATGACACTTGCAGTGGCAGGCTTTGTTTCCTGTTCGGTTCATCCGGGTTTTGATCCTGCATCAACTCCTGATGCGGATGGCAGAGTTGAAAGAGTGGAACCCCTTTCGTGGTGGGTTGGAATGAAGACACCTCTTCAGCTGATGGTGGGAGGCAAGGATATAAGCTCGTTCAATGTTACTGTTGAGGGAGGCAGTGGAGTGAAAGTCAAGAATATACACAAGGCGGACAGCCCTGACTATATTTTTGTTGATATTGCAGTCGCTTCGGATGCAGTTCCAGGACAGTACTGGCTGGTATTTTCCGATGGAAAGGAATCTTTCAAATATCCGTATGAAATATCGTTGAGGCAGAAAGGATCTTCGGAAAGAGGCAGTTTTTCTGCAGCAGATATGATATATCTCATTATGCCTGACAGGTTTGCAAACGGTGATCCGTCCAATGACGCTACGGATGATACGGTCGAGAAGCCTGCAAGAGACGAGTTTTTTGGACGTCATGGAGGTGATATTCAGGGTATTATAGACCATCTGGACTATATTGCAGACCTTGGTGCTACGGCTATATGGAATACCCCTTTGCTTCTGGACAATGAGCCGGAGGGTTCTTATCACGGTTATGCATGTGCTGACTATTATCACATTGACCCGCGCTTCGGAAGCAACGAACTTTATAGAGAGTTTGTTGAAAAGGCTCATACCCACGGCCTTAAAGTGATAATGGATATAGTTACCAATCATTGTGGTACTGCGCATTGGTGGATGGAAAACCTTCCTTTCTGCGACTGGGTGCACGTTTTCCCCGAATATACAGGTACGAATGTGTGCTTTTCCACCAATATGGACCCTAATGCTTCCAAATATGATCTGAATCTGCAGGAAAGCGGATGGTTCGTCCCTTCAATGCCGGATATGAATCTGGACAACCCGTTTGTTCTCAAGTATTTCCAGCAATGGGCGATCTGGTGGACGGAGTATTCCGGCCTTGACGGTCTGAGAGTGGATACATATCCTTACAATGAAAAAGAGCCTATGGCCAGATGGTGTGAGGCTGTACTTGCGGAGTATCCGAATCTGAATATCGTTGGAGAATGCTGGACTTCGTCGATTCCGCAGCTTGCATACTGGCAGGGAGGTAATCCCAACAAGGACGGATTCGACTCTCATCTTCCGTCAGTGATGGACTTCCCTCTTATGGAGGCGCTTATAGCCGGGCTTAATACGGATGCGCGCAACTGGGGTCATGGAATGACCAAGGTATATGACTGTCTGTCACACGATTTCGTTTATTATGACCTTTCGAAGATGATGATATTCCCGGGTAACCATGATACTGAGCGTATAGGTGATATGCTGAAGAAGAATCCGGACCGTTTCAAACTGGCCATGGTCATGATGGCCACTATGCGCGGCATTCCGCAGATTCTCTATGGTGATGAGATGATGTTTCTTTCAAAAGACCAGTCCCAGGGACACGGCGGTCTCCGCGTTGACTTCCCGGGAGGATGGAAGGGTGATGATACGGATTTGTTCACTTCGGAAGGCAGGGCTTCTGCCAGGGCCAATACGGATGGGGTCGGAGTGCCTGAAGGGCAAATGGCTTCAATGTATGATTTTACGCGCAGGCTTTTCCAGTGGCGTAAAGGCAAGTCTGTGGTTCACAATGGAAAGACGATGCATTTCCTTTCAAGGGACAATACTTATGCATATTTCCGATATGATGATACTGACGTTGTGTTTGTATTTATAAATAATTCCAGGGGAAAGAAAAACGTACCTTGGTCACATTATGCAGAAATAGCAGGAGGTCTCGGAGAAGGCCGCAATGTGATGACAGGGGAGACTGTGGCAATGTCTGATTCTACTTATGTTCCGTCCAGACAGGCCCTTGTAGTAGAGTTTAAACGATAAGACAATGTTTAAGATGAAAAATATATTGATATCAATAGGAATGATAGCCGCATTTGCGGCAACTGACGGATTTGTCGCTGATGTTAGCGCGCAGGATAGCAAGCCTGCGCAGGTAACAGCCCAGTTGCGCTCTCCGGACGGCAATCTTTTTCTGAAGGTTGCATTGTCGGAGAATGGAGAGCCTCTTTATTCTCTTGATTATAAAGGACGTGCTGTGGTTTTGCCAAGCCGTCTGGGACTTGAACTGAAAGGGAATTCACCAGCACTGGAATTCGGCACAGAGATAAAAAGAGGTGAGACAGGGGCTCCGGTTTCGCTTTATGACGGCTTTTCGGCAGGTGTGCCTGAAACTTCGGAGTTTGACCAGACATGGAAGCCTGTATGGGGTGAGGAAGAGTATATAAGGAACAGGTACAATGAACTTGCAGTTCCTTTTGTCCAGGATGCTTCCGGCAGGAAAATGATAGTCAGATTCCGCCTTTTTGACGAGGGACTCGGGTTCAGATATGAGTTCCCTGTTCAGGAGAGTCTGAACTATTTTGTCATTAAGGAAGAGCTTACTCAGTTTGCAATGGCCGGTGACCATAAGGCTTTCTGGATACCGGGAGACTATGATACACAGGAGTATGACTATGTGGAGTCAAGGCTTTCCGAAATCCGTTCTCTTATGGAATCTGCTGTTACTCCAAATTCTTCCCAGACTCCGTTCTCGCCTACGGGAGTGCAGACTTCCCTGCAGATGAAGACAGATGACGGTCTGTATATAAACATACATGAGGCTGCTTTAGTAGATTATTCATGCATGCATCTGGACCTTGATGACAGGAATTTCGTATTCACTTCTCATCTTACTCCTGATGCTCAGGGCTGGAAAGGCTATATGCAGACTCCTTGCAAGACACCTTGGCGTACGGTTATGGTGTCTGATGATGCCAGGGATATTCTTGCTTCGCGTATGATTTTGAATCTCAATGAACCTTGTGCCTATGAAGATGTGTCGTGGATCAAGCCTGTGAAATATATGGGAGTATGGTGGGAGATGATTACCGGAAAAGGGGAGTGGGCATATACTCACGATTTTCCGTCTGTCAGGCTTGGAGAGACTGATTTTGCCGCTGCCACTCCTTCCGGAAAGCACAGTGCAAACAATGAGAATGTCCGCCGTTATATTGACTTTGCAGCAGAGCATGGGTTTGACCAGCTTTTGGTCGAGGGTTGGAATGTCGGCTGGGAGGACTGGTTCGGACAGAGCAAGGACTATGTCTTTGATTTTGTCACCCCTTATCCTGACTTTGACATAAAGGCGCTTAATGACTATGCCCATTCAAAGGGAATCAGGCTGATGATGCATCACGAGACATCTTCGTCTGTCCGCAACTACGAGCGTCATCTCGAGGATGCCTACAGCCTTATGGAAAAGTATGGATACAATTCCGTTAAAAGCGGTTATGTAGGCAATATCATACCGCGCGGTGAGCATCATTACGGACAGTGGATGAACAACCATTACCTTTATGCAGTCAAGAAGGCTGCAGAGCATCATATAATGGTGAATGCGCATGAGGCTGTGCGTCCTACCGGTCTGTGCAGGACTTATCCAAACCTTATCGGCAACGAGTCTGCGCGCGGAACGGAGTATCAGGCTTTCGGAGGAACGAAGCCGCATCATGTGACTATCCTTCCGTTTACGAGGCTGCAGGGAGGTCCTATGGACTATACCCCTGGCATATTCATGATGGATGTTTCCAAGATAAATCCTGCCAATGATTCCCATGTCAATTCTACTATAGCCGGCCAGCTGGCTCTTTATGTGACACTTTATTCTCCTCTCCAGATGGCGGCCGATATGCCGGAGCATTACCAGGCTCATATGGATGCCTTCCAGTTCATAAAGGATGTGCCGGTGGAGTGGTCTGAAAGCAGGTATTTGTATGCAGAGCCTGGAGACTATATTGTAATAGCGCGTAAGGCAAAGACTTCAGACAAAGCAGATTCTGCACAGGATGGCAATTCTGAGTCAGTCAGGGTGACTTTTGCAGAAGATGGAGCCTGGTATGTTGGAGGTGTGACAGACGGGAATGCCCGCTCTCTTGAAGTGTCTCTTGATTTTCTTGAGCCAGGCCGCAAATATTTCGCACGAATATATTCCGATGCTCAGGATACTGACTATCAGACAAATCCTGAGACGTACACTATATCTGAGAAAAAGGTTACTTCAAGAACTGTCCTGAAAATGAAAATGGCCCGCGGCGGCGGATTTGCCATCTCTATTGTCCCTCAGCAGTAGTATGGTGTAAGCCGACCCTTTTGGGTCGGCTCCTATATTATTTATAGAGTTACTGTGAACAACCCGTTCTGACTTTGCAAAAGGAGGGTTGTTTTGGCGTTTCTATTGTAAATTATGCTTTTTGGTGAAAGTACTGATATGTCTTCCATTTCTGTTTTCGTGAGATTCCAGATGTACAGGACTGAATTTGAATCCGGTCAAGTAGAGTTGTGGAATTTTGTATTTGCGGTTCGTCCGGAAAAGATATTGCGGAGTGCGTCATCTTCGACGGACTCCGCAATTTGCGTTTTGAAGTGTTGTAGTGAGTATGTTATTTCCTTTTAAGGATTTTGTTTTCTATAAATACTGCCAGGCAGGATAACAGGTAGTAGCTTACAATCTGTATTGTAAGGGCTGTCATTTGCGGCTCTACAAGAGAAAGGTCTGCACCTGCAGTATTCATGTTTATGAAAGCCTGGGCTGCAAATGTCGAAGGGAAAATATATGAAAACAGCTTCCATACCATAGGAAAACTGCTTGTAGGCCAGGAGAATCCTGTCAGGAACAGGCAGATAGGAGACATGAAAAGGAACAGTACGAATACCGTTTCTCTGCGTCTGATTAATGTGCTGAATGTAAAGCTGAATAACACGCAGGCTGTTACATAGAACATCATCAGCAGCATTATGCTCCCGAATGTTCCATTTTGCGGCAGACCTGCAATACGCGGTACAATTGCCGCTACATAGGCACTGATGGCCATGTATATCAGCCAGTATGCTCCGCCTCGTCCGAGGACTACCCTGTTTATCCCCCTTCCTTTGAGATGGTCAGGCATAATTGCAAAACTGCGGTTTTCTTCTCTCATTGTACCGGCAAGCATGGAAATACCGTAAAACATTGTCTGCTGGATTACTATCATCAGTGCTGCAGACAGAAAGAAAATTCCGTATGAAAAATTTCTGTTGAACGGCATGTTTTCTTCATATTTTACAGGCTGCACAAGCTGGGAAATCTGCTGCTCGGAATATCCTATTGCGGCATATCTTGTTTTCTGTATGCTGTGCATCTCGTCCAGCATTACATGATTGGTAGCCATAAGCAGGTTTTTATAGTATAGGAAGCTGCTCATATCTGCGTATGTGGATATGCTGGACTGCTCCATAGCAGCCAGTTTGTCTGCAAAATCACCAGGAAACATTACGATTCCTTTGATTTTGCGTTCTTGAAGCAGTTTTTCGGCCTCAGCCATATCCATACATTTGTAAGCTACGGCTACCTCACGAGTTGCATCAAGTTTTCTGGTAAACTGGCGGCTTTCATTGCTGCATGAGTTGTCAACAACTGCTACAGGCATGTCATCTACAGTTCCATTATGATATACAATGCTGTATATCAGAGGATAAGCAAGTCCGGCCAGAAAAAAAATTATCATTACTCCGCTGTCCGTAAATATGTGTTTGAGTTCACTTGCAAATATTGAGAACCAGTCAGCGAGCCATTGTCCTGTGTATGTTTTATTCTTTCTCATTTTCTAGGAAAATTCTGGTAATAGTAGGCTTTGTACAGTCTGTTTATAACAAACAACGGCAGGAACATGAACAGCAGCATATATACTGCCTGCATGTACCACCCTTCAAATCCACTTGCAAAAATGGCTTCCTGTACATAGAACAGGTAATAGTGTCTTAGCGGGAATGCTGCAGCAAGTCCTTGTATGTATGCCGGCATTGATTCTATAGGGAATGTAAAACCGGCAAGAGAAAATCCCAAAACACTGTATATTGCCGCAATGCTTATCGCCACCCTGAGCACTGGCAGTGTGCCTATTATGAACACCGCTACAGACTCGCATGCAAGTACCATCAGGAAGGTTCCAAAGAACATATTCCAAATAGAACCGGCCATCGGAAATCCGGCCCAGTGGTACAATATCAAGTTGCTTATTACTCCGAGAATAGTGAACAATGCTGTATATGGGATAAGCTTTCCTGTAATTGCTGTGACCATAGAGCCTCCGGCTTTTGCCAGCAGGTGGCGTGATGTTCCGTATTTGAGTTCTGCGCCCAATGAATATACAGTCACCAGGATTATTATCAATTCCAGAATACCGGGAAGAAGGACATTTGTCAGATAGACATTATAGTCTGTTTCTGTATTTCCTATCTGGTGCGAGTCTATAAGAATAGGCTGAATCTGCCCCATAATGGCACTCCCGCTCATTCCTTTTGCGCTCAGTACTTCGCGCTGCACGGCACCGCTTGCCAGATTGGCCATTGTAAGCAAATCCTTGTATGCAAGGGCACCGCCTACGAAGTATAGAGAGTTAACATAGAAAGTCAGCACAGGCTGCCTGCCGGAAAGTACATCATTGTACATATTGTCCGGCATTATGCAGAAAGCGTTGATTTCCCCTTTCTGGAGGGCCTCTCTGGCCTCCCTGTAATTGTCAAATTTTATGGTCTTTCCAAGCTGTGTCGCATCAATCTGTCTGGTCATGTTCCTGGACAGTGACGAATTGTCGTTGTCTATTATTCCTATCGGCAGATCCTGAGGCAGACCTTCTGACAGGAATGACAGGAAGAATACTGTGCAGAAAGCCATCACTCCCACTGAGGCCAGCAGGTAGATGGGTCTGTGACGCATCAGCCTCAATTCCCTGACAATTACTGCGAATATGTGTTTCTGCAATTTCATTTCAGTTCAGTTACAATAGCTGTCATTCCAGGTCTCAGGCCTTCTATTTTGGTCTGAGGAACGCTTCTTACTTCAAAAGTCTTGGCATCATAGCTTCCGGTGTCTTTGGAGGCTCTCCATGTAGCGTATGATTCAAGTACGCTGATGTAGTTTACTGTAGTTTTGTACTGGGCATCTCCAAGTGCAGGAATTGTAACGGTAAGTACATCTCCGGTTTTCAGGCCGTTGAGCATATCCTCCCGGATACTGAATGTGAACCATACGTCATTCAGGTCGGTTACAGCCATAATAGGTGAGCCTTGACCTACCAATTCTCCAGCTTTAGGGAATCTTGCTGAAATGACTCCGTCTGCAGGTGCTGTAAGATAGAGTTCTCCAAGGTATGACTCAACTTCCATCAGTGCTGCATTGGCTTGGTTTACAAGTGCGATGGCAGCCTGTTTATCTTCTTTCCTGGCACCGTTTACAGCCATGTCGTATTGGGATTTGGCAGCGGCACTTGTAGCTTTTGCTGCTTTGTATTTGGCATCTATTTCATCGAATTTCTGTGCGCTGATGACTTTCTGGTCATAAAGGCGCTGCATCCTGTCAAAAGATTTTTTCATAATGTCTTCATTGACAAGTGCCTGCTGCCAGAGTTCGTATGCTCCGGCTATTTGTTCCTTTCGTGCTCCGGTGAGGGCTTTCTCTTTCTGGGATTCAGCCATAGACTTTACAGCCATGGCCTGTGCGAGTTTTGCCTTTACTTCAGGACTGTCGATTTCTACCAAAGTATCTCCCTTGTGTACAAAGTCTCCTTCCGATGCGAAAAACTGTTCGATTCTTCCTGGGACTTTTCCCGAAACACGGTATTCAGTAGCTTCTGCTTCACCCTGGATGACAATTGGTTTTGGTTTTGATACGGCGTATCCGATAAGGGAAACTGCCACTACGATAACAATCAATGCTGCTACTCCTATGATGAGGTTGTAGTTTTTTCTAATCTGTTCCATAATTATTTTCTTTTTTTACTTATTCAAATATATTCCTTTACCGCTCGCGTCCGGTCCACTGCCGTGGCTGCTCGCTGGAAATGTCCACAGGACAGTTTCCTTTACCGCTCGCGACCCTCTGCGGTTGCGAGGTTAAGGGAGCAGAGTTGAAGTTCTACTCCGGCATCGATATACTCAGAGTGAGCCTTTACCCATGCTGTCTGTGCTTCAAGTACATTGCTTGATGAAATTACTCCTTCGTTGAAGCCTACAGTCGCTGTACGGAGATTCTCTTCTGCACTGTCCAGATTGTTTTCTGCCATTGTCAGTTTTTCCAAAGCTTCTTCCTGCTGCCTTCTGAGTTGTGTTACCTGAAGAGTGATTTTTTCTTTGGCGTCTTCAAGCTGGTATCTGGTCAATACAGCTTCGGCTTTTGCCTTGCGTACTTTCTGCATTGCCTCGCACCCGTGTATAATAGGGACATTGATTGCTACGCCGACATTGAAAACTCCGGCAAACTTGTTGTCCCATCCGTGGTAGAGATTTGGGTTTGTCAGGAAATAATTTGCCGTGAATGCTATTTTAGGCATCATGTCGGCACGGGCAATGCGTACTTTCTTGTCATATATCTGTGTGGCAAGGTCAAGGCTTTTTATTTCAGACCGTGACTCGAATACTTCTTCGTTGCTGATGACAGGACTCATCTGTGGAACAGGAATCATGTCAAGTGATTCATCTGCAAGCATGATGTCTGAATAAAGGTCCATTCCGCAGAGTTTGCAAAGCAGCATTTTACTCAAGACCAGACCGTTTTTTGCTTTTGTAAGCAAAATGTCGGCTTCGTTGGTCTTTACCTTTATAGTAAGAATATCTGCAGGAGTAGCTACACCTTCTGCTTCCATTACTTCTGCATCATTCTGAAGCTGGTGGAGAAGATCGGAGTAATCCTGTGCCAGTTTGACTTTGTTCGCAATCGATACAATCTGCCAGTAGGCCTGATCAACTTCTGTCACTACGGCTCTGTGCTGTGTCTCATACTGTGATTTGGCCAAATCTTCTGCAAGTTTTGCTATTTTATTGGCATTCACTATTTTGCCTCCCATGAAAATAGGCTGCTGAAGGGAGACGGCACCGAGGAACACATTGTTTATGTCAAGCCTGAATGCATCATCGATTGCTGCACCAATTGCGTTTATAGGTGTAGCTATGTCAGTTGAAGCAAGTTCCGACAGCAATTTCAGGAGTTGTGGATTTTTCTGTATTATCTGACTGAATCCCGGATCTGCCATAAGTTTGCCCATTCCATCCTTCAGTGCATTCTGTGCTGATGTTCCTGCATTTTGCAGAGCGTCACTTGTGCTTTTGGACAAAAGGTCGAAATCACGGCTGTTATACATATAAGCCGCCGTGGCTGAAATGTTGGGAAAATAATTGGCAAATGCTATTTTCTTGTCATAGCCGGCAATGGTGATTTTCTGTTCTGCGATTTTCAGGTCTTTGTTATTGGCGATGGCTGAATCGCGGCACTGCTGCAGAGTCACGACCTGTTGTGCTCCTAAGGTGAACGGCGCAACTGCCATAACGGCAGTCATTGCCAGCAATCGGATTTTTGTTGTCATATTTTTATATTGTTTCAATTTCATTTAATTCACCGCAATTGCGGACCAGTGGCAGTAATACAAAATAATTGCCTTTTAGCAGCGAAATCTGTTACTTTTATCTATAAAGATTGTCAAAAGGTAGAATTTTGAAGAATAGTTTTTATTTGTACCTTTGAACTTGAAATTTTCAAGGATATATGGCTTACAATACTGATAAAATGAATACTATAAGTCTGGCGCAGTTTAGAAAACTTTTTCCTGTGTCGGACTGTCTGAGTATGGGAGATGACCTTTCTGTCATAAATGTCAGATATGACAGCGGACTCCGTGTCTTGTCACATCCCAGCAGATTTGATGGTTATCTGGCATTTTTCTGCATATCAGGGAATTTGAGAATGATGATTAACCTGACAGAGTTTGATGTAGTTGAGGATTCTCTTTTCATAAATCTTCCTGGTAATATAATCAGGGTGTCTAAACTTGATCCGGACCAGAAAGATATGCTGCATTTTATAGTGGTGGCTATGACCAGAGACTATATGTCGGGCCTGAAGATGGATATAAACAAGCTTATAGAAAGAAGTATGTTCATTCTCAAGTCTCCATGCTTTATCCTGAATGAGGAGGAGAAAAAGGTTGCGAAAGAGTACCTTAAACTGGCAGGAGAAGTTCTGAGGTCCAGTCTTAGGTACAAGCGAGAGTGTATAAGTTCTCTGTTGTCATCAATTTTCTATCTTGCAGGCGGCATGATGGAGCAGCGCATTTCTGAATCCGGATCAGTGCCGGATATGCGGACTTCCGACAGAAGCAAGATTATATTCGACAAATTCATAAATCTGGTGACAGAACATCATATGACAGAGCGTGGGATGGCTTTTTATGCTGACAAGCTTTGCATAACTCCGAAATATCTGTCAAAACTTGTCAAGAATGCCACAGGTCAGTCTGCCCCTGAATGGATTGACGCCTATGTCATCCTTGAGGCTAAAAATATGTTGAAATATTCTGATCTCCCTGTAAAGGAAGTTGTGGCCAGGCTTAATTTTCCTAATTCGTCTTCATTTCATAAATTTTTCAAGGCAAAGACAGGAATGACACCTGTCCAATATAGAAAAATGTAAAAAAACTTGCTCCATGATAGTATCGGTGAATTTAAATTTTTCTAAATTTGTTAGGCGCTGTCTCCAGAGTCAGTACCTGCGAGATGAAAAATTTGAAGAAACTTAACAATATAAAAACCGATATGCTTATGAAAAACAAGTTATTTTTTACGTTGGCCCCTGTTTGGGCTATATTGCTGTTTGTCTTTTCATCTTGTGCGGAAAAGGAAATAGTTGTTCCCCCTGAAATAAAGGTTGAAAGCGCCATGCAGATAGAGCAGGACGGAGGTGAGGTTTCTATTCCGATTTCCATTGAGAATCTGCCTTCTGAAGATCCTGATGCCTCAAAACTTTCTGTAAAGTCTTCGGAAACTTGGGCTCATGACTTCAAGGTATCTCCTGATAAGGTAATGTTTACTGTAAATCCGAATGATAGCAAGGCCGGTTCAGAACCGCGTACTGCAAAACTTTCATTTTCATATCCGGGAGCCAAATCAGTAGAGGTACTCCTTACCCAGACTGCGTTGGCAGAACTACAGCTTTCCCTGGAGTTGCTTTTATCTACGTCTTCTGAATACAGCGTGAAGTGTATTCCCGGTGATATGGAGAGTACGTATGTTCTGAGAACAATGTCAAAAGAAGAGTTTGATGCACTTGGAAGCGATGAAGCTGTCATTGCAGCTGATATCGAGGCGTTCAAAAGACCTGGTTGGGACGGGACTCCCGGTTCAGTGGAAAATAATCTCATAAAAGGTGAGACTGAAGATACATGGTCATTTATCAATACCAAGACACAGGTGGTTTATGCATATGGACTTAATGCAGACGAGACTGTTACTTCAAAGGTTTACAAGCTTGAAGTGACACCTCTTCCAAAGCCTGTCATCAAGTTTGAGAATCCTGCCCAGGTACCTGTGGAAGGCGGTAAGGTAACTGTTCCATATTCAATCGAGAATCCTTTAGATGGAGAAAAAATCGAGATTACCCAGCCTCTGGTTGACTGGATCAGGGATATAACCTTTACTGATACGGAAATAACCTTCACAGTAGATCCGAACACTGCTGCTGCTCCTGGCAGCGACCCTCGCAAGGGCTCGTTCAATGTAAGTTATAAGGAGGCTTACAACAAGGCTGTAGTAGTGACCCAGGCAGCTCCTGAAAAGGTTCCGGAACTCGGACTGGCACTCTCGTTAGTGTCTGTCTCTTCATCAGAATTCACGGTGAAGTGTACTCCTGATGATGCGGAAAGGACGTACGTTTTCAGAAAGATGTCAAAAGAAGAGTTTGATGCACTTGGAAGCGATGAAGCTGTCATTGCTTCCGATATAGAGGCGTTCAAAAGACCTGGTTGGGACGGGACTCCCGGTTCAGTGGAAAATAATCTCATAAAAGGTGAGACTGAAGATACATGGTCATTTATCAATACCAAGACACAGGTGGTTTATGCATATGGACTTAATGCAGACGAGACTGTTACTTCAAAGGTTTACAAGCTTGAAGTGACACCTCTTCCAAAGCCTGTCATCAAGTTTGAGAATCCTGCCCAGGTACCTGTGGAAGGCGGTAAGGTAACTGTTCCATATTCAATCGAGAATCCTTTAGATGGAGAAAAAATCGAGATTACCCAGCCTCTGGTTGACTGGATCAGGGATATAACCTTTACTGATACGGAAATAACCTTCACAGTAGATCCGAACACTGCTGCTGCTCCTGGCAGCGACCCTCGCAAGGGCTCGTTCAATGTAAGTTATAAGGAGGCTTACAACAAGGCTGTAGTAGTGACCCAGGCAGCTCCTGAAAAGGTTCCGGAACTTGACCTTGTTCTTGATGTGCTGTTGCTGTCTCCGTCACAAGTCAAGGTCAAATGTACACCTTCCATTTCAGATGCCACTTATATCTTCAAAATGAGATCAGCAGAAGAAATGGCACGCTATCCTACTGATGATGATTTGATAGCGGCTGATATCGAGGAATTTACAGCAGATACCTGGTTCGGACCGGGAACTATCAAAGAAAATCTTGTAAGCGGAGTGAAAGAAAACTCATGGCCTTTGTACAGTTCTACTCCCAAGATTTACGTATATGCCTATGGATTGAATGAAGACGGGACAGTTACCGGTCCTGTGGTGAAAAAGGAAATAAGTACACCGGCACGTCCTGTCATTGTAATCGAGGAACAGGTGACAGTTCCGGCTGATGGGGGTGTCATAAAGGTCAGATATAGCATAAATAATCCTATAGAAGGTGCTTCTCTTACTGTAAACCAGCCGTTCGAGGATTGGATTCATGTAGGTCAGGTGACTGATTCCGAAATTATGCTGACCGTAGATTCTTATAATGCCGCACCGGGAAGCAGGAACAGGGAAAGCGTTGTTTCTTTATCTTATCCTGAAATTGTATCTTACCCTACATTTACTGTGTGTCAGACAGCTCCTGAAATGCAGTCGGAGTTTGATATAGAGCTTCAGGTTCTGGATATTACTTCAAATTCTGTGAAAGTAAAGTGTGTTCCGTCATCTGATTCGGGAACATATGTAGTAAGATCCATGATGAAAGAAGATTATGACTTGTACAAGTCAGACAATGATATAGTCAGCGAAGACATAGAATATTTTACGTCATATGACTGGACGACCGGAAAATCCGGAACTATCGAGGAAAATCTTAAGACTGGAGTCCAGGAAGTGACGCTGAGTATTTACGGTACGTATATCTGGTATGTATATGCCTACGGGCTTAATGCTGACGGTACCAGGACAACATCAATCACAAAAGTTGAAATCGATCCTACTGCCGTAAGATAATTTTCAAGGCGGTGCCCGGTCGGGCACCGCATATAACCAATATTTAGAAACATTATGAAAAAGGTTTTGCTCACTGCTCTTGCTGCACTCTTCGCAATCGTCGGGTGTAAAGAAAAAGAACTGGAAACATTGCCTCCTGTCATTAAGGCGGAAGCACCTGCAGCTTTGGCTGCTGAAGGTGGCTCAGGTGTGATAAGTTACATTGTCGAGAATCCTGTTGAAGATGGGTTCCTCACTGCCAAGACTACAGATGACTGGCTTGAATTAGGTGAGATTACCGCTAGTTCAGTTAATTTCTCGGCCGGTGAATATAAGGAGAGTGAATCCAGAACAGCAAATGTGATGCTTTCTTATCCCGGTGCTGCTACAGTTGTTGTGGAAGTTAGGCAGAATCCTGCCGAGATTGAGCGGAACCTTACATTGGATATCGAAATCAAGAGTTTCGGGGCGCGTAGTGTCGTATTTAACTGTACTCCATCAGACCCTGGAGCTACCTATGTCTGTACTTCTGCATACAAAGAGGATTTTGACAAGAAGTTTACTTCGTTGGAAGCGTTGGCTGAAGCTGACTACCAGTATTTTATCGAGTGGGGAGAAGCTTTGGGATATACTCCAGAAGAATCCATTGAGGCATTTCTCAGAAAGGGAAATCTTGAAAACTATGACATAGCATTGCCTACACCTGAAAAGGACTATGTGATTTATGCCTACGGAATGAATGATGACGGCACAGTGACATCACCTTCTCTGTATAAAGTTGAGTTTAAGACTACTGCACCAGAAAAGGATGATTGTACTTTTGATTTTATAGTACGTCCGGGAATTTCATATACAAGAGTAGGGGTGACCCCTTCTGATATAAGCACTCCTTACCTGTGGGGCGTATTGACCAGGTCAGAGTATGAGGCTTTGGGTGCAGATCCGGCTCAGGCGCTTGTGGATGAGATACAGGCAAAGGTAGATGCAGATCAGGCTCTTGGCGGTGATACGAGGTTCGGTGACTTTATCGTATATCACAATCAGAGGCAGAACTTCAGCGACCTCAAGAGAGGGGAGGAATATGTGGTATATGCTTTCGGGTGCGATGTCAAGGGCTATGTCATAACAGACATAATGACACGTACATTTACAGAAGAAAGACTTGAAAAGGTCAACTCTACATTTACCGTTACATTTGAAGGAGTGAGGGCTTCTTCGTTTGTCGCTTCTATTGCTCCGTCGGATAATGATGTCCGCTGGTTCGGATATACTTTGCCATACAGTCTTCTTGAGGATTCTCCGTCAGTGGAAATACTGACGGACGGAGTTATTGATGTTTTGCCGTCTCTTGGGATAGATTTGACAAAGGAGGACTGTGAGTATGTGTATAAAGGAAAGCAGTCATTGACAAGTTATGATCTTATGGGAGGAGATCTGGAGCCGAATTCAAAGAATTTTGTCGCAGTATTCGGTGTAGATGCCAGCGGATGCAGAGTTACGGATATTTCGCAGGCTATAGTTACTACTATTGAGGCCGGTACTCCGTCTGACCTTACTGTCGGAATTGAGACTGTATCTGAGGGTAAGAATGGAGTCGTAGCCAAATTTACTCCTTCGAAAAAGGAAGTATATATGTATGACATCCAGACAAAGTCTTATTACGATAGTTTTGATCAGTTTGTTGCGGACGGAAAGACTCCGGAGGAGAAAAAGGAGCTTAAGGATATACTCTTTATGAATGAATTGATCTTTACCTATACAAATAATGGCCTGCTTCCTTATAAAGTCACCACAGGTGATGCTTCATTGACAGTGGATGAAGGACTTGAGCCTGGAGTTACATATGTCGCCGTAGCATTCGGAGTAGATGCGGGAGAGGCAAGTACGCCTTTGTTTATGAAGGAGTTTACAGTGGGATCATCTTCAGGGACATCTGTTGTTAAAGGAGGTCTTTCATCTCGCGGAATGATGAGGACGGCCACTGGTCCGGCAATGCCCGGAATAGTGCTTTCAGATTTTATGTCCGGACTCGAATAAAATTAACATTCCGTACTGCAGACATGCCTTATTGTCTTTCAGTACAGCAGAGTGGAATTTTTCAGGTACAGGACGGAGTTATGACACATTGTATTATTTGTATTTATGAAATAATTTTTATAACTTTAATGCAAATGAATCGTTTGAGCATATAGGCATTGAGTATGGCTTGCAAGAGGATATGGAATAGGTTATTCCAGTCCTCTTTTTCAGCACAATTCTTTATGCTGAACCATTCGTTTTTGACAACATTTCAATGACCTCTTTAGTGTTTTCGAACTGACGTTTGACGGTTCTATTGTTTAACTTTTAATTTTTAAATAAAAATTTATCGGAGTATTGATTTTTATCATCATAAATTTTATTGGATATTTTGTGATTTTTTGAATCATTAGTGTTCGGAGAAAAAATCTCCTGCAAAGTTTAATAGTTTAAATTTTAATAAGTTACAATACGAAAAATTATTTATAGATTAGAACTTGTAAGTTTGCTATAACGACATTAGAACCTGTTTTTGCAGACCATGAATAAAGGTAAAACAATCTTCGCCTAACTTATGTCTCTCTTAACTGAGTATGAATTCAGTAAGTGCGTCAAACGATATAATGGTGACAGACATTCTAAATACTCAACAGAACCAACTTTTTTGAATTTTAATCCTTATAACAATTGCTCCGGAGTTTTACCGGACAGCAATGTCAGTAATACTTTTATAAAAATTTCAGAGATCTATGAGAAATCGATTACTTTGTGCCATCGCAGGTATGGCATCTCTCTTCTTTATGAATGGATGTGAGAAGTCGGAAGAGACCAAAAAACCCGAGCTGACTATGGAAAAGACTGAATTCATGGCAATCGCAGCCGGAGAAGTAGTTTCCGTGCCTTTTAAACTTGAAAACGTATCAGATGGATTAGTCGTAACTGTGACACCTGCAGTTGAATATAATTGGGCCGAAGTTACAAAAGTCGGATCTGAATCCGTTGAAATTACAGTGCAGAAAAATGATAAGACTGAACCGAGATCAGCAATATTCAATATATCATATCCAGGAATATCCGATGTAAAATTTATCATCAATCAGGTCAGTTCCGAATATGACTACATATCATTAATGTCCGGAGAAAAAATCTCCGTTAGTGTTTAATAAATTAAATTTTAATAAGTTACAAGGAAAAATTT
>URDD01000013.1 GCA_900546395.1 uncultured Bacteroidales bacterium | reverse complement strand
AATCACTACGAAAATATCCTGAACTTCTTTGACAACCGCTCCACTAATGCTTCCGCAGAATCTTTTAACGCAAAGATAAAGGCTTTCAGAAGACAGATTAGAGGGGTTGTAGATGTAAAGTATTTCCTTTTCAGACTTTGTAAGATATATGCTTAATGACTTTTGTTCACACAGGGTTTTCCCGGTGATCCGTGGTATGCTTCGTTTTTTAATATAATAAATCTCTAATGATCCATAACACCCGATAGAGGCTTCAAATATCTGTATGTATCGTACATAAGAATATCCCGATTATATTAATTTTGCATATAAAATAAGCACAAAATGAGAAAGTATTTTAAATTATTCTTATTGATTGTCACAGTTTTATCTGTAGCAACAAATGCAAATGCACAAAAATTACTAGAAGAAATAAGGAAAAACCCGGACAAGGCAGGAGGCGTATATTGCGTATATAGCTTCAACGGCCGGAAGCAGACAAAGGCTCCTGCAGGGTACAAGCCTTTTTACATAAGTCATTATGGACGGCACGGTTCCAGATGGCTGAGCAGAGAAAGCAACTACACATACGTCAAAGAAAGATTCGACAAAGCAGCAGAATCAGGAATATTGACAGAAAAAGGAAAAGAAGCATACAGAAGGATAACAGAAGTCTTCAATGATGCTAGATACCGCGCCGGTTCATTGACACCGCTTGGATATACTCAGCATCGTGAAATAGCAGAAAGGATGGTTAAAAACTTTCCTGATGTATTCTCTGACGGAGCGAAAATAAACGCAGAGTCCACCACTTATCCCAGATGCATTATAAGCATGGCCGCTTTCTGCGAGAGACTGAAAGAATACAACCCATCATTAAAAACGACTCTCACTTCTGATTTGCGCACGACCAGAACTCTCAACTTTTTCCATAAGGAAGCCAATCCTGAACTCAGCAAAGAGTTCCTGAATTTCGTCAATCACGGCAAATGGAAAGACAAGCATCACTCAATGGCTCCTGAATATATCAGTACAGAGCGTATTATGAATTCTCTGTTCACAGACCCTGGTTTCATACCGGAAGAAGAAGCCAGAGAAATGATCAGACAACTATATTACTGGGCAATAAATATACAGGGTACAGACATCAGTGGTAAAATATCACTTTATGATATATTCACACCTGAAGAGCTTTACAGCAACTGCATTTACGACAATTACTATTTCTTCGTCCTTGACGGACCTTCCGATATAAACAAAGGAGCCTCAGAATATTATGCAAGGATACTGCTCGAAGACATAATCCAAAAAGCAGATGCAGCAATATCCGGCCAAGGCAATGCGGCCGATCTGAGATTTGGACATGACAGCAGTATTATGCCACTTGTCACTCTGCTGCAATTCAATGAATTCCACTTTGACAGGAAAGAAACTGACCCTGAAAAAGTCATTGAAAATTGGTGCCTTTCCGAAATTACTCCTATGGCAACAAACATACAGTTTATATTTTTCAGAAACAGGGATGATATACTGGTTAAAATAATGCACAATGAAAGAGAAATGCATCTTCCGCTTCAGTCAGTAAAAGGAGTGTTTTACAGGTGGGAGGACATACGGAAATTCTATACAGACTATATTTCTTCCATGAAATATCCGTCCGAAGGCATTGAATAAGATTTAGAAAATCGGGAGGCTGCATCAAATTATTTGGTTTTGATGCAGCCTCCCGGTCTTTATTTTAACAAAAGTAGGATGTTACTCCACAAAGGCCAGAATTTCGCCTTTGGACACCATATCACCCTGCTTTGCACATACTGCAACGATACGTCCGTCGACAGCCGGTATCACCTCCTCCATACCGTAGTATGTCTGTATATAGCTGATGGCCTTTCCTGCCTTCACTTCCGTACCGGCAACAGGAGCTGTCGAATCATCATCAACATCAACCTGCCATATAAGCTGCCCTTTGACAGGAGCCTGGACTGGTTTTGCATGAGGATATTTCTCAACTATCTGTTCCACATCATATTTAGGCATTTCCACTACAGGCCTTGTGATTACAATCGGCGCACCTGCTTTTTCTTTTGCTGCCTCAAGATCTTTATTGAAACGCTCCTTGGCAACTCCGCTCTTATAGTCACGGTACTGTCTTTCATGCATTGCAAACTCAAAGAGCTCCTCATCGTCCTGACCGGCATCCCAGCCTTCCTCCTTCATCATCTGACGGAACTTGTCCAACTCATTCGGGAATGCATCTTGCGGATTTCCGGTATAGAACTCAAGACCCTTGCTCTTTGCAAGTTCAACTATTTCAGGAGCAAGTTCTCCAGGAAGTTTTCCCATCTTTCCCAGAATCATGTTCCATGTATCCTTATCAATCGTTGTCCACCTAGGCTGTCCCTTAAGAATATTCATAAGATTCATCAGGGCAGTATTCTTGACATACTGACTGAATGGTGTTACCAATGGAGGATATCCGAGACGAGGCCATACATACTCGACTTCCTGGAATAGCATAACCATCAGATTGTCCAGAGAAAGTTCCTGCTTGCCCTGAGCGCGCAAAGAAGCATTTATAGCGCCATGGAAACCTTTAAGATCTGCCATCATAGAACCCATCATACCTCCCGGAAGACCGCATCCCACAAGAAGAGAACTCATGTGCGAGTTGTTAGGGTCGATCCAATATCCGAGGAATTCATCAATAAATTTCTGGGTAAGACGGCGCACCTCCATATAGGCATCCATATTGAGATCTTTCACCTTGAATCCGTCAGCTTTCATCATCTCACGGATTGTAATGACATCAGGATGGACCTTACCCCAGGAAAGAGGCTCTACTGCAACATCCAGATAATCAGCTCCGGCTCTCGCAACCTCAAGCATTGAAGCAGGTGAAAATCCAGGACCAGTATGTCCGTGATACTGAACTTTGATATGAGGGTACTTTGTTTTTATGGACTTTGTAAGCTGTCCAAGGAAAGACGGACGTCCGATACCAGCCATATCTTTGAGGCAGATTTCATCGCAACCATAACCAACAACCTTATCAACCACACCCATATAATACTCTACTGTATGTATAGGAGAATTTGTTATAGACAAGGCTACCTGTGAAATCATTCCTCCTTTCTTTGCATATTCCACGGAAAGACGCAGGTTTCTGTGGTCGTTAAGTCCGCAAAATGACCTTGATATGTTAGTTCCCTGCTTGCATTTGACCTTATACATCAACTCCCTGACATCCGCAGGTACAGGATTCATTCTCAAGGCATTTAGTCCACGCTCAAGCATATGCGTCTGAATACCTGCCTTATTAAAAGGGGCAGTCCATTCCCGCACTGCTCTGTTAGGGTTTTCTCCAAAAAGGAGATTAACCTGCTCGAATGCTCCGCCATTTGTTTCAACTCTGTCGAAGCAGCCCATATCTATAATAGCCGGGGCCACCTCTTTCAATTGGCTGACAGTCGGCACATATTTGCCTGAAGACTGCCACATATCCCTGTAAACCAGGGAAAACTTAATTTCTCTTGCCATATTGACCATATTTTTATCGATGCAAATATAAGAAGCGGATTAAAATTTTTCAAAAAATTAAAACTGTTTGAGCCGTTGCAAAATGTCAGACATCCATCTTGAATGGCGTCAATAATTTATAAATCCACGCCAGTACAGGCTCAGGAAATATTACTATCAATGGTTTGAAAAGATGGTTAAGGAATCCCGGCATTGTTCCTTTCTTTCTCCTGAATGTAGCCCGCAACGCCTTATCTACAGCTTTTTCAGCCGGAATCATTATCTGCAGATTCCTTGCAAGTTTACGTAAAGACGGTTTTAGGTTGAAAAGAGGAGTATCTACTGCTCCGAAATAAGCATTTGTCACACTGACTCCGGTCCCCCTGCACTCAATACGCAATGCCCTGGAAAAGTCTTTTACAAACCTTTTCGTAGATGCATACATTCCAAGACCAGGCCATGGAATCCATGCTGCCAAAGAAGATACATTAAGTATATAACCGCATCCTCGCTCTTTCATTTCCGGTACAAACTCCCGGCACAACATCAGCGGAGTATAATTATGTACCATCATCATAAGAGACAATGCCCGCTTAGAAGTTTCTGCTATTCCCTGATAGTAGAACAAACCGGCATTGTTTATAAGTACTTCCACATTGCATCCTTTTTCACTTGCAAAGGCATGCACCCTGGATGCCGCGTCCTGAACAGACAAATCCTGAATAAAAGTAAAAACCTTAAAATCTGATTTATATGGGATACGCCAATCTTCCAGTGCATTTACTTTTTCTCTTATTCCATATACTGCTTCTTCAAGTTTAAGTGCATTAATGTCAACGACAAGCAAGTTATATCCTGCAAGCGCAAGTCTTTCTGCATAAAGGCGGCCCATTCCTGAAGCCGCCCCTGTAACAACTGCAAACGCCGAATAATTTCTAAATATTCTATTCCCTTCTTTCATTTTATGCATTAACCTGTACTTAAACGTAGTACGATATACATTTTTCACTTTCAGCGCAATCGCAAAAAACTGTAACCGAAACGTTCACAAGCGGCCTTTTCCAAGTCCTCACGGGCCTCCGGAGCAGCAATGGCAATAAGCGCCTTTGCTCTTTGTGCAAGATTCTTGCCACGGAGAAAAGCTATACCGTATTCTGTAACTACGTACTGTACCAGTGCCCTTGGAGTAACAACTCCGGCTCCAGGAGTCAGCGTAGGAGTAATCTTGGAATGTCCTTTCCCTGATACAGCAGACATTGCAATGAATGTCTTGCCTCCTTCGGACAATGCTCCTCCATACATAAAATCATGCTGACCTCCCACACCTGAAAACATACGAGTACCAATAGAATCCGCACATACCTGACCCGTAAGATCTATTTCTAGTGCAGAATTGATAGCTACCACTTTAGGATTCTGTCTTATACGAAAAGGATCATTTGTCCAGGCCACATCCTTTACAATTACATCCTGGTTATAATCCATAAAATCATACAGTCTCTTTGACCCTAATGCAAGTGACGCCACGCATTTTCCCGGCATTACCTTCTTCATGGAATTATCTATAACACCGCTTTGAATCAATGGGACCACGCCATCGGTCATGGCCTCGGTATGAAGTCCCAGATGCCTGTGGTCTGCCAAAGCCGACAGTACTGCATTCGGAATACCGCCAACACCTATCTGCAGTGTAGCGCCGTCTGATATCTGCTCCGCAATATAGCGTCCTATCTTCTGTTCCTTATCATCAGGGACACTTACCGGCAAGGCTACTAAAGGTTCATCTACCTCCACACATGCATCTATGTCATCAATATGTATAAGAGCATCCCCATATGAAAAAGGCATCTGCCTGTTAACTTGGGCTATTACTATATCCGACATTTCAACTGCCGAGACTGCCAGATCGGCAGAAATGCCATAACTGCAGTATCCTTCATCATTAGGAGGGGAAACATTCAGGAATGAAATATTGACAGGAACGATACCACTTCTGAAAAATGCCGGGATATCGCCTAAAAAACCTGGAATACAGTCGCCTTCCCCCCTGTTTATTGCTCCTCTTACACTATTTGCAATAAACAGGCTGACAGGAAAAAATGATTCCTTATATTCAGTGCGGCAATAAGGAGCCTCTCCAGCTCCTACAGCAAATCCTGAATATATTTCTACACCTGTAAGTTCGCTTGCCCTCTCAGTAAGGGCTCCCAACAATACTTCAGGAATGGAAGTACTGCCTTGTACATATATCTTGTCGTATGATTTGACGAGTTTTACAGCTTCGCCGGCTGATACGTAATTTGCCATCTGAAATTAATTTTCACATAATTTACCGGCCTTACCCGTCAGCGTAAGACCGGATAATTCTAAAATCAAGGATTATCCCTGTCAAACAAACCTAATCTTCTGTCAAGTACAGGGAACTGCAGGTCATTCACCATTGATGTACAAATCCTTATACCTTCCTGTCTGCTTCCGGTAGAAGAAAGAGAAATGGATGAAATTCCATAATTGAACAATTCGCTTACTAACCGGTCTCCAGTAAATCCCTTCCTTCCTATGGTAAAAAAGAACCCGTCACTTACATCTTCATCCATATCCTTATCATACACTATATGAAATCCATGGCTGAGGAAAATCTTCTTTATGGAAGCAGCTCTTCTGGCATATTCGCTGATATGACTGACAAAATCCAGATTTCCATTGCAAGCAGCATCATACATAGCAGCAAGGGCATACTGAGCAGAATGCGAAATACCTGACGAGAGTGCATACAGGAAAACATAGATGAAAACGTTTCCAAATTCCGCCATACCGAACTTCTGCTGCAAAGACTGATATCTTCTATGAAACAGAGCATCGGATATAGCTACTGTAGCCACCCTCTCTCCGGCATAACTGAATATTTTTGATGCTGACAACATAAGCATATAATTGTCTGTATACCTGGAAACGGTCGGCTGGAAAGGCGGTTCGAAAGGTTTTCCAAGCTCTTTGCGAAAATCCATGCATAAGTAAGCCAGATCTTCTATCACCACTGCATCATATTTTGTGGCAAGCTCTCCGATATAGCCTAATTCCTCTTCTGTCAGGCATGCCCATGAAGGATTGTTGGGATTGGAGTATATTATAGCTGAGATATTGCCTTCACTGAGGATTTCCTCAAGTCTTTCCCTTAATGCAGCGCCTCTGTAGTCATATATGTCGAAATCCCGCTTTTTATATCTCAGAATACGGACTTGCAGCGGCTGGACAGAAAAACCGGGATTAATGAACAGGACTGTATCCTTTTTCTCATTCAAGGCACAACACAACATAAAAGATGCAAATGTCCCCATCATAGAACCTACAGTCGGAACACAGGACGAAGGAGAAATATCCATATTAAGGAAAGCCTTGATAAACCTCGAAGCATTCTCCTTAAGTGGCGTAATGCCTGCAATATTAGGATAGTGCGATGATACACCTGATTTCAAAGCATGTATCTGCGCTTCCAGGCCGACCTCCTCAGGAGGTAGTCCTGGAGAGCCCATTTCAAAATGTACGAATTTTTCACCTGTCAGTCTCTCTATTTCTTCTGAAACCCTAACTACTTGCCTGATTGTAGCCTTGCTGATATCCTGTATGCCGATACTGTCAAGGACACCTGCAACCAACTTTTCTGAAAAAGGCATTTCCATATCCAATGATTTTTAATTGATTATATAAGGACATCTGCTACTTGTCCCGACTCCTTTCCATAGCATATTCAGCACCTGCGCAGAAGGCTCTCAGATTTGTTTCCACTATATTTTCTCCTTTTCTGGAGAAAACCATACGGATACCTTCTTCAATCTTTTCCGTCTCAATTCCTATAAAAGGCGATGCCGCCCCTAAAAGCACCATATTGCTTGAACGCGGAGAACCGATTGCTCCGGCGATAGCGTCCACATCTATAATAACATGATTTCCTGAGTTTTCAACTTCAGCAAGCAGACGGCCGGCATCAGGATAATTTTCTATATTGACAAATGGAACTGAATTAGTGATAATCCACCCTGACTTTCCAAGATAAGGAAGATACCTCAAGGCTTCCATTGGCTCCAGCGATATTATCAGATCAGCTTTTCCCTTAGGAATCAAATCTGACATTATCGGATTTGAACTGATTCTGAGGCTTGACTGCACATCACCTCCTCTTTGGCTCATTCCATGCACCTCAGCCTGCTTTATATAAAGACCTGCATTTATTGCAGCCTCTCCAAGTACGGTCGCAATGGACAATATTCCCTGTCCGCCGACTCCTGACAAAATTATATCTGATTTCATAACTTATCAATCCTGAAAACAATTGAATTATCGGAAATTTCCCGCACCTTTATTTTTGCTGTAAACGTCTGACGGATGCAGCCTTGCGTCTTGCTGTCTGAATACACTCTCTGCGCGGTATAATGACAGAAACCCCGTGATAATTTATCTCTTCTCGGATTATCTGCTTCATTTCTTCCATATTCTTTGGCAGAGGCACGACTACACGTATATGCTCACGGGCAACCCCTATTCCTTCACAAATCTGTTCATAACGTCCTGTTCCGGCAGAATCCTGACCACCTGTCATTCCTGTAGTAAGATTGTCAGAAATAATCACTGTAATATCAGCATTGCAGTTTACTGCATCAAGAAGACCTGTCATTCCTGAATGAGTGAACGTAGAATCACCTATCACTGCAACGGACGGATATTGTCCTGCATCCGCAGCTCCCTTAGCCATAGTCACGGAAGCTCCCATATCAATAACAGAATGTATTGCATGGAAAGGAGAAAGGAAGCCAAGTGTGTAACACCCTATATCACTGAACACTTTGGCATCATCATACTCTCTGAGCACTTCGTTAAGAGCCGTGTACATATCTCTGTGACCGCACCCAACACACAGCGCAGGCGGCCTTGGAACCACATATTCAGACGGGGTTCTTTCTGCCGACGAAGAAATTCCCAGAGCCGGCAATATATTGTCCGGATCAAGTTCGCCACTTCTCGGGACTTCCCCGCTGAGCCGTCCGCTTATCTTGATACCGCTTTCTAGGACACCACGCAGCTGCTCTTCAACAAACGGCTGTCCGTCTTCAAGAACTAGGAGTCCGTCACACAGCGACGCCAGTTCGGAAACGAGCTTCTTAGGAAGAGGATACTGTGAAACTTTCAAAACAGGATATGAAGGCAACTCAGACCTGTGCTCCATCAGATAATTGTAAGCCACACCACAGGCTATTATTCCTAATTTTCTGTCTTTCCCCGGAATAAGTACATTGTTTCCTCCACTTTCAGATTCTCTCATAAAATCCTCCTGAAGTTTTATAAGGGCATCATTTCTTCTGCGCGCCACAGCAGGCATAAGAACCCACCTGCCCGGATCTTGAGGATAATGCAGCATGTTTTCGGGTCTGGTCTCTGAAAGTTTGACAACAGATCTGGAATGCGCTATTCGCGTAACTATTCTCAAAAGGACAGGTACACTGAACCTTTCCGACAAATCGAAAGCATACCTGGTCATATCATACATTTCCTGCTGTGTTGATGGTTCCAGAACAGGAATCATGGCAAATTTTCCATAAAACCTGGAATCCTGTTCATTCTGAGAGGAGTGCATAGAAGGATCGTCTGCCGCCACTACCACCAAGCCTCCGTTTACTCCTGACATTGCAGAATTCACAAATGCATCGGCAGCCACATTCATACCTACGTGTTTCATACATACCAATGAGCGTTTTCCTACATAAGACATTCCCAGAGCCGCTTCCATTGCTGTTTTTTCGTTGGCGGACCACTGGCAGTGGATATTGCGGGATGCAGCCTCAGCGCTATTCTGAATATATTCCGTTATTTCCGTAGATGGTGTTCCCGGATAGGCATAAACTCCTGAAAGGCCGGCATCCAATGCCCCTCGGGCAACGGCCTCATCGCCTAAAAGCAAAATATTTAAATTCGGATCCATATTATTGTAGTTAGCTTGTTCCAAATTTAATTAAATATTTCAAGCTTACAACGAAATAATATTAAAAAAAATAATTTTTTCTTCATTTAATATTACAAAACCTAACGTACACTATATCCTTCAGCGCCAATCGTCAAAAATCCGAATTTTGAATTTTTCAATTTTATTTTGTATGAAAACTTTTTATCGCTACTTTTGTAAATCTGCTTCCTAAATTAATATTCTGTCAGGACAGAAGCACATTATGCAACGAATATGAACAATTCAAAAAAAAACGATACAGATTTTTTCAAGTCCATTCTAAAAAAACATGGCCTTAAGGCTACTCCTCAGAGAATGGCCGTGCACAATGCAATGATGAGTCTGGGACATGCTTCTGCAGACATGGTTACTGAACACATTAAAAAAGAAGGCGTTGCAAAAGTTACTGTTGCATCAGTTTACAACATTCTTACAAACCTCGCTCTTTTAGGCATATATAATCACAGAATGAGTTCCAACAACAAAATGTATTTCGATGTAAATACATTCAAGCACATGCATCTGTACGACTGTGAGAACCATGTATATAAAGATGTCCTGGATGACGAGCTTATAGAAATAGTAGAAAGACATCTGAGCAAGAAAAGGTTCAGAGGCTACAAAATCGAACATATTGACATCCAGCTCATAGGCAGACCGTCAAGAAAACGGACTGCAATTACTGCTGCAAGATAAACCAAGGCCTGCCATCAGTATGAACGTTCTCTGGTTATCATCCGCAAACATTCTTTTCAACGAAAAAGGTGACAGGGCATATAATGGCAAAGGCTGGATAGGTTCCTTAGCAGATGCCGTACAGGAGTTTGCTCCTCAGACAGAACTTAGCGTGGCATTCATAAGCCCAGGCAAGGATAAAGTCACGAAAAGGGACGGTATTACATATTACAGCATCAAGAGCAGGAAGCCTGATGGCATAAAAAAACTAATGTACAACTGGACAGGATATCCGGCTGAATATTACGATGACAAGATTCTGGAAATCGCGAATATGGTAAAACCGGATGTGATACATGTTTTCGGAGCAGAGTCAAAACTATCATCCTGGCTTCTGCATGCAGAAGCCATTCCTACCACTCTGCACATACAAGGGATACTGACAGAATGTATTGAACATTTTTTTCCGGAAGAGATAAAACAGTCGGATTTTCTGTCATGCGACTCTTTTTTCAATGAAGCAATACTCCGGAACGGCTATCTCCATCTGTACAATGACTTCAAAACAAGGGCTGTCAAAGAACGGAAATACCTTTCTTCAGTTAAATTTGCAATGGGACGGACAGACTGGGACAGAAATGTATTGAAAAAACTCTCTTCGGCATCCTATTCTCATGTAGATGAAGTTCTGAGGCCTGCTTTCTATAAAAATGCCGGAATATGGAAACCAGGCTTCAAGGGATACAAGAAAAAACTGCTGACTACAATTTCCGAAATGCCATATAAAGGTATTGACACCATCCTCAAAACAGCAAGTATTCTGAAAAAAAAGGGTATAGAAACAGAGTGGAATGTCGCAGGAGTCAGGGAAGATTCTGCTCTTGTACGAATATTCGAAAAGAAATTCAATATCAGCGGAAAGGAAAACGGTGTAAGATTCATAGGAGTGCAAAATGAAGAACAGCTTGTCAGACTTATGGTTTCATCCGACATGTACATACACCCATCTCACGTTGAAAACTCACCCAACAGCCTGTGTGAGGCTCAAATGACAGGCATTCCGACAATAGCCGCTGCATCCGGAGGAACAGTTACTATTGCAGACTACGGAAAAGCAAGCATACTGTACAATAACGGAGATTGCTACTCTCTCTCTGAAATTATCCGCAATCTGGCAAAAGACCTCAGTACGGCAGAAAAGACCGGAATAGCAGGACAAGAAACAGCGGCAAGAAGGCACAATCGCAAACAAATCGTAACAGACCTTCTTACCGCCTATAACACAGCTTGTAAAAGCCTTTAGCCCAAAATCTGGGCTGCGTGGTTTTTGGTATCAACTTTATCTATTATTCTCTCCAGAATCCCCTCCTCTGAAAATACGAATGTCTTTCTCAATGTTCCCACACTGACTTTGCCGCACATTTTCTTCTCACCCCATGCTCCGAAATCCTGCTGCATCCTTGTAGATTTGTCAGAAAGAAGTGTAAACGGAAGAGCAAACTTTTCAATGAACTTCCTGTGCGAAGTATCACTATCCTTGCTCACTCCAATGACAGTATATCCCCGTGCCTGCAAATCTTCGTAGTTATCCCTGAGGTTACATGCTTCAGCCGTGCATCCAGGGGTATTGTCTTTCGGATAAAAATAGATAATCGTCTTTTTCCCCACAAGGTCTGCTGTCCTCACGGTCCTGCCGTCCTGGTCAATGACCTCGAAATCCGGCATCTTATCTCCAACTTTAAGCATATTTACAAATCATTTAATGAATTTTAACTTGTTTATGCAATATAACAACAGTTTTCTATTATTCAAAACTAAGACTTAAACAAGATAGAGCCTAAGACTAATTAAATATTTTCATTTGTGTTCAATTAAAAATAAAAAACGAAAATAATTTCATATAAAATGAAAAAACTATATCTTTGCAACACTAAAATGAAAACAAAATAAAATCACCGCGAATATTATGAGTAATGTTGAAATGGCATTAAAAAAAGCCTCCGACACTAAAGCCTTGGAAATAGGTGTAGGAGCGATGAAGAAAACTGCGGAAATGTTCAGCAAGCTCTTCCCTGAAGCAAAAGCTACTGTTGTGGCAGACAGAAACACATATAAGGCTGCAGGAGAGTATGTTGAAAAGATACTGAAAGACAACGGAATACCTATGGCAGAGTCTTTCATATTCGAGGATACTGAATTATACGCCGAATGGAGTTATCTTGAGCAGGTAGAAAAACATTTGAAAGACACCGGAGCTACGGCTGTTGCTGTTGGCTCAGGAGTTATAAATGATTTATGCAAACTTGCGTCTCACCATATAGGAAAAAAATATATGGTAGTAGGAACAGCAGCATCAATGGATGGATACACTGCCTATGGTGCGTCTATAACATTTGAAGGAAACAAGCAGACATTTGACTGTCCTGCTCCTGCGGGTATGATTCTGGATCCGCAAGTAGCAGCTATGGCGCCGAAGGAACTTATAGCTTCAGGTTACTCAGACCTCATTGCAAAGATTCCGGCAGGCGCCGACTGGATGATTGCAGATACGGCAGGATCTGAAAAAATTGACAGTTTTGCATTCCATCTTGTCCAAGACGGGTTAAGAGATGCTCTTGCAGATCCTGACTCCGCACTGAAGGGAGATGTAGAAGCTACTCAAAAGCTTGCAGACGGACTTATAATGAGCGGATTTGCCATGCAGGCTATCCTTTCAAGCAGACCGGCATCAGGTACTGAACACCAGTTCAGCCACTTTTGGGATATGGAGAACCTTTGCTACGACGGAAAGCATGTATCACACGGATTCAAGGTTGCCATTGGCACGCTCGTATCTACAGCATGCCTTGAATATCTCCTCAAATTTGACATGGAACATCTTGATATTAATGCCTGTGTAAACGCATGGCCGACGTGGGAGCAGATGGAAAATGATATACGTATCTTATTTGAAGGAAGACCGGCCCATATGGAAAGGGCTTTAGTCGAAAGCAAAGGTAAATATATTGATGCTGAAGGCCTGAGTGTACAGTTGAAAAGAATAGTATCAGCATGGCCGGAATTAAGGCAAAGAATTGCAGAGCAGATTATCCCTTATGTAAAAGTTGAAGATTCACTCAAACGAATCGGGGCGCCATACAAACCGGAAATGATAGGAGTTACAAGAGAACGGCTCAGAGATACCTTCCGCTTCATTCCTTTTATGAGAAACAGGTTTACAAATATAGATCTCATATACCGTTGCGGACTGATGGAAAAAGTAGAAGATAAACTCTTCGGCAAAGGCGGTTATTGGGAGGTATGACAATACTCCTGATTTTAAATATCATAGGGCAATCCCAGTCTTTCAAAAGACAGGAATTGCCCTATTTGTCATAAATAAAAATCCGAAACCTATTTTTTGTCCCCGTAAGCCAGATCACCAGCATCTCCAAGGCCGGGAACAATATATGAGTGACTCGTAAGTTCTTCATCCATTGCAGCAAGCCATAATGTCACCCTGTCAGATGGAAGATGTTTCTGCAGATATTCTACTGCATATACACTTGATACAGGACAGACAAGATGAGTATGTGACGGCTCTCCGTCTTCACGCAGTTTATTGTATGCCAATTCCAATGAAGCTCCGGTAGCCAGCATTGTATCTGCCAAAATCAAGACCTTTCCTGTCAAATCAGGAGATGTCATATATTCTATATTGATATGAAAATCATCTCCTTTATCGTATTTTCGATAAGCTGCCACAAAAGCATTCTGCGCATCATCGAAAAATTTTAGTATTCCGTTATGAAGAGGCAGCCCTGCTCTGAGAATAGTAGCCACTACAATATTGTCATCGTAAGTAGGCACATTTGCGATTCCAAGCGGCGTCTCTACATCCTTTACAGAATAATCGAGGGTCTTGCTGATTTCATAAGCGAAAATCTCCCCTACTCTTTCCAGATTTGATCGGAAACGCATACTGTCCTTCTGCACCTGCCGGTCCCTCATCTGTGCCACAAATTTGTTCAGGATAGAATTATCTTTACCAAGATTAATGATTTCCATAATTTTCAGAGTTGTGATTTCTGCGTCAAATATAAGTCATTTCAGGCAATTCTGAAAAGATTTCTCATAAGAGACTTGCATCAGTACCTCTCACTTTCCTGAAACAGAAACAGCCTCATCAGAAAAACTGTAATAAGAATCATCTGCCACTATAATATGATCTACCAGCGATATATCAAATGTATCTACAGCCTTTTTCAGTTTTTCCGTACAACGGATATCACTGACACCTGGCCTTGGATTGCCAGACGGGTGGTTATGGACAAGGATTATTCCGCTAGCCATGATATCAAGGGATTTTCTTACTATATGTTTTATATCCATGACAGTACTGTCAAGACCTCCGGAACTCACTTTTTCACGTCCTATGACATAATTCGCCCTGTTCAGGAATACTACCCAGCATTCCTCATGCCTCAACCCCCTAAGCAAAGGAAGCATCATCATGAATATCATTTCAGGCCTGGTAACAGAGATTCTGTCAGAGCCGGCACTCTCCTGCTCGCGCCTTCTGCCAAGTTCAAAGGCCGCAGTAACAGCAGCAGCCTTATCCGGTCCCACGCCGCAAGTCTTGCACAATTCCCTCTGGTCCATAGCTGCAAGTGAAAGAAGACTGTCTCCAGCCGATTTCAAAAGCATTCTTGCTGTATCTACAACATTGAATTTTCCTGTACCTGTACGTAAAAGTACTGCAAGCAATTCTGCATTACTTAATGCCGAAGGGCCTTTTTCCGACAATTTTTCCCGAGGTCTGTCATCCCGTCCCAATTCCTTTATCTTCATACCTCAATTTCCTCAACACAAAGCATTTATATCATTAACTTAAAAGAAAATTCAACTTATACTTAGCGGGCAAAGATAAAGACTTAAAATAAAATCCGGCCCTTCATCGCTGCGTAAAGGACCGGATTTTTCTGTTTTTTAAAGTTTTTTCTGAATTTATATGTCTTTATATAGATCCGTTATGAATTTCTTTCAGGACTTCTTCTGCTTTTTCATATCCGTCCGCTTTTGCATTCCACATAAAAGCTATTACTATGGAGCCGACGATACCTATAATTACCGAAACCATAAATACCGAATTCCAACCGAAATGCTGGGCGAGATAGCCGAATCCCAATCCTGACACGGTAGTACTGGCATATCCGAAGATTCCAAGAATTCCATTTGCCGTGGCACATGCTCTTTTAGTAGCCTGATTTGATGCAGCAATCCCCAACAATGCCTGAGGTCCGTAAATGAAGAAACTGGACAAGCAAAGGAAAGCAGCAGCAAGCCAGTTCATAGAAGAGGGCACCTGCCAGAACAAAAAGAAAGAAAGAGTGGCACCGATAGTACAGAACAGACAAGTTCTATGCGCACGGCTCTTCATGAACTTATCTGTAAACCAACCGGCCAACAACATTCCAGCTATTCCTCCTATAATTTCGGATGCAGCTACGACTGAGCCTGCATGAGAAATTTCCATTCCTTTGTACTGAGTAAGAAATGTAGCCCCCCAGTCCAGAATAGTAAAGCGTACAACATATATACAGAAATTAGATACAGC
This sequence comes from uncultured Bacteroidales bacterium, assembly GCA_900546395.1. Lineage (GTDB taxonomy): Bacteria > Bacteroidota > Bacteroidia > Bacteroidales > UBA932 > Cryptobacteroides. The sequence goes on along the minus strand of URDD01000013.1, from coordinate 27,461 downwards.
CAGTATCCATATTATCGGATTTCCGAAAACAAGCCTGTTTATGAACTTTTTAAATGCAGAGCCTGTAAGTTCCTCTGTTTCGTGAGATTCTGATTTACCTCCTTCCATCTCCTCAAGTTCAGGAAGTCCTACTGAAGATGGTGTATCCTTAAGTGTAAACAAAAGGACAAATGCCCCGACAAGTGCTATGGATGCAGGCACAGCAAAGCATAACTGCCATGCACTATAACCGTAATGATCCAGTATAAATGCGCAAATAACACTTATCAGCCCGGCTCCGATAGAATGTGATGCATTCCAAATAGACTGTTTCGTAGCCAGTTCCCGAGGGTGAATCCAATGAGCCATAAGACTCATGCAAGGAGGAACTCCCATACCTTGGAAATACCCGTTAAGTACCCATACGGAACCGATAATATATACAAGTGTCATTGTTGCCTTTCCTTCCGTATCCAGAACATTGACAAATGAATTCATCGACGGACTGAAACAAATGACAAAATTGGCAATAGACGAAAGAATCAGACCCGACGCCATAAGTTTTCTTCTGCTGAAACGGTCTGCCAGAAAACCGTTTGCAAATCTTGACAGTCCGTAAATTATTCCGTTCAAAGTGAGAAAAAGTCCAAGCTGCACTTTTGTAATGCCAAGATGCGACTCTAAAGCAGGCATCACCACACTGAAATTTTTTCTGACAAAATAGTAAAAAGCATAACCTATCATAAGGACAATCAAAGTCCTCCACTGCCAGTAATTATACTTTCTTTTCTGTTCTGAAGTCATCATAGCTACTACTTATGGGTTAATAGAAAAACTTCGCAAAGATACAAATTAGAGGTTTCATATCAAACTTTTTTGCTTAAATTTGCAAGTAGAAGTGAAAAATTACGAAATAATAATAATAGTATTTTTTCATTTCACACCTCATCTAAAACTCAAATACTTCAATTACAATATGAAAAATAATCAAATGCACGCTACTGGCTGCGACAGAGAAAGGCTTCGCAAAATAAAACATGTAGCCTTGGACATGGACGGCACCATTTATATGGGATCAAACCTGTTTCCATTCACTATTGGTTTTCTTCAGAAACTGACTGACAACGGTATAGGATACTCCTTCCTTACGAATAATCCGACAAAATCTATAGACGACTACCTGAATAAACTTGAAAAAATGGGAATCAGTGCAACAGAAGAGAATATGTACACTACATCTCTCGCTGCAATTGACTATATCAAATCACACTACCCTGATGCTAAGCGCCTTTACCTCCTCGGTACTCCAAGTATGGTATCTCAATTTGAAAAAGCAGGATACGCAGCCTGCAGCGATGATCCTGAAGACATTCCTGATGTATTAGTAGGCTCATTTGATATGACACTCACTTATTCAAGATTATGCAGGGCAGCCTGGTGGGCTTCGCAAGGAATACCATATATAGCAACCAATCCGGACAGAGTGTGTCCGACAAATGAAAAAACTGTATTGGTGGACTGCGGCTCCATCTGCAAATGCATCGAGCATGCTACCGGACGCAAACCTGACATAACACTCGGTAAACCGGATCCGAATATGCTTACAGGCATAATGGAAAGACACTCTCTGAGACCGGAGGAAATAGCTATGGTCGGTGACAGGATTTACACAGACACAGCCATGGCACATAATGCAGGAGCATTCGGAGTACTGGTACTTTCCGGTGAAACAACTCTTGAAACAGCTCTTGCTGTAGCTGAAAAAGCCAAAACGGAAAAGAACCCTGAATTCTACCCGCCAGATCTAATTGCCAAGAATATAGAAGAATTCGGAAATTTACTCATTGAAAGCAAGCTATAAAGAAAACAAGTGACGGAAATTCCGTCACTTGTTTTCTTTTGCAAAATATTTGAACTGAAAAAACAGCAAATAAAGAGCCCCACACGTAACACAACTGTCTGCAAAATTGAATACCGGAGCAAAAAACAGGAAAGGATGACCACCTATCAACGGCATCCACTCTGGAAAGACAGTATCAATTATAGGAAAATAGAACATATCGACCACCTTGCCGAACATAAACGGGGCATAATCCCAAATAAGTCCGTAAAACCAGCAGTCGATTATATTCCCCATTGCACCTGCTGTAATCAGTGTCAGACCGACAACTACACCGAATGGAGTATCCGACTTTTTCAACAAATCACGTATCCACCAGACCAGCGCTCCGAAAAGTATAATACGGAACAGAGACAAAAGGAATTTACCTACATCCCCTCCGAATTTCATACCGAACGCCATTCCTTCATTCTCAATGAAGAAAATCTGGAACCAGTCACCGAATACATGAATACTCTCACCTAAAGACATATTTGTCTTTACAAGGACCTTGATGACCTGATCTATTACCACGAGCAGGACACCAAGGCATATAAGAAACCTACCCTTTGAAATCTTCATTATAAAGGGTTTACTTGTTTTTATTCATCATCTCTTTTGCCTCTACGGTAAGAGTGGCATGAGGCACAAGTCTGAGTCTCTCCTTAGGTATAAGTTTGCCAGTAACACGGCAGACACCATAAGTCTTGTTCTCAATACGTACTAACGCTGCTTCAAGATTCTGGATAAATTTATACTGACGCTGCGCCAACTGTCCGGCCTCTTCCTTCGAAAGGGTAGAGGCACCTTCCTCCATAACCTTAAATGTAGGTGAGGTATCTTCTATATCATTGCTGGAACCGTGAGTCACGACATCGCGTAGTATCTTATATTCTTTTTTAGCCTTTTCAAGCATTTCCAATATAATCGCCTTGAACTCCTGAAGTTCCTCATCGCTATAACGCACCTTGCTTTCAGGTTCGTTCGTTTTCATTGTTTCTGCCATAGTTATGTCAGTTTTAATATTATTGAATTTTTTTCACCTCTATTCTGATTGAAGCTTCTCCCCACTCTACTTCCGTTCCTCTTCCTGTCTCTTCCGATACGGAAATCGAACGTGAAAGAGTTTGAACCACGACATACCCATTAAAGAATTCCAAAGAATCCTCTATCTCAGTCTTGATATCACCTGAAGCAAATACGGTAACATCTATTTTATCAGTAACATCAAAACCGCTGTCCTTTCTAAGATTCTGTATTCTGTTTATCAACTCTCTGGCGATACCTTCCCTTCTGAGTTCATCGGTAATCGTAACATCAAGAGCAAGAGTAAGTGGGCCGTCAGACGCTACAAGCCATCCAGGCATATCTTCGGAAATGATTTCGTAATCACCTACGGAGAGAGATACATCTCCTGACGCCAGATGAAGGACATATCCGGCAACTCCACTTGCCTGAATTTCCGATATGGTTTCCTGTGAAAGGGATGCAAACGCAGCAGCAATCTCTTTCATTTGTTTTCCATATACCTTTCCGAGAGTCTTGAAATTAGGCTTTATCTTCTTGGTTATGAGACCTGCAGTATCAGGGATAAACTCCGCTTCCTTTACATTGACCTCTCCGAGAATCAAAGCCTTGACTTTCTCCAACTGTTCCTTGACTCTTGTATCAATTACAGGCACAATCAGTTTGGACAGAGGCTGTCTGACCTTTATGTTGACTTTTCTTCTCAGAGCAAGCACCATGGATGAAGCTCTCTGGGCCAAAGCCATTCTTTCTTCAAGATCCTTATCCACTACTGAAGCATCGTAATCAGGCATTGCTACATAATGTACGGACTCTGCACCTGGCACAAGATCCAGATACATCCTTTCCATAAAGAACGGTGCTATAGGAGCCGCCATCCTGGCAATATCTACAAGTACCTCATAAAGTGTCTGATATGCTGTAAGTTTATCTCTATCCATCGTACCTCCCCAGAATCTCTTTCTGTTAAGGCGGACATACCAGTTACTCAAGTGGTCGCAGACAAAATCCTGTATAAGACGGCCGGCAGCTGTAATATCATAATCCTCATAGGCTGCAGTAACATCTTTCACAAGGGTGTTAAGCAAAGATATGACCCACCTGTCTATTTCAGGCCTTTCCGCTACTGGAACCTTTGTCTGTGACGCAGGATCAAAACCGTCTATATTTGCATACAGAGCAAAGAATGAATATGTATTATACAGTGTTCCGAAGAACTTTCTCCTGATTTCATCTACTCCTGCCTCATCGAATTTGAGATTGTCCCAAGGTTGCGCGTTGGTAAGCATATACCATCTGAGAGCATCTGCACCATACTTGTCCAAGGCCATAAAAGGATCTACGGCATTGCCAAGACGCTTGCTCATCTTGTTTCCCTCCTTATCCAATACAAGTCCGTTTGAAATCACACGTTTGTATGCACGGCTGTCACTTACCATAGTATGGATTGCATGAAGTGTATAGAACCACCCTCTGGTCTGGTCAACTCCTTCAGCTATGAAATCAGCCGTACAACCGAACTCCTTGGAAGCAAGGTTACGAAGACCTTCCTGAGCATATGGCATAGCACCTGAATCAAACCATACATCAATGAGGTCTGTTTCACGAATAAGCTTCTTACCGTTGTCTGATACCAGAAAAATATTATCTACATAAGGTCTGTGGATATCTATCCTGTCATAATTCTCCTTGGACATGTCTGCAGGATCAAAACCTTTCTCCTTTAAAGGATTTGACTCCATAACCCCTGCCGCAACGGCTTTTTCTATTTCTGAATAAAGTTCCTTAAGAGATCCTATGCACTTCTCCTCTTTTCCGTCCTCGCTTCTCCATATAGGAAGAGGGGTTCCCCAATAGCGGCTTCTGGACAAGTTCCAGTCCTGAATATTCTCAAGCCATTTTCCAAAACGGCCTGTACCAGTAGATTCAGGTTTCCACTCAACTGTATTGTTCAGTTCTATCATCCTCTCTCGTACTGCAGTCGTCCTGATAAACCAGGAATTCAGAGGATAATAAAGTACGGGCTTGTCAGTTCTCCAGCAATGAGGATACGTATGAACATGCTTCTCTATCTTGAATGCCTTTCCCTGCTGCTTCAGCATCACGCATATATCTACATCCAAAGTAGGCGCATCCGGGGCAAGAGTTTCATCATAGGCATTCTTCACATACCGTCCTGCATACTCCCGGTAATCATCAGACATACGCTCCGAAACATACGCCGGATCCAGATCTTCCACTCTGTAGAAACGTCCCTTTCTGTCAACCTGAGCCTGGCGGTCGCCGTTACGGTCAATCACCATAAGAGGAGGAATGCCGTTAGCCTTGGCTACCTTGTCATCATCAGCACCGAATGTAGGTGCTATATGGACGATACCTGTAGTACCTTCATCCGTAGTCACATAATCACCTGTGATTACCCTGAATGCGCCGGCATCAGGCTTGAACCAAGGAATCAACTGATGATAAGCTATGCCTGAAAGCTCTGTACCCTTGAACTTCCCTTCCAGTACCCTGTAAGGCACAAGTTTATCTCCAGGTTTATAATCTTCAATCTGGATATCCTTTGCCTTAGGATTGAAAACGGAGTTTAAAAGAGCCTCGGCAACTATATAAATTGCAGGTGCTCCAGTATATGGATTAAAGGACAATACTCTTACATAGTCAATTCCAGGACCCACGCAAAGAGCCGTATTTGAAGGCAATGTCCACGGCGTGGTCGTCCATGCAAGGAAGAACACAGGGAAAGTCTCACATCCGAAAAGCATCTGTGACTTCTCATTCTTTATAACCTCAAACTGCACCATGGCAGTAGTATCCTTTACATCCCGGTAACATCCAGGCTGGTTCAATTCATGAGAACTGAGACCTGTTCCGGCTGCCGGAGAATAAGGCTGGATAGAATAACCTTTATAAAGCAGGCCCTTATTATATATTTTCTTGAGAAGATACCACAGGGTCTCGATATACCTGTTATCGTAAGTGATATACGGCTCATCCATATCCACCCAATAGCCGATTCTCTCAGTAAGGTTAACCCACTCTCTGGTATATTTCATAACCTCTTTACGGCAAGCTCTATTGTACTCTTCTACAGTAATCTTTGATCCGATATCCTCCTTTGTAATACCAAGCATTTTCTCGACGCCAAGTTCCACTGGCAATCCATGCGTATCCCATCCTGCGCGTCTCTCCACGCGATATCCGCTCTGCGTCTTATATCTGCAGACGGCATCCTTTATTGAGCGTGCCATGACATGATGGATTCCAGGCATTCCGTTTGCCGAAGGCGGTCCTTCGAAAAATATGAACTCCGGAGCACCCTCCCTTACTTCAAGGGAGCGGCCGAACGCATTGTTTTTCTTCCATCTGTCCAGGACTTCGTTTCCAGTAGCCACCAGATCGAGACCTTTATATTCTCTGAATTTCATATATATATAATTTTTTTGTCTAATTTTGTACGCCGTAAGGCAAATGTGACTTTTATCAAACTGCAAATATAGCAAAATTTATTTTGACTATGCAGACACTGAAGCGATTATATAAGCAAAGGTCTGATATACATAATAACTTTTTTAAAATTAATGAATTTTCTGGACATCATAATTATCATCTGCTTCATACCTGCGCTAATCAACGGCATTAGAAAAGGACTTGTCGCTCAGGTAGTATCAATTTTTTCTATTGTACTTGGCTCATGGTTTTCTTTCAGATTCTCATCTGAAGTCAGCTCATGGATCGGACAGTTCATCCCGTCCGCATCTCCTGCAATACTGAACATAACAGCATTTACACTGATTCTAATAGCAGTAATATTCATTTTGTTTGCAATAGGAAAAATAATTGAGGCAAGCATAAAGATTGTAATGTTAGGATGGCTGAACAAAATTCTTGGAGTTATCTTTGCTCTTGTAAAATGTGCACTTTTCATAGGGCTCGCAATAATACTGTTCGACTCACTGAATAAAACTTTTAATATAGTACACGAGAGTTACTTTTCTGAATCAGTACTGTATCCTCATTTCAGACATATGGCATATACAGTATTCCCTTATCTCAAACAATTATTATTCAATTAAGTAAATTTCAAAAATAGCATACATCATCTTATGAATATCTTTCAGTTCTATATTGATCTCCTCATCGGTCGTTTAGCACCACTATACTCCCTCTCCGGAAATCAATCTATAATCAGAAATCTTATTCAAATCTGATGCAGGTTATTATTTTCACTTTACTAATCAGGAAAATATGGAAAATATTATACTTATAGAAACCTCTACGGCACTTTGCTCAGTTGCTCTTGCCCAGAATGGAAAACTGACCGGATATAAAGAAAACTCCAAAGACAGGGCGCACGCATCACTTACAGCAGTATTTGTTAAAGAACTTCTTGATGAAGCCGGACTATCTCTTACAGATTGCTCGGCAGTATGCGTGAGCATGGGTCCAGGATCTTACACTGGACTCAGAGTAGGAGTATCTACAGCAAAAGGTCTCTGCTTCGGTGCCGGAATACCTCTTTTGGCAACAGGCACACTGGATACTCTGGTATGGCAAGCGATTGACGGCAATCTTCTCCCTGAAGGATGCCGGTATATCGTACCGATGATTGATGCCAGAAGAATGGAGGTATATTCTTCCATTTTCTCGGCAGAGGGCAAACAGATGAGCGAAACAACTCCTGCTATAATAGACTGCTCAAGTTTCAGCGAAATACTGGAGCAGTCTCCCGTACTTTTCATAGGAGACGGAGCAGAAAAGACATCAGGTGTCATAAAACACCCTAATGCGCACTTCATACAATGCTGCCCCAAAGCATCCTCCATGCTGCATCCTGCAATAGAGGCATATAAAGAAAAACGGTTCAAAGACGTAGCGTACTTCGAACCGTTCTATCTTAAAGAATTTGTAGCTACCGTCAGCAAGAAAAACATTCTTACACGGAAGCGGTAGTCTGATTATTTCAGCAAACCTCCGAGAACTTTTCTTAAGGATTTCTCGTCAACGATACGGCCTTCGGCAAGATTTCCATCAGCTATTATAAATGAGACTGGAAGCTTGTCGAGGTTGTATGTACTTACAACCGGTGAGCTCAACCCTAGACCGTCACATACATTAATCCAATCCAACTTCTGGTCCTTGACTGCTCTTGCCCAAACAGCCTTGTCAACATCAATAGCCACCTGATATATTTCAAGACCTTTAGAATGGAAGTCCCTGTACACAGGCTTCAATACATCCTGGTTAAACATCTTCTGGGAAGGATCTGATGCAGTCCAAAAATGAAGAAGAACCACCTTTGAGTCCACAGAACTCAATTTGATTTTTTTTGAGCTGATGTCAGGAAGTTCAAGATCAGGATAAGCAAGCTGAGGGGCATTTTTCAGTCTTGTGTTAAGCACCAGCAAGTCCGAACGCCGTTTCGCTTCTGCCCTTAAAGACTTTACGTACCTTGAATCAGGATAAACCTGTTCCAGTGAATCACAGACATTCGTAAAATGTATCGCATCAGTTTCCTGGGCAAAGACAGGAAGATTCACGCCTATTGTCTGATAGAGCACAGGTATAACTGTAAGGGAATGTGAATTTTCAAGAACATACTTGACCCTGCTTCGATAATACTCCGTATAGGCTGAAGCCATCTCGCGCTTAAGTTTTTTTGCTTCCGGGTCACTGTTTTCCATTTCAGCCAGCCTGTCTGCTATACTCATGAACTTGTCTGAAAACTCAGAATACGACTTCTCCACTTCTGCAAGCCTGACACTTTCTGCCGATCCAGACACAGAGTAATTTCCAGATGTATCAGCTTTGACTTCGGCGTGCTCCCCACTGTCAAGCAACAACGAAGCCAGCTTTGTATCATTATGGAACAGATAGACAAATTCAGGCTGCCCTTTCTCGACATCAACCTTATAAGAAAATTTACCCGCAGCATCCAGAGATAATGTATCCAATACTCTATATGTATTCATGTCAAGCAGTTTCACTACCACTTCCCCATCCGGAAGTCCGGAAACAGTTCCTGAAATTTCAGTTTGTCTGCCACAGGATATAAGGATAAGGGCCGAAACAACGGCAGCTGTCCAGCAATTTCTATAGCTTTTCATATTCTGTCAAAATCGATGATGCTATTTCAGCAAATTCTTCCTTAGTAAGTTCCAGTTTTTCCTTTCTGAAGTCCATGTCAGATTCAGAATTAAGCGGAACAAGATGAATATGAGTATGAGGCACTTCCATTCCCAATACCGCAACTCCAACTCTTTTGCATGGGACAGCTAGGCCAAGAGCTACCGCCACTTTCTTTGCAAAAGCGCACAATCCCAGATATGTACTGTCATCGAGATGAAAGATATAATCATCTTCAACATTCTTTGGAATGACAAGGGTATGTCCTTTAGCAAGAGGATTTATATCAAGGAAAGCATAGAATTCATCATTTTCTGCAACCTTGTACGATGGAATCTCCCCTTTTGCGATTTTTGTGAATATAGTAGGCATAATCCTTATAGAGTTATATCCAGAATCTCAAATTTTATAATACCGGACGGCACCTTAGCCTCAACAGTCTCTCCTTTTGAGTGTCCCATCAATGCTTTTCCGATAGGAGTAGTTGCAGCAAGTTTTCCTGCTGCAAAGTCAGCCTCGCTTTCACCCACCAGTGTAAATTCGACTATCTGGTTATTGCTCAGATTCTTGACTTTGACCTTGTTCAACATCTGCACCTTGTCTGTTCCAATCTGAGACTCGTCAATCACTCTGGCGTTTGCAACCAGATTCTGCAGTTTGGCAATCCTCAGTTCAAGCAAGCCTTGCGCTTCTCTTGCAGCTTCATACTCTGCATTCTCTGAAAGGTCACCTTTGTCTCTTGCTTCTGCTATCTGGGCAGAAATAACAGGCCTTTGCGAAATTGCTTCAGAAAGTTCTTTTTTCAATTTGTCAAGCCCGTCCTGGGTCATGTAATGTAGTTCCATTATATTTTCTATTTAATTGACATATAAAATTAACAATCGACCAAAAAATCACTTTTTGGCCGACCTGTCCGTTTTTGCAAATATAGTAATATTTATCTTCTAAAACAAAAGGACTTCAAAACTTGGTCTTCATGATTTCCGAATACAAGACAAGCTTCTTCGGATCGATTTTCCTGACATTTTCCTGCCCTGTCACTACTGCCTTTTGTATATTTCCAGCTGCACTGCGTTTCTCTACTATATCACGTACCGACATGTAGCCACCTTCCAGGAGTTCCTGAGGAATGGCGGTTACTTTAGGAGCCGCCACAGACTCAGACTCTGCTTCCTTTCCATCTCTGATATAGATATAATCAGGTACAGGAAATACTTCCCCTTCATACTGCGGAGAAACAGAAGGGCAAGGTTCATTGTCATTGCCATCATCCTTATTCTCTTTTTCTTCATTAAAGAGAACTTCCCTCATTCTTTTAACCTGACGCGCCCCATTGTCCTGTCCTGCATTTGAAAGCGCCTTCTCTATTGCCTTGAAGACAGGAGGAAGCACAATCAACAGCAGCATAAATATTATATAAAATGTAGACATAACAGATTCATTTTGTTCAAAGTTCAGAATAATTTTTCAAACATCACAGAGTTTCGTAAAAATATTGCATTCACTTTGACATACATAAAGACCTGTCTTTACAGAGCTGGTCCCTCAGACCGTCTATTGAATCAAATCTGATTTCATCCCTTATTTTTTCCAGAAAGGAAACTTTCAGATCAAGTCCGTAAATATCTTCTTCAAATCCGAAAATATTGGTCTCTATCGTAAGAGAATTACCTGCCGAGACTGTAGGACGTCTTCCTATATTACACATTCCTCTCCATTTACGGCCAAGGGTCTCGACATCGACAAGATATACTCCATTGCCAGGTACAAGTTTCAAAGGCTCATAGAGTTGCATATTGGCAGTAGGAAAGCCCATTGTCCTCCCGATTCTGTTACCAGCAACAACTACCCCATAAAGTGAATAATTGTATCCAAGCATTTCCGCTGCTTCTGCTACTCGCCCTTCAGAAATAAAATTCCGTATTTTAGTGGAACTCATTGCAATGCCAGACTGAGACTCCACCTTGCCCGACATAATTACGTCCAGTCCAAGTTTTTCCGCAGTCTTCCTCACATCATCTGCCGAAAGGGAATCGGAGCCCATCCTGTTGTCATATCCCAGGACAATGGCAGTGCCTCCAAATTTGTCCATGATATATCCGCGAAGATATTCCTCTGTTGTCATAGCTCCAAAATCTCTGGTAAACGGGATTATCTCAACCCTGTCAACACCAAGTTCCAATAACATCTCCTGCTTTTCCTTAAGAGAAGAAAGCAGTCTGAAAGTCCTTGCTCCTAGTTGCAGCACATTACGGGGATGAGGCCAGAATGTTACAATCAGGCTCTCCTCCCCGCGTGCTTCTGCTGCATTTACCAACTGCGATATTACAAGACGGTGCCCGATATGGACACCGTCGAAAAATCCGGTTGCTATAACCATCTTACAAGTTCAAAATCCTGTCTGTGAGGCATGAGAGAATTCTTTGCATAAATCCTGACAGCTACCTGATAAAGACCTGCTCTTTCAGGCAATACAGATGCCTGATACTTTGCAATATCATCATGACAGTCAACAGGAGAAAATTCATAACGCTCCTGAATGTGATATTTGCCTTTACTGTCAGTTGTAGCATAAAGAAGTTCTACACCTATATCTTCAGGCTTGAGATCAGCAATGCTCAGAACTACTTCTGCCTTATATTCTTTTCCTAGAGATACCGAGTCATACGCACCTCCGGTCTTCACAACAGATATTACACCTACATTCTGCCATTCTCGTCTAAGATGCTTTTTCCAGGAAGCTATCTCACGGGCAACCTTGAAGTCATTTTCAGCGAGACTGACGTATCTTGCAGACTGTGGGACATAATACTGTCTTATATAGTCAGAAAGCATCCTGTTGGTAGTAAAGTTACAAGCTACCTGCGCAACTGTATTTTTGATATAATCAATCCATCCTGCAGACAAACCGGTTTCCTTATTTACATCATAGAACAGCGGTGCGATTTCGTTCTCAATGATTGTATAAATCGTGGCTGCATCAAGTTCATCCTGATAATTCTGGTCATCGTATGTCCTTTCCTGAGGAAGAGCCCAGCCGGCACCTGGCTTATAACCCTCTACCCACCAGCCGTCAAGAACAGAAAAGTGCATTACACCGTTCATGGCAGCCTTCTCTCCGGAAGTTCCGGATGCCTCAAGCGGACGTGTAGGATTGTTCATCCAAACATCAACACCCTGTACAAGCAGTTTTGCCAAAGATATGTCATAGTTAGGTACAAAAACTATCTTTCCTATAAACTGCGGCATCTTCGAGATATCAACAATCATCTTGATAAGATCCTGGCCTGCCTTATCAGCCGGATGAGCCTTTCCTGCAAACAGGAACTGAACAGGTCTCTTAGGGTCATTTACGATTTCCGCAAGTCTGTCAAGGTCACGGAAAAGAAGATGTGCTCTCTTGTATGTGGCAAAGCGTCTTGCAAATCCGATAGTCAGGACATCGTCACGGAGTGTTTCCTTGATAGTCACTATCTGACCAGGAGAATAATGGTTCGCAGCAGCAGGATCGGAAAGACGCTCTTTCACTGCCGATATAAGTTTTGCGCGAAGTGATGTCCTTACATTCCAGACAGTCCTATCATCAACCTTGTAAATCCCTTCAAAGCATGATTTGTCATAATGATGGGTCTTGAACTCCTCGCCGAACACCTTGGAATGGACTTCTTTCCACTCTGAAGCCGTCCATGTAGGATAATGCACACCATTTGTCACATAACTTATATGAAGTTCTTCAGGCAGATAACCAGGATACATATTTGCAAAAATATCTTTGCTGACTTCTCCGTGCAGCCATGATACACCATTTACCTCCTGTGATATATTGGCTGCCAGGTTACTCATTGAGAACTTCTCGTTCACATCAGATCCGTTCAGTTTACCCAAGGACATCATTGTCTCCCAGTCTACCTTCAGTCTTTGTGGATAATGTCCGATATACTTTCTGAGAAGTCCTTCATCAAATGCATCGTGTCCGGCAGGAACAGGAGTATGCGTAGTAAACAATGACGATGAACGCACCACCTCAAGGGCTTCACTGAATTCCAGATTGTCATTCTGAATATATTCATTGAGTCTTTCCAGACCAATAAATGCAGCATGTCCTTCATTGCAATGATACACCTCAGGATTCAGCCCCAACTTTCTCAATGCTCTGATACCTCCGACTCCGAGAAGGAGTTCCTGCTTAAGTCTGTTTTCCCAGTCCCCGCCATAAAGATGATGTGTCACAGACCTGTCCTCAGGAAGATTATCCTCATAATCTGTATCCATAAGATACAGTTCGGTACGGCCGACATCTACTCTCCAAAGTCTTGCGTTGAGATTCCTTCCGGGGAATGCTATACTTACAGTCATCCAGTTACCGTCAGCATCCCTTACAGGCACTGCAGGAATTTTCATAAAATCCTGAGCATCATATTTTGATACCTGATTTCCCTGAGCTGAAAGCATCTGGGTAAAGTATCCGTATCTGTAAAGCAGGCCTATTGCAACGAGATTCGTATTCATATCACTGGTCTCCTTAAGATAGTCTCCTGCCAGAATTCCAAGTCCTCCGGAATAAATCTTCAAAGATGTATCAAGTCCGTATTCCATACAGAAATATGCAACAGAAGGACTTTTCCTTTCTTCTTTCAAAGCCATATAGGCATTGAACTCACCCATTACCGAATTGAGACGACCGATAAAGCTGCTGTCATTTTCAAGTTCATGATAACGTTTGAGACTTACTTTATCCAGCATTGCGATAGGATTCTCGCCTGAATTCTTCCAGGCGTCTTCATCTATCAAACGGAAAAGTTCTTTAGCCGAATCATTCCAGCACCACCAGAGGTTTCTCGAAAGCACCTCGAGGTCCTTCAGTCCGTCCGGAAGATGGCGGATTATGAAAACACTGTTCCAAGACGGCTGGTTAACGTCTATTCTATTATACTGCATAGGCTTTTCACTTTTTTTCTGAGGGTAATTACCTCTTTCTGATATAACTTTATTTATAGCAGCCGAGTAGGCCTGCTTGTAATACATGATATTGTTTTCCCAAAGAGCTATTTCTGACACAGACTTGGCATTCTCCATATATCTGTGTCTTCCGGATTTATCAAGACATGCTATTTCCTTAAAACGGGCGATGACACCATCCACAACATCCATATAATTTGCATCAGTTCTCTTTACTACTGCAATACCTGGATGATCTCCCATATAATGCTCGTTGACCCAAAGTCCGAAACCGGCCAATGTAGTAGTAAGGGTCGGCACCCTAAAAGCAAGACTCTCAAGAGGTGTATAGCCCCAAGGCTCATAATATGAAGGGAATACGGTAAGGTCAAGACCCGCCAGAAGGTCATAATACTTCATGTTGAAAATTCCGTCATCACCATTAAGATAAGACGGAATAAAATATACTTTTACCTTTCTGCCTCTGGCATTGTCTAATCCCAATTCCCTGAAACGTCCTGTAATCCTGTCATACTCAGGATTCATAAGATAATGTGAAACCTGTGTCGAATATTCAATATCAGCTCCGGAAAGTTTTGCAAGCAAATCCTTGTCCGGTCCCTTGTGTCCGGAAGGTATCATTATGAATGCCTGCACACTCTTGCCTTCGAAGTTTTTTTCATTCAGTTTTGCCAGAGCATCTATAAATACGTCAATTCCCTTGTTTTTCCATTCATACCTGCCGCCTATTCCTACAAAAACAGCATTTTCAGGAACTTCTTCTCCTGACATAGCAGTTGCTATTTCAACGAACTTGGCCCTGGCTGCCTTACGCATAACATCATACTCTTCATCCGTAGCAGGAGTGAAACTGTTTTCAAAACCATTAGGCGTTATGACATCCACCTCCCTTCCGAGAAACTGCCGGCACTCTGCAGCTGTAATTTCACTGACAGTTGTGAATATATCTGCATTTCCTGCAGAATGCTTTTCAAGAGAATGCCTTGCCACGACATTAAATTCTCTGGCCTTTGCATCTCCGTCATACATTCCCATAGAATCATAAAGCGGGAGATTGTTGCCGGCAATACAACGTCCAATTACTGTAGCATGCGTAGTAAACACTGTCGCTATAGGAAGCTGCGTCTTTTTTAGATACAGCAAACCGGCACCGGACATCCATTCATGAAACTGAGCCACCACCTTGTCTGAAGATGAGAGGTTGAATTTATAGAAACTCTCTACAACAAGCCCTGCAGCATAACCGAAAAGTGCTGATTCTACATAGTCCCAATTACCGGATATGGAATCAACACCGAAATCCATCCACATATTGGTAAGCAACTCATCCTTTCTTGTGAGATACTGTTTAAAATCCACAAGAATGGCAATCGGCCTGCCCGGCACGTTCCACCTTCCCACCCTGATTCTCATTCCTTCAGATGCAGCCTTTTCTCTCCAGGATCTGTAAAGAAGTGGATCTTCTATGAAATCAGGATTATCTTCTACGTTCATCCAAACGTCCGGACCTATCAATATATGATGCCTTTTCAATTCGGTCTTGAGATACAAGGATTTGGTGGCAATCACAGTGTAAATGCCACCAACCTTGTTACAAACTTCCCAACTGACTTCGAAAAGGTAATCCGGCCTTATCAAATCATTGTTCATTTATACAAAAAAGTTTCGCAAGTGCTAAATATAATTACATTCATAAGTCTGCACGGCTTGCGAAACTTTTAGACACCGTACAGACTTTCAGAATCTACTTTTTGGAAGAAGCTGTTTTTTTTGACGCTGTTTTTCTGACAGCAGGTTTTTTCTCAGCTTTTTCAGTCTTTGAAACTGCAAAGTTAGCATCATTGACCGACATAGCCTCATCTACTCTTATAATAAAATCGCTCAAGACATTCATATAATTTATAAATGCCTCATACGGAGTATCATACGGGTTGAAATATTTATGTACTGCACCATCTGAGAAGAACTTTGTACACATATAATAGAAGTGGTCGCTCTCCTGAAGATGACCGAAATCCGACCAAAGTACAGGATCGTTCAAAAGAGACAGTTTTTCAGTAAGTTCATACAACTTACTGAATGAATCATTCTGCAGTTCATTTCCAAGCCATGCTGTCACATCACGCTCCTCGTCAGCCCATGAAATTGCATCAGGAACATCAAGTTCACCAACAGGTGCATGTTTTTTAGAAGCCTGTGCCGGGGTAACAAACTCAAATTCACCATCTTTCAGCACTACTTCAGGGAAATATCTCATAAAGTCAAAGATTCCGCTCTGGGCTTTCTGATGCTCTCCGAATGTCTCGTAGTCCATGAACAGATTCACTATTTCATCGTTATGGGCAGATGATTTTATCCATGAAAGATACTTTTCACCTGTCAGCGGCCAGTCCTGCCAAGTCCTGTCAGAGAAACGGAATGCAATATCATCACTTAAAGACGAGTTCTTCAGAAGAAGTCTGAGATCTTTCGCCTGCGCTCCACTGTAGAGATAATTCGGACTCTTCCATCCCAGAACATGCTTTGCTCCCTCAGTAAGCATTGTCTTGAAGCCCATATCATATACCATAGAACCTATAGCATCAGAATAAATAAGCTCTGTATTTCTGAAAGTCTTAGGCTCCATGCCAAAATAATTTTTTATGGCAGCCTTATGCTTTTCAACCTGGTGACGGAACTCTGCAGGTGATGCCAGAGACGCCAATGAATGGTAATATGTCTCACAAAGCGCTGGAAGAAATTATTGGAAGTAATATTGCAAAGTACCGCGAAGCAGCCCACTGACACAGGCAACACTGGCCGATAAAATTGGAATCAGTACCGCTTTTGTCTCCAGAGTCAGGTGCATATCTGTCAAACTGCTCAAGTACAGAACCGGAAATAGAGAAAGCTACCTTAAACTGCCCCTTATTTCTGTTTATGAGATCCAGAAGAAGTGCATTTGCAGGAAGATAACATCTCTGCGAAACCCTTCTCAGAATTGTCCTATTGGCAAAATCATCATAATAATGAGAATCTTTACCTATATCAAAAAATCTGTATAACCTTAACCTGTTTGGCTGGTGGACCTGAAAATACAGACAAATACTCTTTTTCATGACTTATTGTAATTTTAACTATTTTATCACAGATTCATACACTTTCTTCACCTTATAGGCTGCATTGTTCCACTTAAGGGTATTGACCTCATCATAGCCACAACGTGCAGCCATTGCAGCCATTGCATCATAATTCAGCAAACCGTAGATGGCGTCTGCAATGGCATCGACATCCCAGAAATCGACTTTTATGGCATACTTCAAGACTTCAGCCACACCTGACTGCTTGGATATGATAGTAGGAACATTGGAACGCATTGCTTCCAATGGAGAAATTCCGAATGGCTCTGAAACGGAAGGCATAATATAGACATCCGACAATGCAAACATTTTCTGGACATCGGCTCCGCGGAGAAATCCTGTAAAATGGAATCTGTCGGAAATACCAAGACGTGCTACATGATGAATACATCTGTTAAGCATATCACCGCTTCCCGCCATCACGAAACGGACATTGTTACATCTTTTCAAGACTTTGGCCGCCGCCTCGATAAAGTATTCGGGGCCCTTCTGGAAAGTGACACGGCCAAGGAAAGTAACAACCTTATCCTTGACACCTCGTTCAACTTCAAGGTTCTCCCTTCCGCTGAAATCCACAGCATTATGCACAGTGACGACTTTGGAAGGATCTATACCATAACGGTTGATTACAATATTTCTGGTAAGGTCACTTACAGCCATCACACAGTCAGCTGCCTCCATACCCTTGCGCTCTATATCATAGACCCTCGTATCAATCTTGTCATCACTGCTCCTGTCAAAAGAAGTGGCATGAACATGTATCACCAGCGGTTTCCCTGTAAGTTCTTTGGCAGCTATCCCGGCGAGATATGTTAGCCAGTCATGGGCATGGATGACATCTATTTCATCCTTATGCTGCATTGCAATCGTAGCTCCCACCATTGCATATCTTGCAACCTCTTCCATAAGATTGGCCCCGTATTTACCCGAGAACTTATATTTCTGGCCATAATTTATCCTGAAACTGGTCACCTGTCTCTTTCTCTCCTCCTCGACCATCTTGGAGAAATCTTCCGGATCCACATATGGAACCATATTGGAGTCAATGTGCACAAATCTTACCTTGCCCAAAAACTCATCTACAGACTTTGATACAGTATCAACAGGGACATCACTTGCATTGATAATCGAAACAGCACTCTGATCCTCGTCGCCTGATGCCGACGGCATCACAAAAAGCACGTCAACATCATTGGCAGCAAGACCCTTGGTCATTCCATAGCAGGCTGTACCCAGACCTCCTGATATATAAGGAGGGAACTCCCATCCGAACATCAAGACTTTCATTACTACTCCTCCCTATATTTATTCATAAGATAATCTACAGTAAGCAAAGCGGCGGTACTGCAAGCGCAGGAAATCGCTCCGTGAGGTTCGTGAGGAGGGTCTCCGTCGTAAAGTTCGGAGAATGCTCCCACTCCGTGCTTTATTATATCTTTATAAAATCCTTCCGTCAGATATTCTGCCTTCTTATAGAATGCCGGTCCTGACATCTGAAAGCATATATCAACATAAGGGGCAAGCAGGAACGGGAATGCACAACCCTGATGATATGCCATATCCCTTTCTCTTTGCGACCCTTCGTAAACACCGCGGTATTTCTCATTCCTCGGAGACAGAGTCCTGATTCCGCGTGAGGTAACAAGCTCGTTGTTGATAACCTGAATCACGGACATCTTGACATCATCATCCACAGGTGAATAAGGCAGGCAGACAGCATAAAGCTGGTTCGGACGCACATCCATATTGCGTCCGCTGTCATTTACATAGTCGGCAAGATAACCTGCTTCCTTGTCATAGAACACACTTTGGAAATTACTGCGGACAAGTTCACGCACCTTGTTCCACCTTGATGCGAAAGCGCTGCGCTTGGCTCCATACTTGGCTTCCATATCAAGGGCAAAACAAAGGGCATTGTACCACATTGCATTTGTTTCCACCTGATATCCGGACCTTTCAGTTACAGGATTGCCGTCAACGTATGCATTCATCCAGGATAGAGCCACCCTGTCCATATGAGCCCAAAGAAGACCGTTCGGATACATCGATACTTCCGACCTTTTTCCTGGAGCGTAACTATCTATTATAGATTTAAGTATCTTTCCATATTTTGTCCAGACTCTCTTTTCTTCACCCGTAAAGGCAATATATTTCTGGATAGCATCCGTCAGCAACAGCGGTGCCTCAACCTGAGTAGTCTTCTTGGTAAGCCTTGACTGTTCATCAGAAATAAGGTTGTCCAATATTTCCTCAAACTCCTTTGTATTTCCGTCAGCATACAAAGTAAGGCCAGGCAAAGACAGCACGGTTTCCCTCAGAAGTCCTGTCTCAAGCCATGAATACCCAGCATTAATCTGCTTATGGTCATTCCTGCTGCAAATCAGCAAGTCCGCATTATGTGCCAGAATATCATGATAGTCAGTCACATCACGAAGTTGCCGTTCTATATCGGTACATTTTTTCTTCAGCTGTTTCGGATTGGCCTCACTGACTGAAGCTGAAAATACAACAGTATCTCCCGGCTTAATTTCAAGAACAAAATGTCCTGGAACAAAAAGATCCTCCTTACAGGCGAAGCCTCTGCGTGACTCATCCGAATAAGTGACCCCATTGTACCAATAAGGCATATAACGGAATGACGATTTGCAACTCAACTGCATGTTAAGCGCAGGAAAGCCGTCATAAAGACAGAAAGAAACACCTCCGTCAATATTTTCATACTCTGTATCTGCTTCAGAATTCTGGCTTGTCAGACTATGTATATTCCTGAAAGCCAAAAACGGTTTGAGCATGAGTGTCACTTTGGAAGGCGCTTCCATAAGCTGGTATTTCACTAACACCTGATCATTGTCAGGTGCAAGGATAAAAGACTTTTTGAAAAGGACCTCACCTACCTTATAAATAATGGAAGGAACAGGATCCATATCAAAATCCACGATGTACTTGTGACCTCTCGGCTCATACACGTCACCATAGCAGTGTATTCCAAGATTGAACTGCTTGCCGTTTACAACAAGACTTTCGTCAAGAGAAGACAGCAGGACATACTTTCCTTTTCCGAAACGGTCAACAGGAACAGCAAGGAGCCCGTGATAACGCCTGGTATTGCAGGCGATTATAGACGTATTGCAATACGCACCAGTCTTATTCGCTGAAATGATTTCACGTTTCAGTGAATAAGACAGGTTTACAAGCTCAGACTTGTTGAATTTTAGAAAAGCCATACTATATTATTTAATTTTATCACTACAATTCTTTAATATAACAGCACTACGGCAAGGGAGATATAAATACAATGTATTTTCATAGGTCTGGTTGCCGTTCTGCGATTTTTCACTGACTGTCAAATGTCTTTCTCCGGTTTTAATCCGTCCGAAACCGTCAAACATGGTATCATCACTGTTAAGGACAACTTCATATTCGCCTGCCGGAGCAGCAAATCCATAGTCAGCAAAGGAAGATACCGGATTGAAATTGAGCGCAAAGATACAATTTATTCTTTTGAATATTAATATTTTTTTCTCTTCATCCTGCACAAGAAGTTCCGGGGCTTCATAAAGAAGTCTTTCCGAACGCACAAAACTTATCATCGCCCGGTCAAACAAGGCCAATGGCCTGTATCTCAAATAATCTGCCTTAACAAGAGACCACTGGCGTCTGGCATATTTGTATGACCATCCGTTTCCTTCCCTCGGAAAGTCTATCCACTCCGGATGACCGAACTCATTGCCCATAAAATTAAGGTAGCCGTCTCCTGCAGTTCCTAAAGTCACAAGGCGTATCATTTTATGAAGTGAAAGACCGCGTTCAATGACAGGAGACTTTGAATCCTTATCCATATGGAAATACATTTCCTTATCCATAAGCCTGAAGGCAATAGTCTTGTCTCCTACCATAGCCTGATCATGGCACTCGGCATAGCTTATAGTCTTTTCGTCATCTCTCTTATTGGTAAGCTGCCACCACATTTCCCCCATACTCCATTTCTCATCACTCAATGTCTTGATCCATTTTATCCAATTATCAGCTATACCCATGCTCATACGGAAATCGAAGCCAACCCCACCGGACTCGAACGGAGCTGCAAGTCCTGCCATTCCGCTTACATCCTCCGCTATTGTTATAGCATCCGGATTGATTTCCTTTATGAGTATATTGGCCAGTGCGAGATAGGTTACAGCAGACTCGTCAACGCCTCCGTCAAAATACCTTTCATATCCGACAAAGTCCTTACCCAGACCATGATCCCAATAGAGCATGCTTGTTACACCGTCAAAGCGGAATCCGTCAAGATTATATTCTTCAAGCCAGAATTTGCAGTTTGACAACAGGAACTGCTGCACTTCATGTTTTCCATAGTCAAAGCAACGTGATCCCCAAGCCGGATGACGTCCTCTGTCTCCACTGTAAAAATACAAATCATCCCTTCCGTCAAAACGGCTCAGTCCTTCTGCCTCATTATCTACAGAATGCGAATGGACAATATCCATTATTACAGCTATACCCATCCCGTGTGCCTCATCTACAAGTCTCTTGAATTCTTCAGGGGTTCCGAAACGGGAACTCAAAGCAAAGAAATTAGACACCTGGTAACCGAAAGAACCGTAGTAAGGATGCTCCTGAAGAGCCATTATCTGTATAGTATCATACCCTAAAGACGCGGCATAAGGCAGCACACTCTCTCTAAATTCATCGAATGTAGCCACTTTTTCCTGTTCCGAACTCATGCCGATATGGCATTCATAAATTAGAGGATGATTTCTCCTTGCCGGCCTCTTGTTTTTCCATACATACGGTTTTACAGGCTCCCAGACCTGAGCGCTGAACAGGTGAGTTTCCGGATCCTGGACTGCCCTAGTCGTATAGGCCGGCAGCCTTTCCCCGCCACCGCCATGCCACTCTATATACAGTTTGTAAAGCATACCGTGCGACAGGAACATATCATCCAGAACGATTTCCCAGTTTCCATTTCCTACCGGATGCAATGCATAAGCCTCTGTCTTTTTCCAGTTATTGAATTCTCCAGTCAGATAAATCTTCATAGCATCAGGAGCCCATTCCCTGAAAACCCAGGTGCCGTCAGTCTGACGGTGAAGCCCATAATACAAATGATTGTTGATACCTTTTGACAAAGACCCTCCATGACCGGACGAAATCCTGTCGATTTCACTCGATATACGCCTGTGACGGGCATCTATCACTTCTGAAAACGGCTTCAGCCAAGGATCTCTGTCATAAATCATCCTATTTTCACCTTCTCTTTCCATGATTATCAATTATGCGATTATTCAGGCAAGGCTCTTATCAAAAATTTCCTGATCCTTCCAAAGTCTCCAGCTTCTCATGCGCAGTCCTTAAATACTCACGGCATTTTTTCACCAGAACACTCGCCTCTTCGATATATTTTCCTATGTCTTCTATACCTGTAGCCGGATCCTCAACCTTTTTTACCAGATTTTCGAGTTCTGCTACAGATGCTGCGTAATCAAATTTTTCTTTTTCCATATTCTTCATCTGATACAATCTCATCTACCGTACACAAAATCTTTCCGTCATTCATAAGGACGGAAATACCATCCCCTTTGCAGACTGACGACACTCCTTTCAGTACCACCCCTTTTCCATCAACAGCAAGCACATAACCCTTCTTCAGCACCTCTCTCGGATCAGAAGCCATGAAACGTGTTTCCAAAACAGAAAGAATATTCTCCATGGCGGACAGTTTTACCCTGAAAGCCGCATTTATTCTGACAAGAGACGAAGCCAACGCATTCTCGGACCGGTAAAGCTTTGCTGACAAGCCAGACTTCAGTCTGGAAGCACAGTACGCAATCCTGGAATCTTCAGACATATACATACCCACTAATTCATCAGCCAATGCAGTAGGTGTCTTCAATGACATATAAGCCACCATATCACACACATGATAGTCCTGATCATGCCCGATTGCAGAATATACAGGCAACGGGAACCGGGCAATATAAGCTGAAAGGCTATAATCGTCAAAGCAGGCCAGATCAAGTTTTCCTCCGCCACCCCTTAGGACAGCCACCAGATCATAATCTTCACCAGAGGATGCAACAGCATCCAATGCCGAAATAATTGAAGCAGGGCTTTCCGCCCCTTGCATCAATGCAGGAAACAAATCTGTGTGAAATACAAATCCGTACTCGTTTTCATGCAGATGCTTCATGAAGTCCCTGTATCCTGCCGCATCCTGAGCTGATATGACAGCTATCCTGTACGGCAACAAAGGAACAGACAGCTCCTGCTGAAGTCCTATAAGGCCTTCATGTTTCAGCCTTTCTATAGTCATAAGTTTCTGTCTTTCATTTTCTCCCAAAGAAAATTCAGGATCAATATCATTGACAGCCAAAGTCAAACCGTAAAGCTGACTGAAACTTACCTGGACTTGAATCATAACATATATCCCCTCTTTAAGAGGAGATCCTGTCACTGATTCAAAAAAAGGAGCAATGAAACGGTATCTTGAACTCCATATTACTGCCTGGGCTTTTGCGACAAGCCCGTTTTCCCCACTTTGGGAAAGTTCCAGATAACAATGTCCCCCGACACGGGCCTTGATGGCACTGATTTCCGCACGAAGCCAGATTTTGGACGGGAAAAGGCGTTCAATCCCTTCCTTCAGCTGAGACTGAAGCTCATAGAGGTCATAAACATCTTTTTCCATATAAATTATTTATTCAAACAATACAAATTTAATAAAAATCCTTTTTGCGCATACTTATTTCATATATTTTTAGCATAAAAGACAAGGATACTCCACTATCTCTCAAAAACACCTCCGCCAATATGGAAGTTTCTCCAAAAATTAATATATTTGCAAACTTAATAAGTCAATATACGACATGAAGATTTCCGAAGCATTATTTGCAGGCAGCAGTACCCGAATTTCCGAAAAGCCGAAACAGAAGTTCCCGGAATTTGCTTTCATTGGCAGATCCAATGTCGGAAAGTCATCACTTATCAACATGCTATGCAACAACAAGAAACTGGCTATGACTTCAGGCATTCCCGGAAAGACTCGCCTTGTCAACCATTTTCTTATCAACAAGCAGTGGTATCTGGTAGATTTGCCTGGATACGGCTATGCAAAAATGTCAAAATCAGGCTTGCAGAAGTTGCAGCAGGTAATAAACAATTTCATAGACCTGTCTCCAGAACTTGTTATGCTGTTCGTCCTTATTGACTCGCGTCACGACATTGGAAAAACAGATATGGATTTCCTGCTTAAACTTGGAGAGAAAGGAATTCCGTTCTCAATAATTTTTACTAAAGGAGACAAGTTGGGGCCTGTAGCCAGGGAAAAACAAATTGAATCCAATAAAAAGGCAATACTGGAATATTGGGAAGAGCTTCCTCCTGTATTTGTCAGTTCATCTGAAACAGGACTCGGCAAAGATGAAATTCTGAATTACATTGAATCAATATACGACACATTGGATAAAGGAACACAACAATAAAACCTCATTACGATGCACAACGAACATAAAATGAAAATTTTCACTTGCAGGAGTTCAAAACCCCTTGCGGAAAAGATTGCCAAAACACTAGGCACAGAACTCGGCAAATCGGAAGTACTGGTCTTCAGCGACGGTGAATTCCAGCCTTCATTCAATGAAAGCGTCAGAGGCGCTACCGTTTTCATAGTTCAGTCAACATTCCCTCCTGTAGAGAACCTGTTCGAACTGCTTCTTATGATTGATGCAGCCAAAAGAGCCTCCGCCCACACTGTAATAGCAGTCATGCCATACTTCGGCTGGGCAAGACAGGACAGAAAAGACAAGCCAAGGGTTTCAATTGGTGCAAAGCTTGTAGCCAACATCCTGCATGCAGCAGGTTGTGACCGCGTAATGACTTGCGACCTTCATGCGGACCAGATTCAGGGATTCTTTGACTTCCCTGTTGACCATTTGTATGCAAGCACTATTTTCCTCCCTTATCTCAGGGATCTTAATATAGAAAATCTCGCAATCGCAGCTCCTGACATGGGCGGAGCCAAAAGAGCCAATGCCTATGCCAGATACCTTCAGTGTCCTGTAATTATCTGCCACAAATCTCGTGAAAGAGCCAATGTTGTCGGATCAATCACAGCTATAGGTGACGTTGCTGGTAAGAATGTAGTGATAGTAGATGACATGATAGATACTGCAGGCACCCTGACTAAGGCTGCAAACGTATTGAAAGAAATGGGAGCGAAAAGCGTAAGGGCATGTGCAACACATGCAGTCTTTTCAGGAAACGCATATGAAAGGATCGCAGAATCTGCTCTTGAAGAAGTGATTGTATCGGATACTATCCCTCTTTCGTCAGACCCGGAAAAGGACAAGAAAAAAATCACCGTTCTTTCCGTAGCGGAAACTTTTGCAAATACGATTGAGAAAGTCTATAATTACGAACCTATATCAGACACTTTCCTCATCTGAGAATTAAAGAATTAGAGAATAGAATATGAAGATTTTCATCGCAGCGCTACTCCTCGTAGGACTAAGTATAATCGGATTATGTTTCAACATAATATTCCGAAAAAACGGCCGTTTCCCAGAAACTGAAATAAGCAGGAACAAGGAAATGAGAAAACTTGGAATCAAATGCGCGAAAGATGACGAGATGAAAATGTGGGGAAGGAAAAAGGGCAGAAAGGCGACAGAGTGCAGTGATTTGGGATGCTCTGACTGCGCCGGATGCGACGTTATGTCCAAGTAACCCGGGAAGGGGGGAACGCAACAGAAGAATGTGCGGTGTGAAAAAGTTTCGCAAGTATGGCACAAGTCTTCGAGTATTAACAACTTAATTGCTTGCGAAACTTAAGTAAAAACAAATGAGTCTTGTAGCTATAGTAGGACGCCCTAATGTAGGGAAATCAACGCTTTTCAACCGTCTGGTAGGAATGCGCCAGGCCATTGTCGATGAGACAGCAGGCGTTACAAGAGACCGCCACTACGGAAGATGCGAATGGTGCGGACGAGAGTTTTCTGTAGTTGACACAGGAGGTTATACATCCAACTCTGATGATATTTTTGAGGAAGCCATCAGAAGACAGGTCGTAATAGCCGTAGAAGAAGCAGATCTTATACTTTTCATGGTAGAAGCATCGACTGGCATTACTGACTATGACGAAGAGATAGCCGACCTGCTCAGAAGAAGCGGAAAACCAGTCGTTGTCGCAGTAAATAAGGTGGATACCGGAGAAAAGGTATACGATACATTCCAGTTCTACTCTCTGGGATTGGGAGAAATCTGGAGCATATCGGCAGCGAACGGAGGCGGAACAGGAGACCTTCTTGACCACCTCATAAACGAACTTCCTGAAGAACAGGAATCTGCTGAAGACCACCCGGAATTGCCTCATATCGCAATAGTAGGAAAACCAAATGTAGGCAAGTCATCACTTGCCAATGCCCTGCTCGGCGAGGAACGGAATATCGTAACCCCGCTTGCCGGAACCACTCGTGACTCCGTCAGCACACATTACAAAAAATTCGGACACGAATTCATGCTGATTGATACAGCAGGAATGAGAAAGAAGTCCAAGGTGCACGAAGATCTGGAATTCTATTCGGTAATGCGCTCAATCAGAGCAATAGAACACTCTGATGTATGCATATTGATGATTGATGCGCAATACGGTCTTGAGGCTCAGGATATGAATATATTCAACCTTATCCACAGAAACAAGAAAGGCTGTGTTCTCGTTGTAAACAAATGGGATGCTGTAGAAAAAGACAGTAACACAATGAAAAACTACACCGAGACATTGAAAAGCAGGCTTGCTCCATTCAATGACCTGCCTATTATTTTTACTTCTGTCATAAACAAGCAGAGAATAATGGATGTGCTGAACGCGGCCAAGCTGGTATATGACAACTATTCCAGACGCATACCGACTTCTGCATTGAACGATGCTATGCTGCCTGAGATAGAGAACTATCCGCCGCCTGCATGGAAAGGAAAATACATAAAGATAAAATATGTAACACAACTTCCCACAAGATCTCCTTCATTTGCATTCTTCTGCAATCTACCACAGTACATCAAGGATCCATATAAAAGATTTCTTGAGAATCGCCTAAGAGAAAAGTTCGATTTTACAGGTTGTCCGGTACAGATTTTTGTCAGACAGAAATAACATCCTGAGCAAACACTTGATAAAGAGGGTAGGTCTGAGACTCACCCTCTTTTTATTCGTTACTCCTGATGGAGCCAAGTTCTAAATGTTTCCCGTGATCCCACATTATACAGATGTGGTCTGACAGAATAGTATAATCGAGTGGAGCCGACCCTTTTGGGTCGGCTTTCGTTGTTTTAAAGGATTGCGAAGTCGCAGTCGGAAGGTTCTTCCAGAGTTC
>URDD01000012.1 GCA_900546395.1 uncultured Bacteroidales bacterium | reverse complement strand
TAGTCAAGCGAATAAACGCTGTAAAATAGTTTAGTTAATCGCCCCTAAATCTGTCAAGCATTTTCAGTGATAGTCAAGATTGACTTAATGAGTTTCAACTATCTGAAAAGTTATTAACAATCAATCATGTTATCAACACCACTTTTGCCGATAACGGCAAAAGTGGTGTTGATATAAATACATCCGGTGGCTAATCACATTCAGACAAGATTGACTCTGCCAAAGGTATTGAATCCGGCTTGCCGACATCCGCCAATTGCAATGAGTCTGCACAAACACCGTAAATCGGGTATCTGTCAGCCACTTTTAGATAAAAATCCATTATAGGAAACCTTTCGCCGAATCCCTCTTTTTCAAAGACCGGAAATACTTTATTTGAAATAATGTGAATTCCTGAAAAAGCTAGTTTCTTGCATGACGCCGGATCCAAATCACGGAAAGGAGAACGGATTTCACCAGTAGAGACATTTGTCCACCCTGCAAGCCGCATATCATTGTCGAAAAGCAGATATCTTGATGTTTCCCTTCTACTCACAAGTAATGTAGCCAATGCCTCGGGCCTTACTGATGACTGAAACCACCTTATATCAAGATTTGAAATAATGTCAGCATTATGGACAAGGAAAGAACCGCATTCTTTATCTGAAGCAGTTTCAGATACATTATCAGAATCAGGACAAAGATATTTACCGGCATGCCTGATACCGCCTCCTGTTTCCCGAAGCAAATCCCTCTCGTCAGAAATAGAGATATTGATACCAAAAGAAGACTCTGCTGCAACAAACTCCTCAATCATTGAGGCAAAATGATGCACATTTATAACAACATCTGATATACCGGATTTTTTCAGCTTACTTATAACATGCCAAAGCAGCGGCTTGCCGCAAACTGGAACCAAAGCCTTTGGCATTGTATCGGTATATGGCTTCATTCGTGTTCCCAAACCCGCCGCAAATATCATTGCCTTCATAAAACTTCTAATTTAAAAACTCATCTATACCCTGTTCTCTATGAATTAGATGCACCCTGACTCCAGAAATAGCGGAAAGATGTCTTGCTACACTTTCCGCACAATATACAGAACGGTGCTGACCTCCTGTACATCCGAAATTGACCATAAGGCTTGTAAATCCCCGTGAAACAAATCTGCTGACATGTGCATCTACAAGAGCATAAACATTCTCCAGGAATGATAAAACCTCACCATCTTCCTCAAGAAAGGATTTTACCGGTTCATCCCGACCTGTAAGAGACTTATACTGATCATATTTTCCGGGATTATGAATAGAACGACAGTCAAAAACATAGCCTCCCCCATTACCCGAAGGGTCCTCCGGGATACCTTTCTTATAAGAAAAACTAGTAACTGTGACTGTCAGAGGATTGCAAGACTTTAAGGACCTGCTTCCAGCATTCTCCTGCATGCAGGAGAATGCTCCCTTTAATTTACCTCCGTCATACATGGCAACTATCTTTTCAAGCACCTGATTCAGATATGGGAAGCGCAAATCCCGGGAGAGGAGAATCTCCCTTATGTTTTCCACTACAGGAGGGATACTTTTAAGGAAATGTTCCTTCTTCTCATAATATCCCCTGAAACCATAAGCTCCGAGCACCTGGAGAGTCCTGGCCAAAACAAAAAGCTGCAACTTTTCAAGAAAAGAAATCCTGTCAACTTTCCTGTATTCTGACAAGGCGGCAATATAAGCAGAAATCATCTCAGTTTTCAAAGACTCGGGATAACGCGCCCTGGCCTGCCATACAAATGATGCAAGATCGTAATATACAGGGCCTTGCATTCCGCCTTGAAAATCTATATAATATGGTTTTCCATCTTTTACCATCACATTTCTTGACTGAAAGTCCCTGTAAAGGAAAGTATCCTGCCCTTCCTCTGCCACGGCATCCGCAAGTGTCTCAAAATCAATCTGGAGAAGATGCTCGTCAAAACTCACAGATGCCGCCTTGAGAAAACAGTACTTGAAATACTGACAGTCAAACATCACTTTCTCTCGTCCGAATCCGGTCCTGGTGCCCAACTGACCAAGTGCCTCACTTCCTTCAAACTGTATTCTGGGCAGTCCCGAAACGGCGGCAAGAAGCATATTCTTTTCCGTCTCACTGTAGTTTCCTGATTTTCTGCCTCTGCTGACATAATCAAATAGAAGTGTATCCCCCAGGTCTTCCTGAATATAAGCCATACCGTCGCCGCTGACACAATATACTTCAGGAACAGAAATACCCTTGGAGAGAAAATGTCTGCTGAGAATTGTAAAATCCTTGTTTTCACTGCTGTCAGTCCCAAGCACACCTATATATGAATGTCCAGAAACGGCCATCCTGAAATAACGCCTGTGGCTGCCTGAAAAAGGAAGTGCCTCTACTGATTCCGGGCTGGCTCCGGTCAAATCCGAAAACAATCTGTTCAATACATCTATATTTGCCATACTGCAATCATATTCTGTTGAAATTATTCCCAAAATTAACTCTAATATTTTCAATTCAAAACCCAAAACTGGTTTTGGAGATAACTCTCGTACATTTTTGTAAAAAAGTTTTATAACTTTGTACAATATTTTTATCAAAACTATGCTCAATAACGCCTATTGCTCAGACAAGTACCAATATACAATGGGAAAGTCTTTCTATGACAGCGGAATGAAAGACCAGACCGCAATTTTCAACCTCTTCTACCGCAGGGCTCCGGAAAATAACAACTGGGCCGTTGTAAGCGGAGTGGATGAAGTTATTGAAATGGTGGAAAATCTGGGAAACATGCAGGCGGATTTCTTTGAAAAGTTCCTTCCTGGTCCGGAATATGCCGAATTCAGAGGATATCTTTCAGCTATGAAATTCACTGGCAACATATATGCGATGAGAGAAGGTGAAATAGCTTTCCCATCCCAGCCAATAATAATAGTGGAAGCGCCGCTAATAGAAGCTCAAGTCCTTGAGACTCCCATGCTTTGCATAATGAACCACCAGATGGCTGTCGCTACAAAAGCTTCAAGGGTATGCAGGGCGACAAACAGACCTGTAAGCGAATTCGGCTCAAGAAGGGCTCACGGTCCGTGGGCTGCAACATACGGGGCCAAAGCAGCAATTATTGCAGGATGCAGCAACACTTCAAATATCCTTACAGGAGTAATGTTCGGATGCGGCTCCACAGGAACAATGGCCCACAGCTATGTGACTTCTTTCGGATGCTCTGTCGAAGGTGAACACAAATCTTTTGACACTTATATAAAGACTCATAAAGGGGAACCGCTGATTCTACTTATAGACACATACGACTCTCTGAAATGCGGGATTCTGAATGCAATGAGGGCATATCGTGAAAACGGCATTGATGACAACTATCCTCAGGGATACGGTATCAGACTTGACAGCGGTGACCTGGCATATCTTTCTTGTGAATGCAGAAAGATTCTGGATAACAACGGATTCAGAAAATGCAAGATATTCGCAACCAATTCCCTTGATGAATATATTATAACCGACCTTGAACGCCAGGGGGCCTGCATAGATTCTTACGGAGTAGGTGATGCCATAGCTACAAGCAAGGCAAACCCTTGTTTCGGAAATGTATATAAACTTGTCCAGATTGACGGTCAGGCAGTACTCAAACGGTCAGAAGACAAGGCAAAGCTGATAAATCCAGGATTCCAGATTACATACCGCATAACACGGAAAGATCCTTCAAAAGAAGAAATATTCAAAGCTGATGTGACTTGCCTGCGCGGTGATGAACTTACTTCAAAAATAGAAAACGGCGAGACATTCACCATTTTTGACGAAGACGACAGATATAAATTCAAGACATTCGAAGCAGGTGCATACGAAGCAGAACCTCTCCAGCATCTTGTAATGTCAGAAGGTAAAAGATGCGTACCTGTACACAGTCTGATGGAGAAAAAGGCTTATTATGAAGAGACTCTCTCCAAATTCAGCCCGAGCGAAAGGAGACTGATAAACCCACATTACTATAAGGTCGATATCTCTGATTCACTCTATGACTTGAAAATGAATATAATAAACAGACTCGTATCAGAAATCAACAACTTCAACCTGTAACGAAATGAAAGATTCCGCACTCGTGATAGTAGATATGCTGTATGACTTTATAGACGGTTCCCTTGCATGCCTGAATGCAGACAATGCCGTTGAAAACACAGCAGCGTTCATAGATAAGATGACCTACGGACAAAACGGAGATGAAAGTGAAATATTGGATACATACCCCATTCTTTTCATCTGCGACCACCACCCTGCAAACCACTGCTCTTTCAAAGAAAACGGAGGGATATGGCCTGTACATTGTGTGGCCGGCACCAGAGGAGGGGATGTCCATGAAACGCTCAAACCTTACATGAGAGAAGAGCTGACCTTCTACAAAGGTACAGACAGCAGTAAGGAACAGTATTCCGGATTCGAAGGCAAAAACACAGCAGGTCAGTCCCTGGGGGAAATTCTTGAACTACTTGACATAAACAATGTATATGTCGCAGGAATTGCGACTGAATTCTGCGTCAGATCGACTTGTGAAGATTTGAAGAAAGCCGGATTCAATGTCACAGTTTTGTCTGACGGACTTGCATATGTGGACAAACAGGGACACACGGACACCCTGACCAGGATGAAGGGAGAAGGTTTTACAATTTTGTAGTTAGAAATAAAATTTTTACCTTTGCGGGTTCGTATGAAGAACCTGTTTAAAAAAATATGGATTCCTGCAATACTTGTCGGGGTAGCAGCAATACAGTCATTCGGCATTGACGCAGCCCGCGCAGTCAAAATGTCAAGAATAACGGATTCTCTTGGACAAATAACTGCAAGCGACAGTTCAACTATAATCGAATCCATTGATTCTGAAGCCATTCCGACTTCAGATACACTTCTTTACATACCATCCAATCCTGGAATGGCGGCTGGAATCAAAAGTCTTTTTGCCGCTGTTGATTCAGTCCGTAACCTTACGGCAAGAGATACTATAAAAGTGCCGGATTCATTAAAATACACTGATTCTGTAAGGTACAGATATTACGTAGAGCTTATAGACACAAAGACCAGGAGACAGACCAGAGATTCCCTGAGTGCAGCCGGCGACTCAGTTCAGTTGAGTGCCCTTGACTCCATATTTTTCAAAGACTCAACAGAAAAGGCTTACAGAGATTCCCTTATATGGTTCAACGGGCTGCCGCGTAAAGAACAGAAAAAAGTAAAGACACTCCAGGAACTGCCTGCTATGATGGCGAAAATGAACCAGAAGTTGGCAAGAAGGGACAGTGTAATCAATGCAAAAGACAGCATCACGGCAGCGACTCCAAGGATTCTTGAAACATATGCTGTTCCTGACTCCATGCAGTACAAGAGAATTATAACATGGACTCATGAGAGATATTTCAGCAATCTGGAGCTCTATGAGATGGACACAACATATAATTATCACTACTATGACTACCCTTTCTACAAAAAGGATGTAAATGTGTCATATCTCGGAGTGATCGGCTCTCCTGTCCAGAATTATGACTTTTTCAAAAGAGATGAGGAAGAGAATGCGATATTCTATACCCCATATACTTCTTACTCATATTCCCCGGAAACTCTTCCTATGTTCAACACCAAGACTCCATATACTGAACTTGCATACTGGGGGACACTGTTCGCCAACAAGGAAAAAGAGGAATCAGATATAAAGATACTCACGACACAGAATATACTTCCTGAACTGAATGTCACTCTGGAATACCACAGATTCGGAGGAAACGGAATGCTGAAGCGAGAAGATGTTGACAATAGAAGTTTCATCGCATCTGCAAACTACCTTGGCAAGCGCTACCTCATGCATGCCGGATATATCTACAACAAAGTAAAAAAGAGCGAAAACGGAGGCATTGCAGATAACTTCTGGATAAGGGACACCACAGTTGATGCACGAGAAATAGACATAAATCTCACTAATGCTTCAAATACTATAAAGAAGAACACGATATTCCTGGACCAGAGTTACAGGATTCCTTTCTCTTTCATCAATAAAATAGGCAAGAAAAAGGAAATGAGAGCAGAAGCTGCCCGGAGAGACAGCATAATGGCATCAGGCGACAGTTCAGCCATCAAAGCCTATCTGGCAGAAGAAGAACTCGCAATGTCTTCTGATGATGACCAGTCTGCAGACAGTATTCAGACAAACATAACAACTGCATTTATCGGACACAGCTCAGAATACTCTGTATTTACAAAGAAATACACTGACGAAATAGGAACAGGGGAAGACGGAAAATTAGGAAGAGACTTCTATAATAACAAATTTTACCTGCACCCTACCAACAGTGCCGACTCGCAGCGAGTCATGAAATTCGACAACAGAATATATCTCAGACTACAGCCGTGGTCCGACCAGGGCGTAGTATCAAAAATAGATGTCGGTATTGGAGACAAGTTGCTGAATTACTATGACTTCAATTCATCATTGAACTATTTGTCCAAAGGTAAGAATGTTGTCAGGAACTCATTATACCTATACGCAGGAGTCCAGGGACAGATAAAAAAACTGATGGAATGGGATGCTACAGGACGCTACACATTCCTTGGTGCCGAACTGAATGACTTCAATGTCGATGCCAACCTTGCATTCAACATTTTCCCATTCCGCAGAGACAGGAAAAGCCCGATAACATTCAAGGCTCATTTCTCCACATCGCTTAAAGAACCGGACTGGTATCAGCAGCATATACTAATGAACCACTTCAAGTGGAACAATAACTTCGGAAAGATATCAACTACAAAAGTAGATGGAAGTATATATATCCCGAGATGGAAGCTCAAGGCATTCTTCGGCTACTCTCTGCTCGGCAATAATATCTACTACGATACCGAAGGAATTGTGCGTCAAAACGATACTCCTATGAGTATAATGACAGCGTCTCTGACAAAGAATTTCACTCTTTGGAAATTTCATTTCGACCATCAGGCACTGTTCCAGGTCTCGTCAAACGAAGAAGTGCTGCCTTTGCCTATGCTGTCATTCAATTTCCGATACTATTTCCAGTTCAATGTAGTCAAGAATGTGATGCAGATGCAGATAGGAGCAAATGCCTGGTACAATACCAAATGGTATGCTCCGTCATACAATCCTGCACTCGGTGTTTTCCATAACCAGAACGAAGAAAAATACGGCAATTGCCCATATATAGATGCATTTGTAAATATACAGTGGAAAAGAGCTTGCATATTTGTCAAGTTCGTAAATGCTGGAATGGGATGGCCTGACAGACTTGTCGATTACTTTGGAGCCCACCACTATATAAGGCCTCAGAGAGCGTTAAAATTCGGCATTTTCTGGCCATTCTACATCCAGCCGCATAAAAATGCTTCAGTAGGAGGTTCTTCCGCCGGAGGAGGCGGAAGGAGCAATTCAGGTTCATCCTTTGGAGGCGGCTTGTCAGGAGGCTTCCCTTCAAATGGCATGAATAATGCTGAAGCTGCATTTAGAAGATAAAATTATGGTTAGTATTACAAGAACGAAAAGGTACATCATCACCAGCGTTCTGACTTTTATTGCCGTGACGGCAATCGACAGTACAAACGTGATGGAGTCAACCGAAACAACTGAAACCTTTGCATCATCAGAGAGCCTCAGATGCGCGATTATGCTTGATGATGGAATATACAGCAAGACAGGGCTGAACACTGGTTTCAACTACGAACTCCTTCAACAGTTCGCAAGAACTTGCAGGAGAAATGCTGAAATAGTCACTGCAAAAAAAGGCGAGAATTATCTGGACTCCCTTGCTCTTGGTACTGTTGATATAGTAGTAGTCAAGCCAGAGACGATGCAGGGTGGCGGAAATTACACAATTTCCATGAAAACAAGCGAAAATTCAGCTTGGGCAGTAAAAAAAGGAGAAATCGCCAGAATAAAGACAGTAAACTCTTGGATAAGACATTTTGAGATGACTAAGGAGTACGAACTGACAGAAAACAGATTCTTCTCATCATACAGTCCGTCCAAAGCAGATGCAGGAATACGCTCTACAAGCCTGAGTCCATACGACAGCATTATAAAGAAATACGCAAGTGAAATAGGCTGGGACTGGAGAATGCTTGCAGCTGTAATATATCAGGAATCACGATTTTCAATCAACTCACACTCCGGCAAAGGTGCAACAGGCCTTATGCAGGTACTGCCGGCTACTGCAGGCTACTACAATATACATAATCTCACTGATCCTGAGGAAAATATAAAAGCAGGTACTCTTCACTTGTCCAGACTGCAGAATATGTTCAGGAAAAGCGGCATGAGCCAAATGGAAAAAATCAAATTCACACTTGCCGCCTACAATGCAGGAGAAGGAAGAATCTCTGACTGTAGAAATCTTGCAGAATCAAGAGGTTTCGACAGCAACAACTGGGACGAAGTAACAAGGGTAATTCCCGAAATGAGATCTGATGACATACTTGAAGTAGAATGCGTTAAACTAGGAAAATTCAAAGGATACGAGACTATAAAGTATGTCGGAAGCATCATGGAGATATATGATGCCTTCTGCACGATTTGCCCGATGTCATAAAGATATCTTTCAGGACATCCTGACTGTCCTGGAAGGATCAACCTTAGATATGAAAGTGGAAGGAAGCAGTAGTAGAAGCATTATTGCCACATATACTGCAGCATCCGACATTATGATTAACGGGAAATCAATGTGGACAGGGACAAAAGAAACAAAGTAGTTTGAAGCATCTAATCCGATAAAGTGAAAATTGTCCTGCAACAGGCAAAATGCCAATGCAAGTGCATTACCATAAAGCATACCTTTCAAAACTGCTACAGAGGCACTGGCAAGAAAGATTTTTGCAATTCCCCTGTTATCCATTCCAAGAGATTTCAAGAGTCCTATAGTAGATATATTTTCGAAAAGCATTATTAGCAGGCCGGATATCATGTTAAAACCAGCCACTATCGTCATTAGCGACAAGATAAAGGCAACGTTGAAGTCTATAAGGTCAAGCCAATCGAAAATCTGAGGATATCTGGAAACTGCAGATGTAGCGACCACTGAAGCTTCTTCATCGGAAGAAAAAAGCATAATTGTATTGCCGACTTCAGCAGTAATTTCCTTTATATTTTCTACAGATTTCAAATCATCCGCAAGCATGACTTCCAAAACGGAAACCTGGTCAGCATTCCAACCGTTTATTCTCCGGATATCATCCAGTGATGCATAAACAACCAGATTATCTTTTGTGTCCAGTAATCCTTCATATATGGAAGACACCTTGAATTTACGTACCTTTACTTTTTCCCCTACAAAATATGACTGAAGTTCATCCCCGGCATTTATTCCCAACAAAGATGCCAATGCAGACGGTATGGAAACGGACATTTCGGATATACTGTCATTTTCCGACTTCTCAACCCCTTTGAAAATCACCCCTTGTATATGATTGTCTTTTTTGACAATGCCAGCTCTGTAAACTGCCGGTGAAACAGACTTTACTCCCGGAATTCTTTCAAGTTCCGGCAAATAGGAAGGGTTCTTTTCTATTGGAGAAGATTCATCGAGAAAATTAAGATTTACCGGTGTGACCTGAATGTCTCCTGATATTGAAGAAATGCCGCCTCTTATCTCGCTACGGAAACCGGACGAGATAGAGACGGACAATATCATTACGAAAAAACTTATTGCAATGGAAACCATTGCAATCCTGCCTTTGAATTTCAGGCGTCTTGCTATAAAAAGCGAAACATCCATTCGGGGTTACCAGATAATTACCCTATCTTCTTCAGGCCTATACATTGGATCACCTTCCTTAATTCCGAAAGCATCGAAGAATGTCTGCAAGTTGCGCAATGTGACATTAACCCTGTTTTCCCCCAAAGAATGTACATCCAGCTTTGTAAGTCTCGCTTTCTCCTCATCAGTAATATTCTGGGCCCAGATCCTGCCATAAGAAAGATAGAATCTCTGTTCTGGAGTATATCCGTCAATATTTTCAGGACGAACATCACCGAATGAGTCGGACAGAGCAGTGAACGCTATTCTCAGACCGCCCTGATCCGCTATATTTTCACCTATGCAAAGAGCTCCGTTGGCTTTGATTCCAGGCAAGACCTGTACAGAATCAAACTGAGCTATCAATTTATCTGCCCTCGAATTGAAAGCCTTGACATCTTCTTCTGTCCACCAGTCAGTCATATTTCCATTCTTGTCGAACATTCTG
Organism: uncultured Bacteroidales bacterium; assembly: GCA_900546395.1. GTDB lineage: Bacteria > Bacteroidota > Bacteroidia > Bacteroidales > UBA932 > Cryptobacteroides. The sequence continues at coordinate 34,957 of URDD01000012.1, read as the reverse complement.
CCCTGATCATCAAATCCGTGAGTCATTTCATGGCTGATTACTACTCCTATAGCTCCATAATTTACCGCATCATCAGCTTCTGTGTCATAGAAAGGAGGCTGCAATATAGCGGCAGGGAAGCATATTTCATTTGTCGCTGGATTATAATATGCGTTGACAGTCTGCGGACTTATAAGCCACTCTTCCTTATCTGTTTTCTTGCCAAGCCTGGACATATTGTCTGCAATATGCCACTTGGAGGCATTCCTTATATTTTCATAATAACTCAATGTAGGATTGATGATAAGTGTAGAATAATCCTTCCATTTGTCTGGATAACCTATTTTTACTGCAAATGCGCCAAGTTTGTCAATCGCACGTGACTTAGTAGAATCGCTCATCCAGTCCAGTTCTTCAATATGCTGCTGCAGTGATTTCTGCAAGTTAGCCACCATTTCCTTGACACGTGTCTTGTCCTCAGATGAAAAATATTTCGACACATATACTTTTCCGACAGCCTCGGACATCAACTCGTTAGGAACGGAAACAGCTCTTTTCCAACGCGGCTTCTGCACCTGGACTCCGGCCATCTGCTTTTGAAAGAAGTCAAACGAAGCAGTATAGAAACTGTCTGACAAAGCATTGCAGGCTCCCTGGACAAACTGTCCTGCAAGATAACTTTTCATAAGTCCGAAATCTCCAGCAGACATAAGCGAATCCAAAGCTGCAAAATATGAAGGCTGTCCTACAATAATTTTAGACTGATATGGAATTCCTGCAAGCCTGAAATACAAACCGAAGTCAAGATTCGGATAATTTGACTCCAACTCCTCAGAAGACATCGGATTATACTGACGAGGTACATCGCGGAGTTCCACACTTGACCACTGTGCTTTAGCTATAATATCTTCAACTGCTAAAGCATCATCTGCAACTTTTGCCGCATCCGGAATACCGGACAAGGTGAATATTTTTTCCAGAAAACTTCTGTATCCTGCCTTAATTTCTGCATTTGATTCATCCAGATAATAATCTCTGTCAGACATTCCAAGGCCTGACTGCTGCAAATAAAGCACTTGCATATCTCCGTCAGTCATATCTGCCATTACATACGGGGCGAAAAATGCATAATCGCCAGAAGAATGCATTTCTGTCAGGATTTCCGTAAGCGAACGTCTGTTGGAAACAGCCATAATCTGTCCCAATAACTGTTCAAGTGGTTTTGCTCCCTCATTATTCAAACGTATGGAATCAAGCCCCATTGTATAGAGGTCTGATATCTTCTGCTCTACACTGCCTGGGATTGCATTAGCTGCAGACATGCTCTTGAAAAGATTATTGAGCCTGTTCTGATTGTTTTCAGCAAGCACATCCATAACTCCATACCGGGAATACTCAGGCTTGAGCGGATGTTTTTTTCTCCATCCTCCAGTAGAAAATTCATAAAAATCCTCAGCAGGAGAGACTGAGGTATTCAAATCCGTCAGATCCAAGACTGATTTTTCCACAACCGGGGATCCACAGGCTGCCGCCACGCAAGGCAACAGCGCCAATACAAGTTTCTTCATACTTAATAATATAAATACTAACTTGCAAAGATACATTAAAAAACAACTGTTGTTTGGCTTTTGTAAAAAAATATACATATTTGCGGACTAAACCGATACAAAATGAATAATAAATTTACAGACATTCTTACAAGATACGCAATAGCCACTATAGGACTCATTCTGGTTGCAATAGGTGTTGCGTTTTCTATTCTTTCAGACCTTGGAACTGCCCCTATATCCTGTCCGCCTTATGTAATAAGCCTTTGGGGAGGACTTACCGTAGGGCAATATACTGCAGTCATGCACTTTCTGTTCATATTGCTACAGATCGCCTTGCTGAGGAATAAGTTCAAAGCTGAAAACCTCATGCAGATAGCCGCTGCCATAGTTTTCGGTGCACTTACAGATGCTGCAATATGGGCATTCTCCTGGATTGTCACGACAGGATACCTGTCAAAAGCCATACTTATGCTGCTGTCCTGTATAATAACAGCTGCGGGAATCAGCATCGAAGTAAGGGCCAAAGCCTGGATGCTTGCAGGAGAAATGACGGTTGCTGCAATTTCCGAAGTTACCAAATCCAAATTCAGCAATGTAAAGATAGTTTTCGACTGCTCGCTCGTAGCCATATCTGCCATAATATCATTTGTACTTTTCGGAAGCATATTCGGAAAAGAAGACATGGTCGTAATAAGAGAGGGTACGCTGGTATCAGCGGTTCTTACCGGCTTTCTGATGAAGTTCATTGACCCGGTGACAGACAAGATATTCGGGAAAATTGCAGACAGATAATGAAACTCACGTCTTTTCTAAAACAGTGGATGCTGCCGCTCGCAATGACTGCCGGAGCGGCGGCTTATCTGATTTACGACAATACAGTTTTCCTGAAACCTGCTGCCCCGTACCTTGCCAAAACGATAGGAATATTGCAGCCACTACTTATATTTGCAATGCTTTTTCTTTCTTTCTGCAGAATCTCGCCTAAAGATATGAGACCAAGGAAATGGCATTTGGGGCTATTAGCTTTCCAGGGCGGAGTTTTCAGTTTGCTGGCTTTGGCCACGTCTTTTTTTCCGGAATCGGACGGACGTGTACTTATAGAAAGTGCCATGTTGTGTATTATATGCCCGACAGCTACAGCCGCTGCAGTTGTTACCGGAAAACTTGGAGGAGATATGCCTGGCCTTACTACATATACAGTCCTCATAAATATCGCTGCTGGAATTCTGGTCCCGCTTCTTATCCCGCTAGTCCATCCGGAAGACGGTGTCCCCTTCGGCAATGCATTCAGCATGATTATGGCCAAGGTCTTCCCTCTTCTGATTTGCCCGTGTCTTGCCGCGTGGCTTGTCAGATACCTTATGCCTCATATTCACAGATGGCTTATGAAGTTTGACAATCTGGCATTCTACCTATGGGGAATTGCATTGTCAATAGCGATTGCCACTACGACCAAGTCAATAATACACAGTACGATATCAATCTACTATGAAACAGGAATAGCACTAATATCACTAGTCTGCTGCGCAATACAATTCTATATCGGAAAGAAAATAGGTAAAAAGTACAATGCATCCATCACTGCAGGACAGTCCTTGGGACAAAAAAATACAGTATTCGCCATCTGGATGGGATATACATTTATGACTCCAGCTACATCAATAGCAGGAGGTTTCTACTGTATATGGCACAATGCGTATAATTCGTGGCAGCTTTACCGCAAAGACAAAGCTACTTCAAAGCGTTCAGACGGGCTTCCGCAGTAATTTTATCTGCGCCTGTACCGTATCTGATCATCAATGGAAGATATTTCTTTTCCAATTTTATATTTTTCTGCTTCCTTGCTATTATTATACAATTCTTTATTGCCGTATAATCGTCAGGCTTAATCTTCAAAACCTTGTTATAATACTTCAAGGCAAGTTTCGGATTTGATTCAGCCACAAGATAATATGAGCCTATATTGGAAATAAACAGAGTGTTTTCCGGCTGATAATCAAGCATTTTATCAGACAGAGCCTTAAATGCAGAATAGGAATCCTGCGTACCGGTATTGTAAAAGCTATAGCAATACTGCTGTATAGCTGAATCAAAAAATTCTGAATCCGCCACAACATCAGGATAAACCCACTTCTTTCCTTCCGTGTAATTTTCATCAACCAGTTTAAGCAACAGTACCAATGCCATATCCGGACTTTCCTTCTCATAAGCCAGAAGAGATGCTGCCTTCATGAAACGGAGATCAAGCCGCTCAGGATATAATTTAATCGCCTGATCCAAATATTTTACAGATTTGCCGTAAAGAGCGTCATCATAAAATGTCTCTTCAAAATAAAAGACATTGTTTCCAATAGAATCCTTTAATGTAATTATCGGATTCTTGCCGAGAAATTTCTTCTGATTCCTTATTACCACTTCAGAAGTCTGAGATTTTGCAAAATAGTATGAAAACCTTGCCTTGAGTAGCTCAACATCAGTAGAATCAACTGCTGCCCATCCATCCAGCACCGTTTCAATCCCCACTCCTGCCTGACCCAATTTAGAAACAAGAAGGTTGTACCTGTCAGAGTACTTTCTGACAAGTTCATCTTTTTCCGTGAAATCAAGCACCTGCGCTGAAGCGCCTGCAACAGCAAATAAAAATGCAGCAGCCGCTGCTATGAACATTTTGACCATAAATAATAAAAGCCAGTTAAATTTTTCTCAAAATAACTTATAAAATCTATAATGACAAAACTGCGCTTTATTTGCCTATATCCATTCTTATCCGGCGTCCCTTAGGATAAAGGTTATTTGACCTATTCCCCAAATTTTTCACAAATCCCAAAGGGAGAGTATCATAACAGACCGACACATACCCTCTGGAAGTTTCCGGAAGTAGCAGCGCGTTTCCTTTCAAGAAAGACAATGCAATATCCAGATCTGCATTTACTTTGGGATAGGCATCCTTGTTGAAAATAACTGAAAGAGCCATATCCGCATCCGGGACAAAAGAATCTTTTTTCATAACACCGGCAGCGCACCCTGACAATATTACATGTAAGAATGAATCCAGACCTATCACTTCATCTGCAATAGAGTCCGGTATCACTTTAATCATATCTCCTTTAAGCACAGCACGGACATTTCCGTCAAATAATCCGGATGGCAAGGCAACTCTTCCTTTCTGCACTTTTCCTGGTGAACGATAGTCAAGTCTCAATTTCCTGCCAACTGCAGTTCTCCCGGCAGTATCTGACTTGCGTAATACACTGCAATACTGTCCCTCGCCGCGCACATGGCCTGGCACCAGGCTGAACCCGCATTCGGTTTTTAATACTCCTGGGTAAACCATATCATGACACCGTTCCTTACCTGAAATGCATTCTGCACCCAATTCCTCTGCAATCCACTTTACATTATCATCGTTTTCAAACCTGTTAAATGTACATGTGGAATAAATAAGTACCCCACCCTCCGCAAGAGCAGGCCATACATCTGCCACGATTCGTCTCTGTCTTCCCTGGCAAAGCCTGACATTTTCAGGAGACCACTGTTCCATAGCCTCCTTATCCTTACGGAACATACCTTCACCAGAACATGGTACATCAGCAAGGATAATATCAAAATAACCTTCCATATCAGCAAAACGCGCAGGATCATCACATGTCACGACAACACACGGATCTCCCCAGACAGCAACATTTGAAGCAAGAACGGAAACTCTCTGTTTCATCACTTCGTTGGACACCAATATGAAATCGCTGCCACGCACAGCCCTGAGCGCAGCAGCAAGGTCAGTTGTCTTGCCTCCCGGTGCAGCGCACAAATCCAGGACTTTAAGAATTTTCCTGTCTTGAAAGCTATCAATAATTTTTCTGGCAACATGTCCCACAAACATGGAAGATGAATCCTGGACATAGTATGCACCTGCATGAAAAGCCGGATCCAAAGTAAATAGCGGACGACCGTCAAGAAAAAAACCATCGGTACACCACGGGACATTGCCAATAGTACCAAAACAGAGAGATGCCGGCTTGAATGGATTTCTTCTTACCGAAACGGAGGCAGAATCTTCTAAAGCAGAAAAAGCGACAGAAGCATTTTCATGTCCTATCGCTTCCTGGAGATAACTCCTGAATATTTCACTATTTCTGATATCCATCCTTAAACATTGACGGATCCACTCCTTCAGGCATACGGCCTTCAGACACAGCTACCAGACCATCAACCATTTTGTCCAAAGCATCCTTGAGCTTTGATCCGAGCATCATCTTCATCATAAGATTGAGCTCTGCCGACAGATCGATATAAAATTCGGTTTTATATGGATCAGACTGTGCGGCATCAAAATGCATTGATACAGAAAAAGCAAATGGAGCTCCATCGTCCTTGAAATCAATTCTCGAATATGGAACACGTTCATTTATCCTTACACCTATGGAAAAACCATGGACAGTAGCTTTCAAGGAGTCATAGTCCGCCGTCACCCCCTCCTTCTTGTCCTCAGGGAGAAACTGCACAAAGTTCCTCATGTCAACGAATGCCATATAAAGCTCGAAAGGCGGCTTCGAAACTACAGCATGCTTGCTCTTGATATCAACAGCCATATCTACTCTTTTTTACCCCAAGTAGCTGGAGAATAACGCCACTCCTTCAAAAGTTTAAGATCCGACTCTGCTACATAGCCGACCTCATGTGCCGCCTCTATCAGAGCATCATAATTGGTAAGTGTGGTAAGTTCAATGTTGGCATTCTCAAAAGCCTTTCTTGACTGGTCGAAATTATATGAGAAAATTGCCACCATACCCTGGACAAAAGCACCAGCATTAATCAACGCATTCGCTGCAGACAAACTGCTCGCTCCGGTAGAAATCAAATCCTCCACTATGACTACCTTAGCTCCGGACTCCAGTATTCCCTCAATCTGAGAACCTGTTCCATGATCCTTCGGCTTAGGACGCACATATATAAACGGTTTTCCCAGCATATGGGCTATAAGCATTCCGTGGGCTATGGCTCCTGTAGCAACACCTGCTATAACTTCCACATCCGGATAACGTTTCATTATAATATCCGCCATAAAACGGCAAACCTGCTCCCTCAACTGCGGGAATGACAGAATCTTCCTATTGTCGCAATATATTGGGGATAGCCAACCTGAAGCCCAGACAAAAGGTTTTTCAGGATTCAGCATTACTGCCTTTATATCAAGCAGTGATTTTGCAACCGATCTTTCCATTGATTCCATAGTATTGTTTATTTAACGTATATTTGCATAGAATAACGTTGCAAAGTTAAGAAAATTAAGATTGAAATGCACAAAATATACTTCGAAAAGAGATGTATAATTATCTGTCCGCCTGACGAACAAGCCCTGACCGACCCCAATGCCATACAGTTCTCATTGGGAAATGCATCTGAAATACATTCTCTGATAGAAATGTTCGAACAATCGGAATCGCTTCACAGAATATACATACCGACTTGCGACACTGACGGCACATACAGGAAAATATGCAGTGAATTCAAGGAAGTCAATGCAGGTGGAGGGCTGGTATCCAACAGGAGAGGCGACTTTCTGCTGATAAACAGAAACGGGCTTTGGGATCTTCCCAAAGGACATCAGGAAGAAGGTGAAGATATAAAAATCACCTCATTGCGCGAAGTACAGGAAGAAACAGGAGTAAACAATCTGGAAATTGGCAGACTTATCTGCATAACCGACCATTGCTACAAGAGAGACGGAATATGGCATTTGAAACACACATGGTGGTTTGAAATGCTTTACACGGACCCGATAGACCTGACACCACAGAAAGAGGAGGATATAACAAAGGCAGCGTGGGTAGCCAAATCAAGTCTCCCTCCGTTCCTGAAAAAAACTTTTCCTTCAATACAAGAGGTCTTCAGAGAAGCCAAAGTATAATTTATATTATCTTTCTACAGAAACAGTGAAACAATTTCTCCAATATATCGTATAAAGATATGTATATACACTGTTAAAACGATAGTAATTCAATATGAAACTTTCACAATTCCAGTTCAATCTCACAAAAGACAGAATCGCCACAGAACCGCCGAGATGGCGAGATGAATGCAAACTGATGGTACTCCATAAAGATACCGGAGAAATCGAACACAAACTCTTCAAGAACATCATTGATTACTTTGGGAAAGGTGATACTTTTGTACTTAACGACACTAAAGTGTTCCCGGCCAGACTTTACGGAAACAAGGAAAAGACAGGAGCTGACATAGAAGTATTTCTTCTAAGGGAACTCAACAGAGAGCAAAGGCTTTGGGATGTCATAGTCGATCCTGCAAGAAAAATCAGAATTGGAAACAAACTTTACTTCGGAGACGACGAAAGTCTTGTAGCCGAAGTGATTGACAACACCACATCAAGAGGAAGAACACTGAGATTCCTCTATGACGGAAACTACGAAGACTTCAAGTCAACGCTGTTCGGACTGGGAGAAACACCTGTTCCTAAATGGGTCAAGGACCATGTAACTGAAGAAGACAAGGAAAATTTCCAGACTATATTTGCAGCCCACGAAGGTGCAGTATCAGCTCCTGCAGCAGGCCTGCACTTTAGTAGAGAACTATTCAACCAAATGATTCTCAAAGATATAAATAAAACTTTCATAACCCTGCATATGGGTATCGGACACTTCAGATCAGTAGATGTGGAAGACTTGTCAAAGCACAAGATGGACTCCGAAAGACTTATAATAACAGACGAGACAGCACAGATAATAAACGACACAAAACGCAACAGACACAAGGTGCTTGCAGTAGGCGTCACTGTCATAAGGGGGCTGGAAACATATGTCACTACCAATGACGAAGTCAGACCATACGACGGATGGACAAACAAGTTCATTTTCCCTCCATACCGTTTTGCTATTCCTGATGCCATTGTCTCAAACTTCCATATGCCATGCTCTACAATGCTGATGTCGGTTGCCGCATTCGGAGGTTATGAAAATGTAATGAAGGCGTATGACACCGCACTTAAGGAAAACTACAAGTTCGGGCCATACGGAGATGCACTTCTTATCGTCTGATATTGGCTCATCTCCGTTAAAAAAAGAGAAATTCATATAAAAAACAGAAAAAACCGCAGATGTTGTAATACACACCTGCGGTTTTTCCGTATCTATGAGATAGATTTGCCTGCATAAATGATTTGATATGAAATACGATGACACTATCAGTTGCTGCGCATTAAACAGAATATTCGGCTTCAAACCTATGATTGCCCTTGCAATGATTGAAGAACTCGGAAGTCCATCTGCCGTTTTCGAGTTAAACAGACAGGAGTTGGACAATCTGCTAGGGCCATTCTCCCCACAAAAAGAGCTAATAAATGACAGAGCATATTACCTTGCCGCAGAGGAAATCGAAAACTTTAAAGGCAAGAACACATATTTCGTCCCCTGGTGCTCGCCATATTATCCCGATCTTCTGAAAGAATGCAGGGATGCTCCTATCGGACTGTATGTCAAAAGCATATCCAGCCCCGAAACACTATTTAATAATAAGAATCACATTGCTGTCATAGGAACCAGAGATGTTTCAGAATACGGTAAAGAATGGAGTAGAAAAATAATTGAATGTCTGTCCCGCACGGGTCTTAAACCTGTAATAGTAAGCGGACTGGCAATAGGAACTGACATTGTCGCCCATACTAAAGCCCTGGACAGCGGACTGCCAACCATAGCTGTTATGGCCACCGGTATAGATTCTGTATATCCATACAGACACACTGCAATTGCAGAACGGATAGCAATGACTCCGGGAAGCGCACTGATAACCGACTACCCACCAGGAACAGCACCGCTACGCATTAACTTCCTGAGAAGAAACCGCATTATAGCAGGTATAAGCAAAGCCACTATACTTATTGAATCGAAAACCAAAGGAGGAGGAATGCTTACAGCAAGGCTTGCATTTTCATATTCAAGAGACGTCTATGCTCTTCCTGGCCGGGCTGATGATATCAGATCTGCAGGCTGCAACATACTTTTAAGAGAGCAGGTAGCTGAACCTGTAATTTCAGAAGAAAACCTGATTAAAAGCCTAGGAATGAAATATATTGCAAAGAGCGATGATGAAGATCCGGAAAAACATGTTGCCGGAAAATACCGGCGCGACGACAAAAAAACTGAAGTCCTTACAAAAATTCTCAGAACAGTGCGCAACCATAGAGGCATCGATATCGGAGATTTGGCAGAACAAACAGGACTCCAATATAAGGAAGTGCTGGAAAACATAGCTCTTCTTGAAGCTGACGGATTCATTAACACAGACCTTATGCAAAGGTGTTACATCAGAACGAAATAATATTATCTTTGCAACAAAGTTTCTTAAATGATGAACCTTACAGATACACATACCCACCTGTACGACGAGGCTTTTGAAAACGAAGAAGACAATGCAGTCAGACGGGCTTTCGAGTCAGGGGTAAAAAAAATGATACTTCCTGACATTGACAGCAAAACCAGAAACAGGATGTTTGACCTCGCTTCAAGATTTTCCGGAGTCCTTTTCCCCTGCATAGGACTTCATCCGACATCTGTTGACAGTGGATGGAAAAATGAAATTGAACAGCTCGAAGCATACGCAGACCAAAAAGTATTCGCCATAGGAGAAACCGGAATGGACTGCTATTGGTCAAAAGAATTCATTGAGGAGCAAAAGGAAGCCCTTGAAATACAGTTAAGAATGGCAGACCGGCTTGACCTTCCTGTGATAATACACAGCAGAGAGGCTACAGAGCCCATATTCGATGTTTTGGAAAAATGCAGACACCTGAATCTGAGAGGAGTATTCCATGCATACAGCGGAAGCATGGAAACATTCAGACGCCTTCAGAAATACGGCGAGTGGTATGTAGGAATAGGAGGAGTAGTTACATACAAAAAGGCATCCATAGCCGAAACTGTAAAAGATATTCCCTTGGAATACATTCTTCTGGAAACAGACTCTCCTTACCTTACACCCGTACCTAAAAGAGGGACAAGAAACGAAAGCAGCTACATACACTATATTGCAGAAAAGATCGCCCTGCAAAAAGAAATTGAAGTCGGAGAAGTAGCGGCCGCAACCACTGAGAATGCCAGAAAATTATTTAAAATATGACACTAAAGAACCGAGACGAAAAAGCATCCCTGTTACTCGTTTATACAGGCGGCACTATCGGAATGAAACAAGATCCCGTCACACAGACACTGAAACCGTTTGACTTCAGCCAAATTCTTGATGAGGTTCCCGAATTGGGTAAATTCGCATATAAAATAGACTCATATACTTTCGACCCGATAATAGATTCCTCAGATGTAGAACCTGGCCTATGGCAGGCTCTTGCCGAACTGATTCACGATAAATTTGACCACTATGACGGCTTCGTCATCTTACACGGCACCGACACTATGGCTTATTCGGCTTCAGCTCTCAGTTTCATGCTTGAAGACCTGTCCAAGCCGGTCATATTCACAGGAAGCCAGCTTCCAATAGGCATAGCAAGGACAGATGGCAGGGAAAATCTGATATCCGCAGTAGAAATAGCCGCAGCAAAAGATGAAGATGGGCATGCAATCGTACCTGAAGTCTGCATATACTTTGACAATATGCTGATGAGAGGCAACAGGACAAGCAAAATAAGTTCAGACAATTTCACTGCCTTTAAATCAATGAACCTGCCGCCGCTTGCCGAAGCAGGAATCAGCATCAAATACAACAGGCAACTGATACTAAAGCCAACATCCTGGGATGCTGAACTGAAAATACATACCAGACTTGACACAAGGGTTTCAATCCTCAAAATACATCCGGGCATAACACCTGCAGTAGTCAGCAACATACTTTGCGGAAAAGAAACAAGAGCAGTCATACTTGAAACCTACGGATGTGGAAATGCACCTAACAGCGAATGGTTCATTAACGAAGTCCGCAAGGCGGCAAAGCAAGGCAAGATTCTGATGAACGTGACCCAATGCATATCCGGTTCTGTCAATATGAATCTCTACGCCAATGGCAAGGAACTGCAAAATGCCGGCGTAGTGTGCGGATATGACAGTACTACAGAAAGCGCTCTTGGCAAGTTATTTTTCCTTCTTGGACTGACTGATAATAATGATCAGGTAAGAATAATGTCAGAGACTTGCCTGCGAGGAGAAATATCAAAATAATTATTGTCAAATGAAAATTATTTGCTAAATTGCACCGGTTTTGTAGGGCATTGGGCCTTAAAAAACCAGCATTTGTAATCTATAACAATTTAATACATTATTAATTAAACACACAAAAACAATTATGAAAAAAGTTTTCATGTTTTTGGCAGCACTAGGCATTATGGCCTTTACTGCACAATACGCAGCAGCTCAGGATCAGGCAGCTGAGGGAACAACTCCTGCAACTGAGGAGGTAGCAGCTCCAGCCAGCGCACCTCAGACTTTGGCGGATCTGGTAGCAAGCCAGGAAGAAGTTCCTCTTCACCAGCAGATTAAGACTTATTTCATTGACGGTGGTGCAGGATTTATGGCAGCTATCGTTCTGTGTCTCATCCTCGGTCTTGCAGTCTGCATTGAGAGAATTCTCTATCTAAGCCTTTCAAAAACCAACACTAAGAAGCTTCTTGCAAACATTGAGAAAGCTCTTAATGAAGGTGGTGTTGAAGCTGCAAAAGAAGTATGCCGCAATACCCGCGGACCTGTAGCAAGTATTTTCTATCAGGGATTCCTCCGTATGGATCAGGGAATTGAGGTTGTTGAGAAAACTGTAGTTTCATACGGTTCAGTACAGATGAGCCAGATGGAGAACGGTCTTTCTTGGATCGGCCTCTTCATTTCCATCGCACCTTCTCTCGGATTCTTGGGTACAGTGCTCGGTATGGTTCAGGCATTCGACGCTATCCAGGCAGCCGGTGATATTTCACCTAACGTTGTTGCCGGAGGTATGAAAGTGGCTTTGATTACCACTGTCGGCGGTCTTATCGTAGCTCTTATCCTTCAGGTGTTCTACAACTACATCATCTCAAGAATTGATGCACTCTCTATCGATATGGAAGATTCATCAATCTCTCTTGTTGATACACTGGTAAAATACGGGAAAAACAAATAGTAATTGAACAATGTACGCAAAAATAATCAAATACATATCACTGGCACTGCTTGTCATCGGAGCTGGTCTGACTGTATGGGGCTACGCAGCCGGATTTACGTCAGAAGGCGCTGAAGTTGACACATTGCTCTACTGGGCCTATGGTATGGTGTTTGCCGGCATAGCTACAGCCGTTATCGGCAGTTTGTTTGCCAGCATCGCCAACAACCCTAAGAGTTTGATTAAACTTCTGGGCGGTCTGGTTGTGTGTGCAGTGATTGTCGGAGCAGCTTACATGCTTGCAAGTGGTGATCCGCTTGTAAACCATATGGGAGCAGCACCGAGCGAGGCAACCCTTAAATTAACTGATACGATAATGAATCTCGTTTACTTCACTGGAGTTCTTGCTATAGGATCAATACTTTTCGGTGTAGTTTACGAGGCCATTAAAGGTAGAAAATAACACGAAGATATGGCAAAGAAAGTACCAGAGATAAATTCAAGTTCAACGGCTGACATCGCATTCCTGTTGCTGTCATACTTCCTTATGACTACAACTATGAATCAGGATTCAGGTTTGCAGCGCCGTTTGCCGCCGATGCCTAACAAGGATCAGGAGGTGGAAGATCAGAAAGTCAATCGCCGTAACATCATCATAGTGAAGATAAACTCGGCTGACAGGCTTTTTGCTGGTAACGAGCCAATCGAAGTGTCCGGACTTAAAGACAAGGTAATGGAGTTTCTCCAGAACCCTAACGATGATCCAAAGCTCCCTGAAAAGGCTCCAAAGGAAATTGAAGGATTCGGCACCTATAATGTATCAAAAGGTGTTATTTCCCTTCAGAATGACCGAGGAACCAGCTATCAGGCATATATAGCAGTTCAAAATGAGATTGTCAAAGCAATCAACGAACTCAGAAATAATTTTGCAAAGGCAAATTTCGGTAAACCGTATGTAAGCCTTTCGGAAGAAGAGCAGGAGATTGTAAGGGAGGCTATACCTCAGAACATTTCAGAGGCAGAGCCAAAAGATGTTACCAAGAAATAAAAAGGAGATAATATGGCAAAATTCGGAAGAAGCGGAAAAAATGATATGCCGGGGCTCAGTACCTCGTCAATGTCAGATATCGTGTTCATGCTGTTGTTCTTCTTTATGGTAACAACTAGTATGAGAGAGACTGAAAACAAAGTCATGGTCAAACTTCCTGAGGCAAGTGAAGTTGCTAAACTGGAAAGGAAAGACTTGGCTGCATACATCAGCGTAGGACCTCCTATGCAGTACCTTCAGGCACAGTTTGGAACTGAACCTCGAATTCAGCTGAACGACTCTTTCAAGACTACAACAGACATTCGTGACTTTATCGCGACTGAGAGAGAGTCAAAGAGCGAAGCTGACCGTCAGTTCATGACTGTATCAATCAAGGCTGACAGCGATGTAAGGATGGGTATCGTCACTGACATCAAGCAGGAACTGCGTAAATGTTCAGCATTGAAGATTATGTATGCTGCGAGAAAACCGAGTGAATAACATTCAGTACATATATAAAAAAGGGGTAATCAGTATTAAAGATATGGTTACCCCTTTTTTGTTATGTTAAGTTTCAGCTACAAGGATAATTTGAATCATACAAATAGAGTATTTTTAAAATAAAAAGAGTAAATTTGCCAGGTTAAACGACTTATAGATGAGAACAAGAGATCTTAAATCAAAGCTACTCCCTGTCGCAGTACTTCTGGTTCTTGCGGCCGCTTTGCTAATACCTGTTTCATGCTGCACCGCAAACGAAGATGAATGCAGCAGACCAAAATACATATTTCTATTCATCGGAGACGGAATGGGAAGTACAAACGTAAGTATGGCTGAATCATACATGTCATACAAAGCAGGCAAGATAGGCGGAGAACAGCTCACTTTCACAGAATTTCCAGTGCTGGGAGCTGCAGACACATACTCTGCAAACAAACACATTACATGCTCTTCTGCAGCCGGAACCGCAATATCATGCGGAGTGAAAACCAACAACAAATATCTTGGCGTAGATACTGAAGGAAATCCAGTCGAAAATATATCTGAAAAACTTAAAAAAGACGGGTACAAAATAGGAATACTTACGTCAGTACCGATAAATCACGCTACTCCGGCAGTATTTTACGCTCATAACAAAAACAGAAATGACTACTACAATATTTCCACAACGATACCGCAAACCGGTTTTGAATTTTTCGGAGGAAACGGCTTTCTTCAATATTATGGAAAAAAAGGTGACAAGAAAGCCATAACCGAATATCTGGAAGAAAACGGCAGCAAAGTATGCTTTGGAAAAGAAGAATTCGAAGCAAATAAAAATAGCGCAAGACAGATGGTATTCTGCCAGCCAGGATCAAAAGATAAAAATGCAAGTGACTACAGCAGTGAAGCAGATAATACCGACTGTACCCTGGCTGAAATGACTGAAATGTGCCTTGAGTTCCTCGGAAACGGGAAAGAGCCGTTTTTCATAATGTGTGAAGGAGGAGAGATTGACTGGAGAGCACA
Organism: uncultured Bacteroidales bacterium; assembly: GCA_900546395.1. Lineage (GTDB taxonomy): Bacteria > Bacteroidota > Bacteroidia > Bacteroidales > UBA932 > Cryptobacteroides. The sequence continues at coordinate 19,804 of URDD01000012.1, read as the reverse complement.
TGCAAACGACACATATGGAATGATCAAAGATATATTAGAGTTCAACGACGCAGTCAAAATAGCATATGAATTCTACAATAAATATCCTGAGGAAACACTTATTGTAGTAACTGCAGACCACGAAACAGGCGGTGCTACACTTGGTGGGTCCGACGACTCGAAACGCGGCTCATCCATCAAATGGGAACTCATCGAAGAAGCTAAAGAAAAAGAGTTAAGTGAAGAGGAAAACAGGATACTGAATGACGATGCAAACATCGGCTGGGCTACTAAAGGCCACGCCGGAGGCCCTGTCCCTGTTTATGCGATAGGAAAAGGTGCGGAAAAGTTCGCCGGAAGAATAGACAATACAGATATAAGCAAATATATTCTTGGAAAATAAGACAAAATTTAAAAACAAAATAAATATGGCAACAGTCATCAGAAAAAAAGTCAAGGACCTGCTCAGACAAGAACCGGGCATTCCCGTACTTGCTAAAGGTTGGGTAAGAACTAAAAGAGGTAACAAGAACGTATCATTCATAGCACTCAATGACGGTTCCACAATAAACAATATACAGATTGTAGTAGATTTGGCGTCATTTGATGAGGCTCTTATGAAAAAAATCACGACAGGAGCCTGCATTGGAGTCTGCGGAAACCTTGTTGAATCACAGGGTAGCGGACAGGCTGTGGAAATACAGGCTCAGGAAATCACTCTCTACGGTGAAGCAGACCCTAATACATATCCTCTTCAGAAAAAAGGACACTCAATGGAATTCCTGCGTGGGATTGCACATCTGAGACCTCGCACAAATACATTCGGAGCTGTACTCAGAATCCGCCACGCAATGGCCTTTGCCATTCATAAATATTTTAATGACAAGGGATTTGTATATTTGCATACTCCTCTTATTACAGCATCTGACTGTGAAGGTGCCGGAGAAATGTTCCAGGTAACTACTCTCAACCTCGAGAACTTGCCTAAAAACGAAAACGGATGCATCGACTACAGCCAGGACTTCTTCGGCAAGCAGACAAGCCTCACAGTAAGCGGACAGCTTGAAGGAGAACTCGGTGCAATGGCACTTGGAGAGATATACACATTCGGACCTACATTCAGGGCAGAAAACTCCAACACTCCGCGCCATCTGGCTGAATTCTGGATGGTTGAACCTGAGATGGCATTCTATGAGATTGAGGATAACATGAACCTTGCAGAGGACTTTATCAAATATCTTGTAAAGTATGCCCTGGATAACTGCGCTGACGATATAAAGTTCCTTAACGATATGTTCGACAAAGAACTTATAGAACGACTTGAAAGCGTTATAAAGACAGAATTCGTCAGACTGCCATATACTGAGGGTATCAAAATACTTGAGGCTTCAGGAGAGAAATTCGAATATCCGGTAAGCTGGGGAGTTGACCTGCAGAGCGAGCACGAAAGGTATCTGGTTGAAAAACATTTTAAGAAACCAGTCATAATGACTGACTATCCTAAAGAGATAAAGGCTTTCTATATGAAACAGAACGAAGACGGCAAAACCGTTCGTGGTATGGATGTGCTTTTCCCTAAGATAGGCGAAATAATCGGAGGTTCCGAAAGGGAGTCTTCTCTTGAAAAACTCGAGGCAAGAATAGACGAACTCGGAATGAGCAGGAAAAATCTTGACTGGTACATAGACACCAGAAGATTCGGAACTGCACCTCATAGCGGATTCGGATTGGGCTTTGAAAGGCTTCTGCTTTTTGTAACAGGTATGAGCAATATCAGGGATGTAATTCCATTCCCAAGGACACCGAAAAATGCAGAATTCTAATAAGAACAATACTAACAGAAAATAAACAACGACAGTTATGCTGATAATCGGGATTGCCGGAGGCTCCGGATCCGGAAAGACAACAGTAGTCAAAGCCATTACACAACAACTCAAGGAAAGAGTTGTTGTGATACCTCAGGACTCATACTACAAGGACTCCAGCCATCTTTCCCCTGAAGAAAGACAAAAAGTTAATTTTGATCATCCTGACTCAATAGATTTCGAATTGCTAAACAAGCATTTGAAAGAATTGAAGGAAGGAAAGAGCATAGAGCAGCCTGTTTATTCATATATAACTTGCTCACGATCCAAGACTGAAACGATTACCGTAGATCCTGCAGAGGTAATAATAATAGAAGGTATCCTTATATTTACATGCAAGCATCTGAGGGAGCAAATGGATATCAAAATATTTGTTGATGCAGATGACGATGACAGGCTTATGCGCGTAATGGCAAGGGATATAATTGAGCGTGGAAAAACTGTTGAATCAGTAATTGAAAGATACACTAAGACAGTCAAGCCAATGTATCTCCAGTTTATTGAACCGAGCAAACGCTATGCTGACATAATAATCCCGCAGGGAGGACACAATAAGGTCGCAATTGACGTTATTTCGGCCACAATAGAAAAATCTCTTAACACAGAAAGGGAAAGCCAGGATAACAATGCTTAAAAGGGTCTGGAAAGAAATACGCAGGCGGTACAGACTTATCAGCAGTGAAGATAAGGCCGGACTATATATCACCGTGATAATACACCTCACGGTGATTATTGTCTTGACCATATCACAGATAGGCAGCGAACTGGGAAAGATAAATTCCTTTGTCATGGATTTCTCAGCCCAGGAAGCCGAAGAAGAAAAAATAAAGGAGAAAGAATTCAAAGAGCAGATAAGCAAGCGTCTTGACGACCTTATCAATGGAAGAATACCTCTGGAAAGAGCGTCAAACGAGAATGTGAAAAACATTGCAGTCGATGCTGGGGCTCATCTTAAAGATGACAGGAATACAGATGCAGAAGACCTGTATAAAGACGCGGAAAGACTGGCAAAGCAGTTGAAAGAAGGACAGAAACATGCAATAGAAGAAGATGCAAGGGAAGAGACCGTGGATCTGGGAAAAGAAAACAGAAATGTCAGGGAAGAAAAGGAATATTCCGGCCCCTCAGTGCTGTCATACAGTCTGGACGGAAGGAAAGCAAGTCATTTGCCGATTCCTGCATACAGATGCATGGGAGGAGGTACTGTCACAGTAATAATAACTGTTGATACGTCCGGAAGAGTCCTGAATGCCAAGGTAATGGATGACGTTTCCTCTGAAGACCCTTGCCTGAGAAATTTTGCAGTCCGGGCAGCCAGACTATCCAGATTCTCAATATCACCTGCATCTCCGGCCAGACAGACAGGAGAAATCGTATATAGATTCATAGCACAATAGAAGAAAAAGAGGGATGACCTCAAAACCTTATGGTTTGGATTCATCCCTCTTTTCTTAATACTTTATGATGATATATCAGTTAACCATCGCCTTACATACTGTTTCATCAATTACCAGATAAAATCTGTAAAAGGCCTCATCGTCAAGTTTTGAATAACGGCCTACAAGAGCCTTTAACTGAGGCATCATATAACTTTCCGTTTTCTTCCATTCGCCAGGTGCGGGAACAAGCTTGTCTTTTTCAGCTGCGAAATTCAGGAATTGCGATGCAAGATCCAAACCTTCCAGATATCTGTCCAGCTTTCCAAAGTCTGAAATAGACGAAAGCTCTGACTTGTACTTGTCAAACATAGCGGAAGCAAAGCGCATCTGTGTAGCTTTTCTGTTACACTTTATAAAAAAGTCTGTTGCTCTGGTTGTATCCATCGGAACAAAGACATCCGGAATAATACCTCCTCCTCCGTACACTTTCCTGCCATTGGAAGTATAATATACATTGCTTGTATCTACCTGGATACTGTCTGCATCCGTCATCTCCCCATGTCTGAAACGTTCATAGATATCATATGCATATCCAGCACCGTCAGAATAAGGCTTCTGTATGCATCTTCCGGACGGAGTATAGAAACGGGCCACTGTAAGCCTGATCCCTGATCCGTCAGTAAAGTTTACAGGTTCCTGCACAAGCCCCTTTCCGAAAGACCTGCGTCCCAGGATTACTCCCCTGTCATTATCCTGAATAGCACCGGCAAAAATCTCACTTGAAGATGCAGAAGATTCGTCTATAAGAACAGACAGTCTGACGTCACGCAGCGTTCCCCTGCCATCAGCATTGAAATCCTGTCTTGACCTGTGCAGCCCCTGCATATAAACTATAGGTGCCCCTTTATCTAAAAATTCATTACAAAGCAGGAATGACTGGTCAAAATAACCGCCTGTATTTCCTCTAAGATCAAAGATAAGGTGCTTCATCCCATTCTCAAGTAATCTGGAAGAGGCTTCCGAAAACTCTGCAAAGGTAGTTCTTGTAAATTTGGACAACCTTATATATCCGGTTGTATCATTTATCAAAAATGCTGCATCTACACATTTTACAGGTATTTTTCCCCTGACAATCTCAAAAGGAATTTCTGTACCTGACCTGCTCACAATAATCTTGACTTTAGATCCGGACGGCCCTTTCATAAGACGGACCATGCTGTCCTGAGGCGTCTTTACTCCGGCAATATTCTTCCCCTGCACATTAAGAATACGGTCACCCTGAATCAGACCTGCTTTTTCAGACGGGCCTCCGGGGATTACATTAAGAACTATGGCAGTATCATTCGGTACATTGAACTGAATTCCAATACCGTCGAAATTGCCTGCAAGATCAGTCTCAGACTCTTTCAAGTCAACGGGAGGCAGATAAACTGAATGAGGATCAAGCTCTGCAAGAGCAGCAACTACAGCAGCATCTGTCATCTTCTTCATGTCAATAGTATCGACATAATTTGCCTGCACCTGCTCCAAAATAAGATTTAACTTGCGCCAGCGGTTATAGTCACCGTCAAATTTCCTGTTAGCGACATAATACTTGGTCGCAGTAACTGAAACAAGCACTCCTATGACAACGCCAAGGAGTGCAACAAAAAGAATATTTATTCTGCTTTTTTCCATCAATCTACCTTTTCAACTTCGACTCCTGCTCTTCTGAGCAAATCGACTCCATCCGTCAAACGATACTCATCCTTATATACCACCCTGCTGATTCCTGCCTGAATGATAAGTTTTGCACATTCAAGGCAGGGAGAAGCAGTTACATATAATGTAGCACCTTTGCTGCTGTTGCCTGACTTTGCCACTTTAGTAATGGCATTGGCCTCGGCATGCAGGACATACGGCTTAGTCACACCATTCTCATCTTCGCAATTGTTTTCAAAACCAGATGGAGTCCCATTGTAGCCGTCAGAAATAATCATTCTGTCCTTCACGAGAAGGGCTCCCACCTGACGTCTTCTGCAATATGAATTCTGCGCCCATATTGCAGCCATTTGCAAATAACTGTGGTCAAACTTTTCCATTACCCTACTCTAAATCTATTGAACCTGTATTGGTAAATCAAATGTCTCCAACAAATCCGACATCTTAGTTCCTCTGATAGAGGTATCTCTTGATGCTGCGCTTAGGCGTACGCTCAAAATCTTCAGGAAGAATTTCAAGTTTCTTGATTCTGGCATAGTTTGGAAGTTCGGCATTAGCTCCTGCCAGAGACTCATTGAGAGTCTTTTCAAGTGCATCGCGAGTAAGTCCGTCAAGTTCACCCTGGTGAAAGTCAGGATATATGAGTGCCGTAAGGCTACCCTCTTCCTCAATTACCAGTGAATCAACTACATAAGGCATAGTATTGAGCACACATTCGATTTCCTCCGGATAAATATTCTGTCCCGACGGACCGAGAATCATACATTTTGAACGTCCGCGAAGGAAAAGATATCCGTCCTTGTCAAGAATACCCATATCCCCAGTCTTGAACCATCCGTCATCTGTAAATACGGCTTTTGTAGCCTCATCATTTTTATAATAACCGAGACAGACATTCATTCCCTTCACCTGAACTTCACCAGGTACGTTCTGAGGATCATCGGAATCAATCCTTATCTCCATATTAGGAGCAGCCTTTCCGCACGAAAACTGCTTTACTGTTTTCCAGTCATCGTAACTAATAATAGGCGCACACTCAGTCATACCATAACCTACGGTATAAGGGAAATTGATTTTTTTCATAAAGGACTCTACCTCCTTGTTAAAGGCTGCTCCACCTATAATCACTTCTTCAAATGCCCCTCCGAAAGCCTCGACAAGCTCAGTCCTTATCTTTTTCATTATCACCTGATCCAGACCAGGAAGCTTCATAAGGAACTTAATGCCGTTCTTCTCAAGTACAGGCTTCAACTTACTTTTATATACTTTCTCGATTATAAGAGGAACAGCAATCACGACACAAGGTTTGACCTCAGAAAGAGCCTGAAGAATAATCTTAGGACTCGGGACTCTTGTAAGGAAATGCACGTGCGCACCGACTGTAAGTTCGAAAAGCAGCTCGAACATCATACCGTACATATGAGCAGACGGAAGCATGGCTACTACCTTGGACGTATTGCCAATCATAGGAAGCACCTTACATGCAAATGCTATGTTGGAGAACAGAGCCCTATATGGAATCATTACTCCCTTTGAGAAACCTGAAGTTCCTGAAGTATAATTTATCAGAGCCAGTTCATCCGGCTTGTCCTCATAATAATCCAGACACTCCGGAGTAAAATTCATAGGATACTTCTTTCCGAAAAGCTCATTGAGATGCTGACGCACTTCGTTGATCTTCTCAGATTTTGCATACAGGAAAGAGAAAGTATTTATCTGTATAACCGCCTGCAGAGTAGGCATTTCATTCTCACTCAAACCCTCCCAGACTACATCATCGACAAAAAGTATTTTTGCCTCAGAGTGGTTTACCAGATGATGAATATTTCCTGGCTTGAATTCATGCAGAATAGGAACTGGAACGGCACCATATGTAAGAGCCGAAATAAAAGATACGCCCCAGTTAGCCTGATTCCTTGAACATATAGCCACCTTATCACCTTTTACAAGCCCGCAATGCTCATACATGATATGCATCTTGGCAATACGTCTGGCTACATCCCTGTAATGCAAAGTTACTCCCTGGTAATTTGACAGAGCAGGTCTGTCCCAGTTTTCCACAAAACTTTTCTGATAAAGTTTATTTACTGATTGAAATTTTTCCATACAAATTTTTTTACTGAAGAATCTTATCGTCTGATTAAGTTTGTATTACTTAAGCTTTATAGTATGTGTTTTTCCGTCATAGCATACGACACTGACACTTGCTCCGTCTCCAGGTGTAACCTTACTGTCAGGCCTGATCATCTTGTCTCCTGAAAATACAGTAATAGGCTCTCCGCCATAGAAACCATAAATCAATGTCTGAATAGAAGTTCTAACAACCCAATAGGACCGGCCACCAGCCTTTATCAGCTCAGGCAATCCCTTGATTGTCTCTTTCGCCGTTATCGTCTTCCACTGAGCCGGCTTCTTGCCCTGAAGATTATACATTTCTATTGTATTGTCCTTATGGAGTACAAGAACATTGTACTTTCTGGATTTGTTGAAATCATATATGCCCGGCCCCAGCAAAACCTCCTTGCCCAACTTTACAGGAAACGGAGAGACATACCGTCCCAGTCTGTCAATAAGATAAAGACTGCTGCCTGATGCAAACAGAATCTGGAGCTTTCCGTTCGCAAAATAATCGACAGTACCGGCATTTCCGCATATAGGAGCAGAAAACGGGACAGCCCAAAGGCCTTTTCCTCCTGTGGTCTTGAGACAAAGGTAATTGTTGTCCTGCTGATAGAAAAGATTCATTTCACCTGTACCGGAATTTTTTACCTTAAACGGTCCTTTAGAGACAACAACAGTAGTATCCCTCTCATAAACAGGAGCTTTACTCTTTGTAACATTGACCCTTCCGGCTGCGAGACCGGCATAGATTCCGGCTTTGTCCCTGGAAATGGAAAATAGCACCGGAACATAATTGAAACCTGATGCCAAAGCCTCGAATGACGATGCATAAGACGGCTTCATGAAATTCTTGTATTCACCTGCCGCATCAGAAACAGATGTATAGGTCACAAAATACTGCTCTTTTGCAGATAACAACGACTGTACAGATGAATCGGACATATACTCGGACAGTGAATTTGCCAGAGCCCGGCCTTCGGCATATTCAGAAATGGCATTTCGGCTTCCAATTACAGCCCATCCGTCCACTAATGTATAACAGGATTCATCTGCCAGACTGAAATACGGTCCGAATACAGTCGAGGCAAAACCGGTATATGGATTTGCACAGATCTTAAGGGATGCTTTTCTTCCCGGCACTTTATCAAAGTCCTTAAATACGGTTTTAAGGTCACAATTACCGAGTTTTACAAGCAAAACGCTTTCCATGACTCCATCCGCCCTGAAGGCAGCAAGAGCCATTTCTCCAATATCCAGAGACAGAGCCCACTGAAGCGGGTCAATCCCGGTTTTCTTCCGCAAACCATGACGCTGAGACTGCATTTTATCCAGTCTTCCAGACGCATCCCAGAATGTATCCAGCGCTCCTGTACAGGCCTTGATATCAGAAACCGGCAAAGTAGCAAAAAATGCAGTATAGTAAGGAAGAACAGATGTCACTTGAGATTTTGCAGGAGAATATTTTCCGAATACATTTATAAAATCTTCTATTCCATCTTCATAGCTGGATCTTCCTGTCAATATTAACCTTGAAGTTTCATTGTCTTCCACGGAAAAGGCTGTCCAGTCTGCATATTTCTTCAAGAAATCAGCAAAGCCGTATGTGCTCTTCTGCATCAGCCCTGTAAAAAGCTTTCCAATCTGGGAACTTGAAACAAAAAACCTGTTGCCAGCGCCCGTACTGCCGGCACAAGATGCGAAACCGTCCGAGTCCAGAATAGAAATTCCTTTGGACATGTGTCTCTCTGATGACTTTACAAAGACGTCAGAATAAGAAACAGCCAACAGCCTTCTCCTCGAAATATAATTTTTTTCTGCGCCGCTTTCCTGTCCGTCTATCGAAATAGCTGAAAGGCCGAAAGATGACGCACAATCCATAAATGCCTTGTCGTCATCAGAAATGGAACTTCCAGCCCTTCCTGCATCCACTACAAGAAGAGGCACCAGAGAACCGTTATAATGCAAAGACATCACTGCGCCGGAAGACTTGAGAGAACCAAGTCCCTGACCAGAAGCCTTTTTGAGAAAAGCCTCCATCTGACCTCCAGCCACGTTTCCCAAGAAATAATGAAGACAGCCGGCAGAATCCGCAATCATCCTGCAAGCTGTCTTCAAATCTTCAAATTCAGCCACAGCCACAGCATCGGAAGGAACAGCTGACAACAGTCCTGTTTCGGAATCCGAAGCAAGCGAAGAAACCTGCTTCACTCCTGTTCCGGAATAAAGAAAAAATACAGATACAGCAACTGCAACTGCCAGCAACGACAATACTGCTATACCGGCTATAATGGCCTTTTTGCTCATAAAAAAACTACTTTACCGCGATAGCTTCTATCTCAATCTTCACGCCAAGCGGAAGAGCAGCTACCTGATAGCAGGCCCTTGCCGGCTTATCAGCAGTAAAGAACTCAGCGTAAACTGCATTTGCTGCAGCAAAATCAGCAATGTCAGCCAAAAGGACAGTAGTCTTAACGACATTATCATATGTCATGCCGGCTTCTTCCAGAATAGCACCGATATTTTTCAACGACTGACGGGCCTGATCGGCAATAGCCTCAGGGACAGAACCGTCAGCAGGTACTACAGGTATCTGACCTGAAATATAAAGAGTTCCATTCACTTCGATGGCCTGTGAATAAGGTCCGACCGCCTTAGGAGCATTTGGCGTAGCAATTACTTTTTTCATCACTTAATATTTTTAATTGTTTTTTCACACAGAGCAACTTAATACTGACTCTGCATAAATATGCAAATTTATATCTTTTTACTCTAATTTCCAAAGGCATATATGCGACAAAATAACCTCGTGAAACTCACGAGGTTATTTACAAAATGTAGTCCCGAGCAGAATCGAACTGCTATCTAAAGTTTAGGAAACTTCCGTTCTATCCGTTGAACTACGGGACCAAATCCATAAAGAACATTGATTACTCAGCGTTCTTTACAATAATCTGACGGCCTCTGAAATAACCGCACTCAGGACATACTCTGTGATACATTACTGTAGCACCGCAATTTGAACAAGTGCTGAGTGTAGGAACGACAGCCTTATCATGTGTTCTTCTCTTGTCTCTTCTTGCTTTTGAGACTTTGTGTTTCGGATGTGCCATTGTTTTATATTTTTAATATTTATATTTCTTTTTAAGTTTCAACTCCTGAACATATCCTTCAGAGCTGAAAAAGGACTCCCGCCCTGTTCACTTTTTTCTTCACTCACGACTCCCAATCTGGATACCACATCAGGATCGCACTCCCCTTCCGGATGAACCTTCTGCATCGGCAAAGCCAGACAAGAATAATCATAAACTATCTGACCCAAGTCCAATTCAGAATCCACTGAAGGCACACAGACAATCTCACGCTCGTCCTCTCCTTCAATGCAGTCTCCTGCTTCTTCCCCGAACTTGACACTAAGTCTCGCCACGGCATTTACAGGAAGCTTCAGTTCCGAAAGGCATCTGTCACATTCGACAGTCATATATCCGTCAATCCGACAATCAATCCCGATATACTGTCCTGATTTCTCAACCTCAGCCGAAACCGACACTGATGCATCAAGTATGTCAGAGTTACCGAAACTTTCAAAAAACTCTTTGCCGGCCGTCCAGCGGAACTCCGTCTTTCCGGCCGTCAATCCATTCAGAGGCACCAAAAAAACATTATTTTCCATAACCTTCAAATAGAATTGAGCGTGCAAAGGTAATAAATATTTTTGGATTATCAATCCAAATCATTGTTTTTTCTCTTTCTTTCTATTTCATCAAGGATTATTTTCCTTATTCTCATAGACTTAGGAGTAACCTCAACCAGTTCGTCCTCCTGTATATATTCAAGAGCCTCTTCAAGAGAGAAGACAATCGGAGGAGGAAGCATTACCTTATCGTCGCTTCCGGACGCTCTCATATTGGTCAATTTCTTGGTCTTGCAGATATTGATGTTGAGATCTCGTTCCCTGGTATGCTCTCCCACAACCTGTCCTGCATAGATTTCATCTCCCGGATTAACGAAAAAGCGTCCCCTGTCCTGAAGCTTATCCATAGAGTACGCTACAGCAGGTCCCGTTTCCAAAGACACGAGAGAACCATTGGTTCTGCGCTCAATATCACCCTTGTAAGGCTCATATCCCTTGAATCTGTGAGCAACCACAGCCTCACCCTGGGATGCTGTAAGAAGGTTGCTTCTCAACCCCATAAGACCTCTTGCAGGAATATCGAAGTCAAGGTGCGTCCTGTCTCCCCTGCTCTCCATATGTATAAGAGCTGCTTTCCTTCTTGTTGAAATCTCGATAGCCTTGCCCACGAACTCTTCCGGAACCTCAATCGTAAGATTCTCTATAGGCTCGCATCTTTCTCCGTTAATAGTCTTGTCAAGTACTTTAGGCTGACCTACCTGAAGTTCAAAACCCTCGCGCCTCATTGTCTCTATAAGTACTGACAAATGAAGTACACCACGGCCATAAACGATGAATGAATCAGCATTAGGACCCGGCTTTACCCTCAACGCAAGGTTCTTTTCAAGTTCTTTTTCAAGACGCTCTTTCAAGTGACGGGATGTAACAAACTTACCTTCGCGTCCGAAGAAAGGCGAGTTGTTTATCGTAAAGAGCATACTCATGGTAGGCTCATCTACCGCTATTGGAGGAAGTGCCTCCGGATTTTCAAAATCAGCAACCGTATCTCCGATTTCAAAACCCTCAAGTCCTACGACTGCACATATGTCACCGCACTGCACAGAATCCACCTTCGTCTTTGCAAGTCCGTCAAAGACCATAAGTTCCTTTATTCTCTGCTTCTGCACTATGTCATATCTTTTACAGAGGCTGATATTCATACCGGCCTTCAGTTCTCCTCTCGTGATTCTTCCGATCGCAATACGTCCGACATAAGGAGAATACTCAAGTGATGAAATAAGCATCTGCGGAGTACCTTCCCTATGCTCAGGAGCAGGAATAACCTCAATGATAGTATCAAGCAGGGCAGTTATGTCTGAGGTCTCCTTTTTCCAGTCGAGAGACATCCATCCCTGCTTTGCACTTCCATATACTGTTCTGAAGTCCAGCTGGTCCTCTGTTGCATTAAGTGAGAACATCAGGTCAAACACCTGCTCCTGAACCTCGTCAGGACGACAGTTCGGCTTGTCCACCTTGTTGATTACAACAATAGGCTTCTTGCCCATTTCGATAGCTTTCTGAAGCACAAAACGTGTCTGTGGCATACATCCTTCGAAAGCATCTACCAGCAGGATAACACCATCGGCCATATTAAGCACTCGCTCTACCTCACCACCGAAATCACTATGGCCCGGGGTATCGATAATATTGATCTTCACACCCTTGTAAGGAACAGAAACATTCTTTGCAAGGATTGTGATACCTCTTTCTCTTTCCAAATCATTATTGTCGAGGATAAGCTCTCCCAGCTTTTCCTGCTCCCTTGCCTGACGTGCCTGATAGATCATCCTGTCCACAAGGGTTGTCTTTCCGTGATCGACATGCGCGATTATCGCGATATTCCTAATTTCCATATATAAGTACTTTAAATATAGGTGCGAATGCACCGAATGGGGGTGCAAAATTATATAAAAAATAAAGATTTATATTATTTTTGCAGCAAAATTTCAGATATGACAGAAAAAATCATCATCCTCGACTTCGGGTCGCAAGTAACGCAACTCATTGGAAGAAGGCTCCGTGAGTTGAATGTTTACTGCGAAATCTTCCCGTTCAACAAAATTCCTGTACTGGATGAAAGTGTCAAGGGAGTGATTCTGTCAGGCAGTCCTTTTTCAGTACGCGACGAAAAAGCTCCTCAGGCAGATCTCTCTGGCATAAAAGGAAAACTTCCTCTACTGGGAATATGCTATGGAGCCCAATATCTTGCATATAAATTCGGCGGAGATGTGAATGCATCCATCGCCAGGGAATACGGAAGGGCAATGCTGGATGTAACAGTTCCTGACTCGCCTTTGATGAAAGGAATCTCCGCTCATTCCCAGGTATGGATGTCACACGGAGACACCATAGCCAGCCTGCCTGAAGGAGGAGAAGTGATTGCCTCTACCGCAGATGTGGAAAATGCAGCCTACCATATCAAAGGAGAAGAGACTTATGCCGTACAGTTCCATCCGGAAGTCTATCACACTGTCGAAGGAAGCAAGATTCTTGCAAACTTCGCCCTCGGAATCTGCGGATGCAAAGGAGACTGGACACCTGCATCGTTTATTGACACGACCATCGCACAGCTCAAGTCACAGCTTGGAGACGACAAGGTGATACTCGGTCTGAGCGGAGGAGTGGATTCGACTGTTGCAGCTGTACTGCTTAACAAAGCCATCGGACACAACCTTACATGTATCTTCGTAAACAACGGACTGTTGCGCAAAAACGAATTCGAAGACGTACTTGCATCTTATCAGGATATGGGTCTCAATGTTATCGGGGCTGATACATCCGAGATGTTCATCAGAGAACTCGCCGGAGTGACAGAGCCTGAGCAGAAAAGGAAAGTCATAGGCCGTCTTTTCATCGAGACATTTGACCAGTATGCCCACAAGATTGAAAATGCGCGCTGGCTTGCGCAGGGAACCATCTACCCTGATGTCATAGAGTCCGCTTCCGTAAACGGACCTTCATCTACCATCAAGTCTCACCATAATGTAGGCGGTCTTCCTGAGAAGATGAACCTCAAGATTGTTGAGCCATTGAGATCTCTTTTCAAAGATGAAGTACGCCGTGTAGGACGCGCCCTTGAAATCAAGGAAGAACTTATAGGCAGACATCCTTTCCCGGGACCGTCTCTCGGAATCAGAATCTTAGGTGATGTGACTGAAGAAAAGCTGGCCATCCTCCGCGAGGCTGATGACATTTTCATCAGTGGTCTGAAGGAATACAGACTGGAAGGCAACCGTATGGCTATCGAAGCTCTCGCAGGTGAAGGCGCGACACAGGTGCGCTCAGCATCTGACCCTACTATGGTCGCAACAACTCTATATGATGCCATCTGGCAGGCAGGAGCCATTCTGCTTCCTGTCCGCAGCGTGGGAGTGATGGGTGACGAAAGGACTTATGAAAACACTGTCGCTTTGCGTGCCGTTGTTTCAACAGACGGAATGACAGCGGACTGGGTCCGTCTTCCATACGATTTCCTGGCCAAGGTCAGCAATGATATCATAAACAAGGTGCGCGGAGTCAACCGCGTAGTGTATGATGTAAGTTCGAAACCACCTGCAACAATAGAATGGGAATAAAATTCCCATTCTATTGTTGCCGTGCAACCACCTACCCCCCTGCACCCCCTATGGGGGATTACGGACTTACAGTCCGGTCACATTGTGACTTGTTAAGACCATGGCAGGGTTCCCATTCTATAGTTGCCGTGCAATATCATACAAGGCTGCGTCAGAATATTCGTTTTGATGCAGCTTTTCTTGTTTTTACTTTCCTGATTTTATTGCCTCCGATTGTAGCCTGTCCCTGAAAAAAGTTGACTTTGGTACGGAAAAGCCCCTTTTTCGGTACCAACCCATGAAAAACTGCGACTCGGTACGGAAACAGGGGCTCTGCGGTACCAACCGTCCCAGGAGATGCACTTACTCTACCCTTTACTTGCGGAAAAGTATTGGAGTTAGTCTATAATATATCTACTTTTGTCTCATGCCAAAGAGATAAACTGTGTCTGGAAATAAAAATTCCTGTCACAGTTCAAGTCCATAAGTCCAGGACAGGACGCAACGGGATTTCGGCACAACGGAGGATTGATATGATAAAAGAATTGAACGGCAACACGCCACAGACCGGTAAAGATACTTTTGTAGCGGAAAATGCCACACTTGTAGGAGAAGTCTTCATAGGGGACAACTGCAGCATCTGGTATGGAGCTGTATTAAGAGGCGATGTAGGAGCAATCCGAATAGGAAACAATTGCAACATTCAGGACGGGGCAGTATTGCACTCTACCCTGGACTGCTCTGAAACCATACTCGGTGAATATGTATCTGTCGGGCACAACGCAGTCGTACACGGTGCGAAAATAGGCAACGACGTACTTGTGGGAATGGGAGCCGTAGTCATGGACAATGCCATTGTCCCGGACGGGACTATCATAGCAGCCGGAGCTGTAGTACTTTCCAATTCCGTACTTGAACCCGGAATATATGCCGGAATACCGGCCAGAAAAGTCAAGGAAGGCTCAGATGCAATCAAAAAAATGGCGCACGACAATGCCGCGCGCTATCTTACATACAAGGAGTGGTATAAAGACTGACACTCACTGATTCACATTCGGAAAAAACCGGTGCTATAAAACAGAATCAAGATACCATTTGTACAAGCGTCCGACACCTTCCGGCAATTCAATCTTGTGATGCCATCCCAATGAGTGCAGTTTGGAAACATCAGTCAACTTCCTCATTGTGCCGTCAGGCTTTGATGCATCAAAACGGATTTCTCCTTTATAACCGACTGTTTCCCTGATGATTCGGGAAAGACCTTCTATGGATATTTCCTTTCCGGTACCGATATTTATATGGCAGTTCCTTATTTCCTTTTCACCAGGTTTACAGGTATCGCTGAATGACACATTCTCCATTACAAAGACTGTGGCGTCAGCCATTTCCTCACTCCAAAGGAACTCTCTCAACGGTTTTCCTGTACCCCACAGGCCGACATGGTCAGAATAAATACCGTATTTTCCCAGAACTGCCACTATATCACTCTCCGGAGCATCACCTCCTACTCCTGCTACCGGCCTTTTACCAAAATCCTTTCTGACAGCATCCCAATCACCGGTACGAAGAGCCTCGGCAAGATGCAGCTTCCTCATCATTGCAGGAAGCACATGGCTGTTTTCAAGATGGAAATTGTCATTAGGACCATAAAGATTTGTAGGCATCACTGCGATATAATCCGTTCCATACTGAAGGTTGAAACTCTCGCACATCTTGAGACCGGCAATTTTCGCAATGGCATACGGCTCGTTTGTATATTCGAGAGGCGAAGTAAGCAATACTTCCTCTTTCATAGGCTGTGGCGCCTCCTTGGGATAAATACATGTACTTCCGAGAAACACAAGTTTCCTTACTCCGTGACGGAAACTCTCTCCTATCACATTCTGCTGAATCTGAAGGTTCTGCCATATAAAGTCAGCCCGATAAAGGCTGTTTGCCATAATTCCTCCCACATGAGCAGCCGCAAGGATAACGGCATCCGGCTTTTCTCTGTCAAAAAAATCCTTCACTGCCGCCCCGTCCAGGAGGTCAAGCTCAGCATGGGTTCTGCCTACAAGATGCTGATAACCTTTCGATTCCAAATTTTTCCAGATAGCCGACCCTACCAGACCGCGATGACCGGCAACATAAATTTTCGAATTTTTATCCAATATCTGAGCCATTTTCCGAACTTATTATCTTCAAGTCGTTTTCAGTCATTATACGCACCAGATCTTCAAATGAAGTGCGGCGCGGATTCCACCCGAGAAGGGTCTTTGCCTTTGTAGGGTCACCTAAAAGCTGCTCTACCTCGGCAGGTCTGAAATACTTTGGATCTACTTCCACAAGAATACGTCCTGTAGCCTCATCTATACCTTTTTCATTGACACCTTCTCCTTCCCATCTCAAGTCAATTCCGGCATACTTGAAAGAAAGGGTGCAGAACTCTCTTACTGTATGGTACTCTCCGGTAGCTATGACGAAGTCATCAGGGGTCTCATTCTGGAGCATGAGCCACATACATTCCACATAATCAGGAGCATAACCCCAGTCTCTCCTGGCATTCAGATTGCCAAGATAAAGTTTGTCCTGCAATCCGTTTGCTATCCTGGCAGCGGCCAATGTGATTTTTCTGGTCACAAATGTCTCTCCACGGCGCTCTGACTCGTGGTTGAACAGTATTCCGTTAACGGCAAACATCCCGTAGCTTTCCCTGTAATTCTTTGTAATCCAGAATCCGTACATTTTGGCGACTCCGTACGGTGAACGAGGATAAAACGGAGTTGTCTCTTTCTGAGGGACTTCCTGTACCTGCCCGAACAGTTCCGAAGTAGAGGCCTGATAAATTCTGGTCTTATGCTCAAGACCGAGGATTCTCACAGCCTCAAGCAGTCTCAAAGTACCGACAGCATCTGTTTCAGCCGTATATTCAGGTACGTCAAAACTCACTTTCACATGACTCTGAGCAGCCAGATTGTATATCTCGTCCGGCTGCACTGTCTGGATGATACGTATCAAGGAGCTGCTGTCTGTCATATCCCCCCAATGCAGGTTGACCAGGCGGGATTTCTTCATATCTCTCACCCACTCATCCAGGTACAGATGCTCTATACGACTTGTATTGAATGAAGAGCTGCGCCTCAGAATACCGTGCACTTCATATCCTTTATCTATAAGAAACTCGGCCAAATAGGAGCCATCCTGCCCCGTTATGCCTGTTATCAAAGCCCGTTTGCCCATATTAGATTGTTTATACCGTATCTTTGAAATTAAACTCAAAGATACGCACTGTTTTAATTATTTCGCAGTTAATGGCTGTAAAATTACTAATTTTGCAAAATCAAATTTAAAGCAATGAAATCAAGAAACACAGGAAGGACATTCAAAGTTGACAAAGAAATACAGTTGCTCCAGTACCTTATTGAGATTTGCAAAGGACAGAGCCGGACATCAGTAAAGGCTTATCTTTCTCACGGACAGATACAGGTAAACGGGCAGAATATTTCAGCCTTTGACTATAACCTCAAACGCGGGGACAGGCTTGAAATACTTGATAAGGGAGTAATGGTAAAAAAGCGCAGAGGAGAAAAAGACACCCGCGTCAATATAGTGTATGAAGACGAATACCTTATAGTAGTAGATAAAAGAAGCGGACTGCTTACAATGTCCTCAGGGGCTCCAGGCGACGTTACTGCATATTCATTGCTATTTGACTATGTAAAACGTATGTACGGCCGCGACTCACGCATATTTATCGTTCACAGAATAGACAGAGAGACATCAGGACTGGTCATTTTCGCAAAGGACCAGAGGACAAAAGAAAAGATGCAGGAGAACTGGAACGACAGTATTATAAGCAGGAAATATGCAGCCATTCTGGAAGGTCATCCAGCAGAAAAAAGAGGAACTATAACTTCATGGCTTACAGAAAATCCAAAAAGTCTCAAGGTGTCATCATCACCAGTAGATAACGGAGGGAAAAAAGCTGTAACACACTATAATGTACTTGAATCCGGAAAACATTTCAGTCTTGCTGAATTTGAGCTGGAGACAGGACGCAAGCACCAGATAAGGGTTCATGCATCACTGCTCGGGTGTCCGGTAACGGGAGACAGAAGGTATGGTGCATCTGACAACCCGGCAGGCAGACTGGCCCTGCATGCAAGGAGCATAACTTTCAGACACCCTGCAACAGGCAAAGTACTTTCTTTCGACACAGGTCTTCCGAATGTGTTCAAATCTGTAATGAAAGAAGATATGGAAACACCGGACCAGATAGTACGGTAACATAAGGCTGCACTGAAAAATATGACTAAAAATCGCTTTTAAGAATGACCCAAGACGAGAAATATATGAATGAAGCTCTCCGGGAAGCGTCAGCTGCAGCTGAAGAAGACGAAGTTCCGGTCGGAGCGGTGATAGTATGTAACGGACGCATCATAGCCAAGGGGCACAATATGACTGAAAGGCTGAACGATCCGACAGCGCACGCGGAAATGATAGCAATCACTGCGGCGACAGAGGCTCTCGGAGGCAAATATCTCAGCGGATGCACCTTATATGTAACTGTGGAACCATGTCCCATGTGCGCAGGAGCCTTAGCCTGGTCACAGATAAGCAGGATTGTCTATGGAGCATCCGACCCGAAACGGGGCTGTTCGCTTTTCTCACCGTCTCTGCTGCACCCTAAAACAGAGGTATGCAGCGGGATTCTTGCTGACGAATGCGGCAGTATGGTAAGTGATTTTTTTAGGAACAAGAGACAATAAGAAGCTGTTTTCTTAAAAAGTGATTCAAATGTTCGGACTTGAAAATCTCGGACTCATCGGACTATTTCTGGGAACATTCCTGGCAGCCACCATTTTCCCTTTCAGTTCAGATGCCCTGTACCTGGCTATTCTGGCAGTAACAAAGGACCCTGTCGGATGTCTGGCAGTAGGCACATTGGGCAACTGGCTTGGAAGTGTCTTCACATACTGGATAGGATGGATCGGGAAATGGGAATGGATTGAAAAATGGTTCAAAGTCAAGCCTGAGACACTGGAAAAACAGAAACGCAGGATTGACAAATACGGAATCTGGCTTGCCCTGATCTGCTGGGTTCCTGTCGTGGGAGATGTAGTTGCAATAGCTCTCGGATTCTATAAGACCAGACCTGCAGGGACAATCATACTGATGCTCATAGGAAAATTCTTGCGGTTTTTAGTCTGGAATCTGATATACGGACTTTTCTGATTTGCAGAAAAGCAAAATTAGTAATATATTTGCAGCCGCAATAATTCCTCCCCTGCAAAGGGGACGGGAGGAGTCAAAATAACAGGGCATCATCAGATGCCGCGACCGGACCGGGACTTTCGCAAGAAAGTCGGAAAGGTGAAAAGGTCGCCACCTCCCCTATAAAGGGGACGGGAGGGGTCAAAATATTGAGATATGGTGTAATGGTAGCACTACAGATTTTGGTTCTGTCTGTCCAGGTTCGAATCCTGGTATCTCAACGCAAATCGCGTAAGTTATCTGATTTCAATAACTTACGCGATTTAGATTTAACAAACGGGA
>URDD01000011.1 GCA_900546395.1 uncultured Bacteroidales bacterium | reverse complement strand
ACGACTCCACCCTGAGGCTGCTCAGGCTCTTCTCCACCTGCTGCAAGCTGTGTAACGCTGATTTTTACAGGCTCTGCCGCACCTGCAGTAATTGTAATACGGCCGAGTCTCTCTTCTGCTGTATTGTCTTTAGCATTGAGAACAAGCTTGTCTCCGCTCTTCTCTGCTTTAACCCACTCAGGTGCAGTAAATTCCCACTCGCTTACATTTGTTGTAACAGTGAGAGTGAGATCTTCATTGCCAGTGGCTTTGAATGTAATGGCAGACTTAGGCTCCACTGAAAGTGTATCAGGCGCCTTCTTCTCCTCCTTTTCACAGGAAGCAAAGGTGAAAGTCGCGAGAGCAAAAGCTGCGATACCTTTTAAAATGTTATTGAATTTCATGATTGTAAATAATTATTATAATTAGTGTTTGTGTTTAATTTTTCTCAGGCAGTTCCACTGGATACCAGATGTAGTTGTTGAAGCCGTCCAGGTCATGTCCGTACTGTGAGTGGTCCTTGACTTTTTTGCCTTCACCTTCATCAAATTTCCAGTAAGCAACCAGATGCTCCGAATACTTGCCGTTTTCCTCAGGATATACCTTATAGAAATGTGAAGGAGCCTTAATCTCTTCCGGAGTAAGCGCCTTGTCCCAGATCCTTACTTCGGCAATCATACCATCGAGACAGCGGTTCATCTTTCCTTCGGCAAAATGGTCATATGAATAACCAATCCAGAAACAACGAGGCTGGTCTTCAAGTTCATTACTGTGAGGAATCATAAATTTACATTTATCGACTCCCACAGGCATCATCTGGCCTTCATGGTCAGGATCAGGAATCTGCTGGAGAACAGATACATCACCGCTGGCCATTTCCTTACCGTCAAGATAAAGTCTTACCATACCGTTGTCGAATGTAACAGCGACATGATACCATCTGTCGGTCTTGAGCTGAAGTGCAGGGTCATCGACCTCAGGGATACTGCGTCTGTAATAACTTCCGTTTACAACATCCCTGTATCCTGCTGCAAGGTGAAGAGAGTTAGGAGACTTCTGAACGTCACCGATACGGAGAAGGAAGTGATCCTCGATTCCCATAATAGTGTGAACCTTGCTTTCATTGTTGAATGAATGACAGTTAATCAGACACTCCATAGTCATTGTCTTCATATCGTTTACCTTCTGGAAATCTTTCCACTCAGGCCATGCACAGTTCTTGTTGATATCTGCAACGACATTGACAAGAGAGGCTTCCTTGATACGGAAATACATTACGTTTGCACGTGGAAGGACATCTACTCCATCAGCACTCATCCTCACAGGGAGAACATATTCCTTGTCACCAAGGGAAAGTTTCTGAAGGTTTTTGAATGCGAAGTTCACTGCATCGCAAGTGATATCACCTGCCCTGATGACAGCTTCTACTCCGGCAAGGTCGCAGAATTCATCCGGAAGAAGTTCCACTTCCGGAGAATAATATGCCTGCTTGTAAGTCTCAAGGAGCTCTGGAGCCTTGGCAAAAGAAACCTTTACCTCATTATCCTGAGGGAAAGCCATTGCCACCCTCACTTCGCGGGAAAGTTCGTTTACACCTTCGTCCAATGCTACACGCACTTCATTGTTGAAAGTGCTTGCATCGATAAAAAGATGGTTTTCGAGCAAAGTATCTTCTGTATCACAACTTGATAATGCTGCGACAGCCAGTGCACCGAATATTATCTTATTGAATTTCATAATATCAAAATTTTTCAAACAGTTTCTTAATTGGCAAATGCAGTTATGCCTGTGCGGATTCTCTTGTAAATCATATCAAGATCGAAGTAGTCGTCATGTGCATTTTCAACACAGAGACCGCACGGAGTGAATTTGGTCTTCGGGAAGAAGTTTTCCATCGGTGTTCCGTCAGGATTCAATCCGAGTGTAGGAAGAAGCCACTTTGTAGCTGCTTCATAAGGTGTGAAGCCTTTCTGCTCAGGAATCGCCTCAGAAGGAACAGTAAGTTCAAGAATTACCCTGTCCTGAGGTACCTGTTCTTCTCCGTCAAGAGTTCCCAAAGTACGGGCAATATGCTGGTTGACAGGTGTTACTGATGAATTTTCTCCTCCGGCAATAATATGATAGGTACTTTCTTCAGCAAAATTGAATTTCAGTCCTTCTTGCTTCAAAGCAAAAGTGTTGATATTCCTGACACTTCCTCTCAAGAAGACAAGCTTGTCAGAATTGTCTTCAATCCAAGACTTTACAGGAGTAAGGAATCCTTCGAGAGAAAACTGCATCTGCTGAGTAGAAGTATTTCCGAGGAAGGAAACTACGATACCGAAGAAACCGTATCTGTTGCAAAGGTCAAGCTGTTTCTCTGCCTGGTCTGCGAAGAACTTCTTAATCTCTTCTGCAGTAGGTTCCGGCTTGCCGGCTTCCTCGCGCGCGTCGTTATACTCAGTCCAGGCTTCGTTAGCAAGAGCGAAGTCAACATATACAAGAGACTTGGTGCGTTTAGTATCATAAACCTCCTTAATCTCTCCTGCCAGTGTCTCATGAAGGTCAAATGCATTTTTCATAAGGATATAGTCCGCACTATCCGGCATAGAAATAAGGTGCTGGTTCTGCCTTGACGGAAACTTGGATGTGCCCTCCATAGTAACGAGCATTACTCTATGCTCTGTAGCCTTATAGTTACGGATGGAACTCAGATAGGCTGCATATTCCTCCGGGTGTTCTTCCGCCGGAGTCTTGTGATACTCAAGATTCTCACTTTCTGTCCACTTGCTGCATGAAACAAATGCTGCAAGGGCAGCAACTGACATCAGCGGCAATATATTTTTCATTTTCATAATCTACTGTTAGCTAAGAGTTATACTACTACTTCTTCTTGTCAGGATGGTTAGGGTTACAATCCCACCAAAGATCTGTAGCCTGATTGTCAGGTCCACCCAGAAGGTTTGATACTGCAGCAGTTACATTCTGGTTATTGTTTGTATATTCAATAAGAGGATATGGCATACGTCTCGGACCGAGAACATTGTCAACAACTCCTGCACTCTGGTTTCCTTTGCTGGTGGCAGGCATGAAATGAGGGTAACCGGTACGTCTGTAATCAGCCCAAGCCTCATTTCCGAGGTTGAAGTTGGCAATCCACTTCTGTATGATGATACGCTCCTGCTTTTCTTCCGGAGTCGCAGCGCCATTCCACTTAACAGTAATACGGCTCAAGGTTTCAGAATAACTGTCAGCACCGGTAGGGTCTGTATATGTAGCCGGAAGTGATGAATTGTCAGCAATATATTCTGCGTAGCCATCTGCTCCCCACTGCTCAAATGAAAGGCGGATACCTTCGTTATAGACATCCTCTTCAGAGCTTCCTGCAAGGACATTGAATCCGAATACAGCAGCGCCCTCTGCTTTCAGGAAGGCAACTTCTGCTGCGTTCATCCACACCATGTCTGACTCTCTGGTAAGGTTGACTCCGCTGAAGTTCTGGCTAACACTGAATGAAGGTCTTACAACACCTATTCTCATTCCTACATAAGGAACGCCCTCAAAAAGTGAAGGAACGAAATATTTTGCACGACGAGGGTCCTTGTAACCGTTCATATAACATGCTATATCTGCTGCGATATGAGTATCACCGCCCGTATTTACTCCGTTAGGCTCATTGTACTTGATAGCCACATACATACTGTTGCCTTCTCCGTAGATTGCGGCAGGGACTTTTGCGTTGTCAGCATTTGAAGTAATGACACCGATTTCATGGTTCACTGCTTCTTCTGCATACTGTCTTGCCTTATCAGGTTCAGCATAAACCATACGCATGGCAAGACGGAGTTTGAGCGAGTTGGCAAACTTACACCACTTGACAGGATCTCCGCCATAAACTCTGTCGGCTTTAGCTGAAATTCCGTTCTGCTTGTTCTCTGTAAGAACCTTGATGCTGTTGTCAAGCTCGGCAATCATTGTCTCATAAACTTTCTTCTGAGAGTCATAAGCTACTGAAATAGCTCCGCCTTCTCCAATCTGGGAATAAGGAATCGGTCCGTATGTATCAGTAACCCTGTGCATCGCCTCTACCTTAATCACATCTGCAATAGCAAGTATTACAGGATCGTCAGTAAGTTCTTTAAGGAGACGGAGGTTTGAATAGAGAACAGGGATAATCCTGTCACTGGCCATGAACGGGTTTGTCCAATCGTCAGGAGCATTGAACTCAGCGATTGTGGCATTGTCCCAGCTTCCTGTACTTGAATAATAGTGTCCAAGAGGGCCTCCGAGAAGTACATCCGTGAACTGCGCAGTATTGACATGAGGAGAAATCACAGTTCCGAAAAGAGCTGTCATGGCTGCTCCTACAGCATAACCGTCGTAAAGCATCTCCTCACGACTTACTTCGTAAGGGTTTGAATTTATTTCGAGGTAGTTGCCTGTACAGGCTGACATACCGGCTACAACAGCTGCTCCTACCGTAATGTTCTTTACAATTGATGATTTGAAATATTTCATATCCAAGGTTATTAGAAAGTAAGTCTTACATTGAATCCGAAGTTACGGAGTGAAGGCATCATAAAGTTGTCTATACCCTGATAGTAGTTGCCTGTAGTGGCAATTGACTCCGGATCAAATGGAGCTTTGTTGTAAATCATCCACAAGTTACGTCCTACAAGAGAAAGGGTCAGATCACATACGTCTCCCAACATCTTGCGAGGGAATGTATATCCGATAGAAGCCTCCTGAAGGCGAACGTTAGTTGCAGAATATGTATATTTCTGAGGAAGAGGATTTGAACCTCCGACCTTAGCATACCAGTTGTTTGCATCGACAAGATCCCTTCCGCCATTGATAAGGACGCCGCCGAAATCACGCGCATCAGCTGAAGCTTCAGAAACTCCGTAGCTGTCAAGCACGGCCTGTGTCTTTGAATACACCACTCCGCCGATACGTGCAGTAATAAGGAATCCGAAGTTGAAGTTGCCTACATGGAAGTCATTCCTCCAAGCCATATTAGCTTTAGGAAGTACGCATCCGAGCTTCACGTAATCCTTAGGAGAAGCGATGTTCTCTATAGCAAGGTTACCGTCCTGGCTGAAATATATGTTTCCGTTTGAATCATATTTGAAATCAGCCAAAGAATAGAGGTCACCGAGTGTGCCGCCTTCCTTAAGTATAAAGTGAGCCCTTCCGAGTCCGTTCATGTCAATCATATCAACACTGATGTACTCGCCTGTAGCATGATTGAGAACATTGTCAGCCAACTTCATGATTCTGTTCTGGTTCATTGAAAGGGTATAATTGGTGTTCCATCCGAAAATTCCCCATTCATTGCCATAGCCGAGAGTGAACTCTACTCCCTGGTTGCGAACATCTCCAGACTGGATATAAATCTCAGAAGATCCTGAACCTGTAGAGATTTTAGGATTGAATGTCTGGTTGAGCGTATTGGTACGGTAGTAAGTGAGATCAAGGTTGAAGTTCTTAAGGAAACGCATTGTAAGACCTACCTCAAGAGAGTTTGTCAACTCTGGCTTCAGGTCATACATCGGGTACAGAGTCTGTACACTCCACTGAAGACCGCTTTCATCCCATTTGAATTTAGGGTTGGCAATATAACGCTCGAAAGCAGTACCTACTGATGCATAAGATGCACGTACCTTGATATACTCAAGATTCTTCGGCATATTGTCGAAAAGTTCTGAAATCACGACTGAAAGACCTACTGATGGATAGAAGAATGACTTTCTGTTGGAGTGCGGTCCTGCAAGCTGCGAAGGCCAGTCGTTTCTTGCTGTTACTGTAAGGAAGTATGTACTTTTGAAACCTACTTCAGCAGATCCGAATACTGACTGAGTCTGTTCTCTCCAGCCAGACTGAAGTCTGTCAGTAAGCTTGCTGTTGCTGAGGTTCTGTATATTGAATACATTCGGAATACCTGAATTGTCCAAGGAATCATCAATAGGTCCGCGGTTCTTCATCATATAGTAGAACATATCGGAAATCGATGCTCCTATATTGGCCTGAAGGCTCCAGTCATCACCGAATCTCTTGTTGATGTTCAACAGGACGTCAGCATATATCTGTCTGTCACGATGTTCTGTTACACCGTAGAGACCATTAGTAGAGTTCTCGGTCAACTGTGTGACGGTAGATGCGTAAAACTTCTCTGTGAAAGAAGTAAAGGACTGGTCCATTCTTACACGTCCCACAATATTGAGCCAGTCAAGAATGTCGTATGAAAGGGATGCATTGACCATGAAACGGTTCTTGGTGTTTTCCCTGAGGTTCCTGTAATTGATCCAGTACGGGTTCTGCATTGTCATACCTGCATCACCTACCGGCCAGTACTGTGTGGCAAAACGTCTCTTCGGATCATATCTTTCAAACATTCTGATAGCATCCCAATCATTTCCCCTAGGGAAAATATAGGCTCCGACCAAAGGGTTGTTGTATGTACCCTGGTTGGTCATATTGCGGTCTTTCTGCAAAATGTAGCTTGCGCCCAAATCAAGGTGCATCTTATCATTCAGGAATGAAGTAGTATTTCTGAATGTGAAGTTATAACGCTGGTATCCGTTGTTGGGAACGATACCATAAGAATCTATAACAGAAGCAGAAAGGTAGGTCTGGTTCTTGTCGTTTCCGGTAGAGAGAGAAACGCTCTCATTGTGAGTGAATCCTGTGTTGAAGTAATCTTTCTTTGGATTATATTTAGGATTGTTGGCATCATTCATAAGCGCTCCCCAGCTTCTGTCAATCGATCCGATAGATGAATTGAGGTCACCTGTACCGTAGCGGTTCTGGAATTTAGGAAGGATGAAAGGATTCATCATTTCCACTCCTGCCGTTACAGTCACTGATGTCTTGCCTGCTTTTCCTTTCTTGGTCGTTACGACGATAGCACCGTTGGCAGCGTCGGATCCGTAAAGTGCTGCTGCTGCCGCACCTGTAAGCACTGAGATTGACTCTATATCATCAGGGTTCAAGTCTGCGATAGGGTCTGAGGATCCCTGTGAAGAGAACTCTGTTCCAGAATCACGGGCTGTAGTAAACATAGGTACGCCATCTATGACATAAAGTGCGTTTGAAGTCTGTGAAATAGACTTAAGTCCACGCATCACTACCTTTGTTGCACCACCGACACCAGAAGAAGAGGCGTTGATATTAAGACCGGCAACCTTACCGTTCAAGGCATTGATAAAGTTTGCATCTTTATTGGCTGCAATTGCATCTGCATCGACCTGCTGTACATTATAAGACAGAGCCTTCTCTGAACGCTTGATACCCAGTGCAGTAACGACAGTGGCTTCCATCATGATAGCATCGTCCTGCATTGTGATATTGAAAATCCTGCGGTTTCCTACAGGTATCTCCTGTGAAGTATAGCCAAGACATGCAAATTCAAGAACCGGATTACTTATACCATCCGGAATCTTGAATGAGAAATTTCCGTCCAAGTCAGTACTTGCACCTGTAGTTGTACCTTTAATAAGGACACCGACACCTATGATAGGTGTACCAAAAGAGTCTATGACAGTTCCAGAAACAGTATTGTCTCCGGCAGGGGCGGCACTGTCAGGCGACTGTGCATTGCTACTGCTGCTCGAAATCACAATATGGCCTGACTCAATACTGAAGTTAATGCCTTTGCTTTTGAACAGGGTTTCCAGAGTTTCGGAAACTGTCTTTTCTTTGACATCAATGCTGACCAGCTGCTTTTCGTCAACATCCTTATTGAGGAATACAAAAGCAGACTGCCGCTCGATTTCGCGTAACACATCCGACATTGGTACCTCTTGCATTTTAATAGTAACTGACTTGTTGGCAGTAACCTGCGCATTCGCTGGAACAGCGAAGGCAAATATTGCGGCAACAGTCAGCCAGAGCAGTTTTACTGCTTTGAATGAAGATTTGTTAAACATGATTATTATATGGTTGTTCAATTAAAATACTTGCTACAGTATGGTGATGACTCCAGTCTCGGAATTTTTCT
This sequence comes from uncultured Bacteroidales bacterium, assembly GCA_900546395.1. GTDB lineage: Bacteria > Bacteroidota > Bacteroidia > Bacteroidales > UBA932 > Cryptobacteroides. The sequence continues at coordinate 39,725 of URDD01000011.1, read as the reverse complement.
CATATTTGAAATCACATGCTTCCTGAAGAATCTTCAAGGCGAAATCAATACCTTCTGAAACCCTTATCTTACCGCTCTTGTATCCGACTACCGGTATATCAGACCTTTTTATTTCAATTCTGACTCCGAAAGTGTTTTCGAAGCGTTTCATAAGATCACAGAACCCGGCATCCTGCAGATTGATATAGCCCTTAGTCCAGCTTACTGCATCACGTGCCGAAATTCCGGAGACTACCAGATGGTTGTCAATATATCTTACTGTTTCATCAGGGTTCAGAATCACATGCTCTTTACAGTCATTATTGGAGGTCGTTACTTTGACTTTACCGCTCAGAAGCGTTGTAGAAAAGAATCTCTCCTCCTCGTCAGCATAGACATTGAACTCAGTTCCAAGCACTTCAATTTCCGAGGCAAATGTATGTACGACAAAAGGATGCGCCGCGTCATGGGAAACTTCCAGAAATGCCTCGCCGGAAAGCTTTACTCCACGTCTGTCTCCTGCAAATACTGTCGGATACTCCAGACATGAACCTCCGTTGAGATGCACTACGGTACCATCCTGAAGAGTCATTGTCAGTCTGTGCCCTGCAGGGACTTTCATAACATTTGACTGGGCAGACAATTCTCTATAGAGTTCCTTTTTTCCTAAAAATACTCCGCCGCCTATACCTATAGATAATATAACGGCAACAGAAGCCGCTACTCCTGCAACAGCTCTGAAAATTCTTACGGTACGCCTTTTGCTGTCTTTTTTCTGTTTCAAATCCGAAGTGATTCTGAACTCGTTCAAAGCCAACATATTGAACAACATATGGGCTGAGTCAAATTCCTTCTGGTGCTCAGGCGATTCCTCAAGCCATGCCAGAATTTCTCTCATTTCGTCTTCAGACGCCTCGTTTCGGAAGTATTTATAAAGCAACTCATCATTCATAACATTAATATAGACGAGTATCTCAAGCGACCTTACACAAAAAAACATATTTATGTTAAAAAAAGTCTATATTTGTGTAAAATTATGTCAATGGCAGGTCTGTTTCCAAATAAACATGTATTTTCGGAAAGCGATTTTGAAACGCTTTTCAACAAATACCATAGTGCATTTGTACAGATAGCTAATTCCTATGTACATGACTTTCAGGTGGCTGAAGACATAACAAACGAAAGTTTTGCCATTCTTCTTGAAAATTCAGTTGCAGGGGGGGAATTTTAAGGACTGACAATTATGCTGCATACATTTACAGCACAGTAAAAAACAAGTGTCTGGACTATCTCAAAATACACCATTCTCGGATTGAAATACAGAAACAGATGCATCTGACAAGAAACAGAATGCAGGTGTATGACATGAATTCATTGTACAGCAGCGTCCCTGACAAACTGTTCGAATCAGAGTTGTATGACCTGGTACGCGACTGCATCAAAGGAATGCCTGATCTCACAAGGACTGTTTTCATAGCCAGCAGATTTGAAGACAAGACATATGCGGAAATAGCAGATGAACTGCATATACCTCAGCGTCAGGTCACGGCCCACATACAGAAGGCGTTGAAAATCCTGAGAGTGGAACTTAAGGATTACCTTCCAATGATCAGTCTGCTGCTTATGATTGATTTTTAAAAGGGGACAAACTGAAACTCCAGCATGTCCCCTTATTTTATAAGGATGGTTTTGCTTCCATCCTGTCTTCGTGTCTGATGCTTTCCGGCATCTGTTATCTCTCAGGAAGTGCTACAGGTACGAAATTGATTCCGTCTTTTCCCTGTATTCCACTGCCCCAGGTTCTCACATTGGTCTGTCCGTAGAGATGATTTCCTCTGCCGGTTGCATCTTCTATGTAATTTCCTGATCCTGAAACAAATTTCCAGTATGAATACAGACCATCAGACTGAGGATCTACAGAATAGAAATGTCCTTCTGCATTGATTTCTTCCATTTTGAGCTCCCTTGTCCATATCCTGACCTCTGTCATGAGTCCTCTGAAATCCCGGGAAGCGTCATAAGAGTAACCTAACCAGAAACAGCGAGGCTGTCCGTTGGACTCATCACTCCACTTAGGTGAAATGTCAAGACCTTCAGTAATTTCATAGCAAATTTTCATGAATTCCTGCTTTCCGTCAATATATAGGCAGATTCTTCCGTAATAATAAGTAACGGCAAGATGATACCATCTGTCCGGTTCAAACTCCTTCTCTACATTGAACCTGCTGCTGTATCCGTAAGTGTCTATCTGGATTCTGTTGAGTTTGTTTCCAACATCACCGAACCTGAGCAGGAACTTACCTTCGATTCCCATAAGAGTAAAGACACTACCGTCATTCTTATCAAAATTCTCCGGTTTGAACATCATCTCCCATGTAAACTCAGTAACATGTCCAGGTCCACCGTTCTCCCATTTCGGGAAGAGTCGAGCAGTATTCATCTTGGCTGCCCAGGCAATTACGACATCCTGCTGCGTAATGTAAAAGACCGCTTTCAAAGGCTCAACTCCTTCACGGGCATCTGTCTGTGTCAGGGTTACTGTTGCAGAACGCTTGCTGCCGCCATTCAAAGGCTCTACTTTAAAATACTCTGAATTGCCTTTTTTCTCTACATGACTGATCCAGTCTGTCCCGTCAGCAGATTCGATATTAACTGAATATTCTACATTGGACTCTACAGGTACGGCTATAGTCTCGCCATTCTTGTCGGCGGCAAAAAACTCGTTTGTCGAAAGTACCCTCTTGGCCTCCTGAATTATTTTCACTTCTACAGGAGCCGCTGTTCCTTCGGCTGAAATCGTAACAGTGGCTTCCCTGTCAGACTTGTCTTCGATGGCTTTCAGTGAAAAATGAAGTTCGGCATCATTGTCGGTTTCACCAGGAAGTGTAACCACATGGGTAAGCCAGGATTCAGCACCCTCTGTCATCTGCACTTTGAATGACTGATAGTAAATATCCTCGGCATACACCTTTATTATATAGTCATCATGAGCATTGTAATCAAATACTTTTGATGCATCAGACTTAAGCATAAGCTCAGGCAAATCAGCAGGAGTTGAAGTTATGGTAATAGATTCTCTTGCCTTGCCGGAAGCAAAATCAAAGACTGCAGTCCTCTTATCCCTGCTTGTATTCTCCTTAACAGTAAAGGTAACAACATCTCCGTCTTTTCCTGAACTGATGTCCGGAGATACCCAATCATATTTTTCAGAAGAAGTCAATGTCCACTCTCCTGAACTTGTGATTATGACCTGGTCTTACCTCCTTCCGGACCGAAATCCGTATTCTGTGAAAACAATTCTATAGAATCCGGTTTTTCCTCAGGTGCTACCGGCTCGGTTTTTTCTTCTTCAACACAAGCCGCCATACCGAATATGGCTGCTGCGTACAACAAATATTTTTTCATTATTTCAGTTCAGATTTAATTAGAAATTAAGATCATAGCGGACAGGGTCGTATTTACCTTCTCCTTTTTTCTTATAAACTCCGGTAGGTTTCACAAGTTCCTGACCGTAAAATCCTCTTGCGGCATTTGACATTGCAGCGAAAGACCCCTTAAAATTGGATGATACAGAACCTGTTCCTGAAGGGTCGAATGCAAACCACATGCACCAGCCGAAACCTTCTGATTTGATAGTAGATGCACGGCTTTCTGAAATTGATTCACCGTAATTGAGCTGTATAGATGCTCCGCAGCAGTTGGCCATAGTGAAGTCAGCATATGGCCTTGTCGTAGTTCCGTAATCACCTACATAGAAATCCACAAAAGAAGATGGTGAATGAGACTCTTTTGTTTCCTGGTCAACCACATCACTTACATTGTGCTGAAGCGATCCGAGGACATAATATGAAACTTCCGTAGGCCAGTAGCAAGCCTTCTTCATAGCCTTTTTCAACTCATACATAAGACGAGAACCCGCCTTTCCAGACCTGCTCGTGAACCATCTGTTTGAAATAGGACTTGCAGAATATTCATCATCAAGACTCACACCATCCAGTTTGTACTGCTTCACAGCTTCTGCCACTTCTTTTGACCACTCCGCTGCACCCCAGTCAGAAAGCTGGCAAAGCCCTGCAGGGTCGTGATTGCCCAAGAGTCCGAGATAAACCTTTATACCCTTTTTGCGCAAAGGCTGGAGATATACGTCTGTCTCGTCAAGCAATGCCTGAACATTAGCGTTATTATGAAGGTAAACCCTGTCCTCTCCTGAATTATAGTTTATATTGGCTGCAAAAAGAACTACTGCATCAATGAATGGAGTACCGTCTTCCAAAAGCCACTCGATGGCATTAAGAGGGTTGGCATCATTTACCTCGAAATAAACGACGTTTTTTATGGTTCGCTCGGCACGCGTGCGCATCAAGACATAGTTTACACGACTTTCACTCCTTTTAATGAATGCGCCGCTTCCTTCTGCCACAGAAGCGCGAAGCGGTATCAGATACCCAGTGCTGAAATCCATCGCAGAACTCTTGACAGACAGCGACATTTCTTCAGATGTAGTCTTTCCTGCCTTAATAGTCAACTTTTTGACAATCGAAAGCTCTTCCTCAGGGAATAGAGAGTAGTCCTGCTGCTGAGTGAAAATAAATTCATTGAGATAGTCCTTGTCAAATATAATTTCAGCCTCAATGTCATAATCTACTGCCTTCTCAATACTGATGCTGGCTTTCACGACTGTTTCCTGACCGGAAACGACATCAAGGACTTCTCCTTCTGTCAGTTTATTGAAGACTACAGCAACTCCTTCACCTGGTACTTCTTCTCCTGCTGCACTCTGTGAAACATTTATACGTACAGGATCGGCCGAACCAGCAGCGATTTCGATTCTTCCGAGCCTTGCATCCTCTTTATTATCCAGGGCGTTAATAATGAGAGCATCGCTTTCTTTTTTGGTAGTAATCCACTCTGGAGCAGTCACTGACCAGTCTGATACGTTTGTCTTTACAGACAGTTTTACAGGCTCATTGTCAGAAGCCTTGAAAGAGATGGCGGAAGCCGGAGTGACAGAAAGTGTATCCGGCTCCGCGTTTTTCTCCTCTTCCTTCTCACAAGCGGAAAATACCGCAAGAGACAGGGAAAATAGAGCAAAATTTTTAATAATGCTTTTAAAGTTCATGATATAAAGTTATAATTATGTGTAATAAGTTGAACAATCTGTTCATAATATATAGACGAACCTATAAATATACCTTACACAAAAAAATAACTTTATTTTAACAAAACGTTTAACCTACTATCCACTTGCTGCCTGGCAACATCTTTAATATCCTGACTGTCAGATACGAAGAGAAAAATGTACAGAGAGCCATAACTGGTATTGCAGCTACGGTAGGAAGCGGTAGCACAGTCTTGAAGACATATACCCAAAGTCCCAGCCAGAATATATGGACAAGATACATCCCATAACTGGCCTCTGAAACGGAAGCGACTGCCTTTGGCGTTTCACTGCGGCTGATTATCGAAAACATCAGGAAGGTCCCGGCTGTAAGGAGTACACAATTGACAGTACAGAATGCCCATCCGATTTCTATTACAGGTGTTTCATGAATGACCTGAGGCACTGCCTGTACATAGAATGATAGTATCGTAAGGACGGCACCGGCTGCCATTGAAACAAGTCCTGTATAAAAACGTCTTTTTCGGCTCCAGTCCAAATGAAAGCGGATATAGTGCGCAAGCACAAGATAACCAAGATAGCCGGAAAAATACCACAGAGCATGATACTGGTTCCAGAAACATTGTCCCCAGACATCTCCGAACCACCGGTTCAGATACGGAATGCATGTGGAAATAAGAAAAAGAATGATGAAAAACCTTTCCTCTGACGGGCTTGCCTTTCTCAGCCACGGGGATATTACAGGAATGAAAAGATAAAGCCCTATAAGCGGGTACATAAACCACAGATGTCCTGCAAGAGATGGAAAATTCAATAATATATGTGAAAGATCTTTCAGCGATGCAGGAAAATCAATCTGTCCCCATATGAGAGGAAGAGTACTGTACAATATCATAAATATGAAAAACGGGGGTAGTACACGTAAAAACCTCCTGCGGTAAAACTGCCATGAGGTCTGCTCTTCTTTCATCGGGACAAGCAGAAATGCGGAAACTATCATAAACAAGGGTACGGACATTCTGGAGAAGCCGTCATATACAGAAACCCAAAGTCTGTCAGTTTCATTTTCCAGCCAAGACTGCGGACCTGCCATATCAGATGAGCCTATGGCTCCGTAAAAATTTTCGCTCGCATGGACAAGCATCACCAGAAAACACGCAAAAATACGTACATAATCAAGAAATACAATTCGTTTCATTTGTTGTAAGTAAGTTTTTTAAACTATCCGGGATTTGACAAAAATCCCGGATAGCGGATTTTTTCAAAGAAAATACACGGGGATACTTCTTTATCCTATAAGAGAGGCGATGGTATCGGAAACTCTCTGTGACGAGGTCACCGGTAGAGAAAAATCATCGCTTTCCGCTCCCATGGAGGCATCTGTATTTCTATATAGCATTTTGCTTTCCATCAGCTTCCTTGCGGAAAAGTGAAACTCTCTTGCAGAAGTAGCAGATGCGATTTCTGCAATGTTTCTTTCATTTACACCGCATCCGGGCATAATTATAATTCTTCCTGCTGCTTTTTCCACAAGCGATGCCAGCAGTTCCTTTCCATCAGCGGCACTTGCTTTCTGCCCGGAGGTCAGGATTCTCGCACACCCCAAGCCTATGATTCTTTCCATTGCCTCAAACGGATTCCTCGAATGGTCAAATGCACGATGGAATGTAACCGGTGTATCTCCTGCTGCCTGCATAAGAGACTTCATTACATCCATATCGACATCGCCTCCGGGAGTCAGAGCTCCGAATACGAGGCCGTCAGCACCATAATCCTTTGCAAGATAAATATCATAAAGCATTTCCCTTACTTCCTCAGGAGAATACAGGAAGTCTCCTCCTCGCGGTCTTATTATTACATTAAGTCCTATATTGATGTTTTCCCTTGCCGAACGTATCATACCTGCAGAAGGTGTTGTTCCGCCTTCTGGTATGCCGGCACAAAGTTCCACTCTGTCAGCGCCTCCGTTACTGGCCTCAATACAGCTCATAACGGAATTAGCGCATATCTCTATCTTGAATTCTTCTCTCAACATATTATCAAAGCATTTTTACAGTTTTTGCAAGACGATCCCCGAGACCTATGGTATATCCTTCGGAGAAGAACACTACTCTATTGAATGTATCAGCCAGCACTACAAGAGGAAGCTGTCCCTTTCCTTTCAGTTTCATCTCTTCTGCCATCATCCTTCTCATAGAGCCGTCCGAATCGATGCCATAATGTACAGTAGAAGGAAGAGAAAAGTCTGACATTCTGAACCTTCTGCAATCATTTTCGGAAGCAAATACGATCAGTACAGGTCTGCCCCACTGTTCCATTTCCGATGCGACTTTAGACAAATCCTTAAGAGCATGGTTTGTAGGCTCGTGGCCGTAATCCGCCAATATGACTGTAAAGTATCCTCTGCCTGTCGTAGATAGCACAGAACCTCTGGTCTTAATGGAGTAATCCTTGCCAGGATCAGCCACCTTATCATATAAAGCCTCGGAATTGAAGCTTCCTATTACCCTTATCTGAGAAACATCGTCTCTTATTTTCAAAGGAACTACAACAGTTTCACCTTCTTTTACAGTAAAGAACTCAATGTCGGCAAGTACATTGCCTCCTGACATTCTGGTACCGCTTACCATCATGTAATATCCGCACTCGAGATCAACACCATTTTTAAAAGATGATTTCCAAGTCATTTCCTCCTCATAATTGAGAACCCTGAAAGATGTTCCGTCCCACTTTGACAAAGTGAAATGTATATAATATTTCGGATCATCAAGAAGTGGAATTTCTTCATAAGAAAGTTTCAGTCTGCCTGAAGGAGCTACAGTCTGTTCTGCCATGTCAAAATCCACATCATAAGTCTTTCCTTTGAAGTCATATTTTACAGCGCCTGTAACAACATCCTTCCAAGCCGGAACTCCGAAAGTACGGCACATGGCCACAAAGAAAATATCCCTTGAATTACGGTCTGCCAGCCTTGTTTCCCATACTCTTTCAGGAGAAAGCTGCACATATCTCATTGAGATTGAATCAAGCATGACAAGATTTTCCTTGCACCAACGTACCAGAGATGAAGGATTCCTGCTGAATCCTTCTGAAAGATCAGCAGGCACACCTTCCTTAAGTGCTGACCTGTAGGCAGTGAGAAGTTCTGTAGATACTCTCGGAGACAATATTTTTTCAGGATCAGCACCTTTCTCAGTATTTGAGAGATGATCCATAAGGACATCACATCTGGTATCATGCAAATCTTTTTCCGGAATAACCTCAAGCATAGCAAGAGCATCCTCCTCCCTTCCTGCTGCAACTGCCTTCTTTATAAAGTCACAGATTTCAGAATGATTTCCTCTTGAATTTACCAGAATCTTTTCCACTCTTTTTACAGGCAAATCAAGTTCTTTTGCAAATTCTGAAGAGCGTGCAGCATCATAGAATGTAGATACATAGGCAAGACGCAGAGAGTCTTCTTCAGCCATTCTTCTGGTATTTTCATTTCTCTGGGCATCTGTTACTTCAGGTAAATTAGCTTTCTCAGCCGGAGGGACAACTTCCAGTTCCACATGAGGTGCAGCATCGCCGGGATTTCTGTCGAGAATTATATCCACACAACTGTCTTTCCCGAATGTAACTTTTTTCATACCGAAAGACTTACCGTCGGACGCATATACGAGCATATCACCCAATCCTGCCGTAAGGAATGATCGTCCTTCTGCATCAGCTGTCTTTATTGCTACTGGATAGAACTCTGAATAATTGTAAAGGCGGAACTCCACTCTGGCACCAGGAACAGCAGCTCCATCCTGTCCCAGAACACGTACGTCAAGTTTTGCTGCCTCCGGAGAATAATTTTCGATGACATTGATTTCTGTATATCCCGGAGTTACTTTCACGACTTCTTCCGGTCCGTCATATTTTCCAAAGACATTGGTATGCATAAGCATTCCCCTGCTGGCTGGTGCATTGAACCACCCCAAATTGAGTACAGGCTCAGGCTCGCAGGCGCCAAGGAAATACCACTTGCCTTCAACCCAAGCCTCTACCCAGGCATGATTGTCATCAGTATGAGCCCAACGCGGCGTATAGACCTGCCTTGCCGGAATTCCCACAGACCTCAATGCAGCTACAAGGAAAGTGGATTCCTCTCCACAGCGGCCATAGGCTGTACGTATGATTGTCAACGGCGAGCATGTTCTGGAATCAGTAGGCTGATATACGGCTTTTTCATGACACCAGTGATTTACTTCAAGTACAGCGTCATACATTGAAAGAGACTTTATTCTAGGTGCAAGTTCCTTAAAGAAAACGGTACGTGAAGTATCAAGATTCTCATTGTTCACTCTTACCGGAAGCACAAAATGCCTTAATTCCCTTTCGGGAACAGATTTTCCCCATGGCATTGTCTCAACAGCCTGTCTGGTCAGTCTGTAATTGTCTAGCCAGAATTCTGATGACTGGTTCACCATATCTCCCAAAGGCATATACGCATACAGGAACTCGAGTGCTTCCTGCTCATCCAGAGAAAGATTCATAGATGCAAGGTCAACACCTGCTGCATGAAGTATTTCAGACCTAGATGCAAAGTCTGATGCGACATTATCCCTGAAATTCTTTTCAGAGATAAAATGACTCGCACACGAACAAATCATTGGCACAGCGAGTGCCGAAATAAAGAATTTCTTTAACATAAAACGGTCAATTAGTTTTAATGGGCTGCATGGAATTTTTCACGGCAGCTTATCTATTATTATTACTTCTTCTGTCTCACGCTTAACTTTAAGACTGTCATCAATTCTTTCCCCAAGCACAGCCGACACATGCCTGCACATACGTTGGTCAGACCTGTCAGCTGAAGAAGGATTGATCAGCATAACTGAATTCTTCTTATCTACAATGCTGTATTTCAAGTCTGTAAACAAGTCGCTTATTTTCTTTTTGCCCTTCATTCCCAGAGGCTGAATCCAGTCTCCTTCAGACCAGCGTCTGCAAAGGAAAGGAAAGTCCATAGCCGACCTGTCGAAAAGGATTGTACCCTTTGTAACTTTCGGAGAATCTTTGCCTGACCATTTCCTGACTGATACCGAAAAGGAAACTCCATTGAAAAAATAATCTCCGGGACCTCTAATTGTCATTGTAGGAGAGGAAGAAGACAATTTGTCAAAAAGTACTGGTGGCAATGTCCCTCTTCTACCGGAACAAGGAATTGCATACCCTTCCTGCTTTACTTTTTCAGGATAAAGCAACAGAGCATCAGTTGCAGTAATTATCATATTTCCACCGGAACTGAACTTCTTGCCGGAAACAGTCCTGCCACTCTTCAGCAAATCTGTAACAGAAGATGTCACGGCGGGATTAAATCCAAGTTCATCCAAAACGCGATAAAGCAGATATTCCCAATTAGGATTCTCTTTCAAACGCCTTATATCAATACGTGATGAATAGCAGAAACTGTCTTTCCTGGATAAATAGTACTCGTCAGCTATGTCTTTTATCTGGGAAAACCATGACATTTCCCTGTTCAAGGTACGTATAAAAGACGGGTTTATCTCTTCAAAAAGGGGAAAAACCAGATTTCTGATTTTATTGCGTTTATATTCTGTTTCTGCATTTGTCCTGTCATCGCGGTACTTTACTCCGTTTGAAAAGGCATAGCCTTCAATCTGCTTCCTGCTGAAACCTAACAAAGGACGGAGAAGCAGTCCGCTGCCGTCCGGCATAGAAGATACTGTTCCCATTCCGGAAAGACCTTTAATCCCGGTACCGCGGAGCAGATTCAGAAAAAGTGTTTCTGCATTGTCATTCGCATTGTGCGCAACTGCAAGTGCAGCATACCCATTCTCCCTGCACAATGACGAGAACCAGCCATAACGCAGGTCGCGTGCTGCCATTTCGATACTTATCCCGTTTTCTTCAGCATAAGCTGAAGTATCGAAACTTTTCTTATGCAGACTCACTCCGTTCCTCTCGGACCATGCTGTAACCAATGCCTCATCCGCATCGCTTTCTTCACCTCTCAGGGAAAAATTACAATGGGCTACGGCAAATCCGACATTGACTGATGTATTGCGGAAAAGTTCGGCCATAGTCATAGAATCGACACCTCCACTTACCGCAAGCAAAATGACAGGCCGGAAATGAAAAGAGCAGAGCTGCCGGACGGACATGTCATTCAGCAGCTCAGCCAATATACTATCAAATGCTTTCTGCATTTTAATGATATTTAAGACTTTGTAGCAAATGTATAGACAAATCCGAAAGACAGGGACTCTTTAAACTGGATTCTCTTCTTTCCATCTGGGTATTTGTCTATATCCTTATCGTTCTTTATGAGGACATTGTCATCATAAATAAGATTGGTGGTAATCGTGAAAGAAAAGAACTTGGCAAGCTTCCAGTCAATCCTGTTATCCCAGTTCACTTTCAGATTCTGAGGCTTGTTAAGATAATCAGAGAACAACACGACCTGCGAAGAAAAGGCGAAATTGTCATTTACCTTGACCTTGAAATCCACCTTTAACTGGGCACCGAACTGGAATCTGGTCTTTTTATAGACCTTCCCTTCCTTCTTCTGGTCATCTGTAACTTCTTTATTCTCATACTCCTTCTTCAGTGGCTGTCCGTGAGCTTTTCTCAACAATGGATCCTGCACGATTACAATACCTCCCGTAAGAGGCGCGAGGTTCACGTTAAGCCAGTTAAGAGGCTTGTAATCAAGACCAAGAGCCAGTCTGGTCTCAGCCGGCGAAAGCAGACCAGACTGAAGTTGCCTTGCCGCTTTCCAGTCATTGTGTACATACTCCTCACCTTCGCCCAATTCAGAGCCGTCTGCTTTTGCTGAAGGAGTCGGATACTTATAGGTATTTGAAAACTGGGATCGGAAGTTGAAGTCCGCTGAATAATAAAGGTTTTTCTTTGCCTGATATCCCCATTTGCTTTCCAGATAAATCCTGTCATCGGTCTTCTGGATTATAGGCTTGTCTGCCGAATACAGAAATCCGTAGTCCAGCTGAAGCCTGTTGTTCCAGAACATCTCATCCTTCTTGTAATTTGCGTTTCCATCAATGAAGGTTTTCAATGACACCGTATTGTTTCCTCCGGCCGACCAGTTCGTCAGAGATGTCTGACCAACGTCAATCTTGGTCTGCAGGGAACTGTTCCAATAACGTTTTCTGGCCTTCTCCTCCGGCTTTGGAGTCGATTGGATAGCAGCAGCGGCATCCGCAGCAGCCTGCTGCGACTCGGACAGCAAATTCTGTGCATCAGACGCAAAAGTGGCGGCAAATGCCAGGATCAGGACAAGAAGACTTTTTTTCATATAACGTTTTATTTTTACGGATTACAGTTAATAAGAAATAGCAAACAGCACACGCCTGTGAGATGGCTTGCCAGAATAGATACACTTTCCTTCTTCCTCACAAACAGCCGAATCAATAGGAATACATCTGATAGTAGCCTTGGTTTCTTCCTTTATCCTTTCTTCCGTTTCAGGAGTTCCGTCCCAGTGACAGAGCAGGAAGCCGCCCTTACCGATATTCTCCTTGAATTCTTCCCAAGTATCAACTTTCCTTATATTATCATCTCTGAACTTGAGAGCCTTGGCATAGATATTATTCTGGATATCTTCAAGCATATCTTCAATTCTCTTTCCAAGACCTTCCTGCGGTACAGATGCTTTCTCCAAAGTATCCCTTCTTGCAATCTCCACCTGTCCGTTCTGCAAGTCGCGAGGTCCGATAGCTACTCTTACAGGGACGCCTTTAAGTTCCCACTCCGCAAATTTGAATCCCGGGCGAAGAGTGTCTCTGTCATCTATCTTTACCGAATGTCCGTGAGCTTCAAGTTCACTCTTCAGTTCATTCATCTTTTCCAATATTGCACTGCGCTCTGCATCGCTCTTGTATATAGGCACCATAACTACCTGTATAGGAGCAAGTGCCGGAGGTAGCACAAGGCCATTGTCATCTCCATGAGCCATAATAAGCGCACCCATCAGACGTGTCGAAACGCCCCACGAGGTTGCCCATACATATTCCTGCTTTCCTTCCTTTGTCTGATAAAGGACGTCAAATGCCTTTGCAAAGTTCTGTCCGAGGAAATGTGACGTACCAGCCTGAAGCGCCTTGCCGTCCTGCATCATTGCTTCAATGGTCAATGTGTCAAGTGCGCCTGCAAATCTTTCGTTAGGACTCTTGTGTCCCACTACTACCGGAAGCGCCATTGTATTTCTGGCAAAATCAGCATATACATTCACCATCTTCATTGCCTCTGTCTCTGCCTCTTCCCTTGTTGCGTGAGCAGTATGTCCTTCCTGCCACAGGAATTCAGCTGTACGCAGAAAAAGTCTTGTACGCATTTCCCATCTTACGACATTAGCCCACTGGTTACACAATATAGGAAGATCCCTCCATGATGTAATCCAGTTTTTATATGTATTCCAGATGATTGTCTCTGATGTAGGCCTGACAACCAGTTCCTCTTCAAGTCTGGCTGAAGGATCCACTACGACACCTGGACCATCAGGGTTGGCCATAAGCCTGTGGTGAGTAACTACTGCACACTCTTTGGCAAAACCTTCAACATGCTCAGCCTCACGGCTCAGGAACGATTTCGGTATAAAAAGAGGGAAATATGCATTCACGTGTCCTGTCTCCTTGAATTTCTTATCAAGGACCTGCTGCATCTTTTCCCATATAGCATATCCGTAAGGCTTTATGACCATACATCCTCTTACTGCCGAACGCTCAGCCAGGTCGGCTTTAACCACGAGATCATCATACCACTGCGAGTAGTTGTCGGATCTCTTAGTAACTTCTTTTGCCATCTTTTATTCTTTTTTCTGATTTACTTTGCAAACTGTCTAATTTTTTGAAAATTTCAAACAGTTTCTTAACTTTATGAGCGAAAATGCATCAAATAAAACAAGGAAACGGACTGTTTTGGTCCTACTCTTGCAACAGATGTATAGTTTCGCATCGCGAAGGTACGAAATTTTTAGTAATCAGAGGAGATATACATATGAAAAAGAGAATAAGCTTTCTTTTAACCGCTGTCCTCGCCGTTTCATCTTGTGGAACGGCTTCATACACTTCATCTTCAGGACAAAGATTTGATGACGGGCTTTACAGCAGCCCGCAGACTGTTGACAGGACACAGCTTGAACTTGCCAGACAGGAAAGCGAGGCTCTGGCAAAAAAGACTAAAGAATCCGAAATATATCTTGATACGGAAGTACCTTACAAAACACCGGATTCAGGCACCAGCACTATAATAATCCCGGAAAACAAAGCAGCAGTAATCAACGTTGCAGGTACAGGCACTACTATAACTGTTGCCGGAGACCCCTTCGACCAGTTCTACTACGATGCAAATCCATGGTCTTATTACAGGCCGTCAGCTTTCAGAAGTTCCTATTGGGATCCTTGGTATTATGCAAGATACAGAAACTATTATGATCCGTGGTACTGGAGTTTCAGATACGATCCCTGGTACGTCTTTGACTGGTGGTATTATGATTCCTGGTATTACAACCCATGGCGATATGACCCTTGGTATTATGACTACTGGCACTGGGGCCACCACCACTGGCACTACCACCATCATTACTGCGGCTGGTACGGAGGTTTCGGACATTGGGGCGGATCAGGACATATCCACGCAAGCAGCAGTAGAAACGTATATTTCGGGCACAGAAGTTCGACAGGTTTTTCCGGTCCGCGTACAAACCACAGAGGTTCGTCTGTTGCCAGCACTTCATCAGGACGGAGAGTTCCGTCGGATAACAGGCTCGGAGTCGGAAGCAGTTCTTCCGTTTCCCGCAGATCATCTTCCTTCAGTTCAAGGAGTTCCGGCACAAGAAATACGGCTACAGGCAGTGGCAGGACATTTTCATCTGCTTCCAGCAGGCGCGTGACAGCAGGAAGCCGCAGCGGCATAGTATCGACAGCCAGGCCAGGGACAGGCAGGCCGTCCGGGAACAGCAGTCAGGGTCATATAGTATCAGGAAGCGGAAATTCTGCCGGATCCGACATGACTGGTACATTATACGGAGGAAGACGTGCAGTGCAGTCATACAGAGGCAGCAGCACTTCAGGACATACTTCCTCTGCTTCCAGAGGGTCCGTATATTCAAGACAAAGCAATTTCCGCAGACCAACCGTATCCGGAAATACTTCCAACGGAAATTCTGCCTACAACAGGAGTTCTTCATACAGAAGTTCATCCTCAGGACAGGATTATAACAGGGGCTCCTCATATAACAGTTCTTCATCCAGCTTTGGAAGAAGTTCTTCATACAGAAGTTCATCCTCAATGTCAACAAGAAGCAGTACCATGTCATCTGGTAGCAGATCCGGATATTCGGGAGGAAGCGGTTCATCTTCTGGCGGAAGCTCATCATCAGTAAGACGCAGATAAACGTCTAAAACAATTAAACATCTTTTTTATGAATCAGAAAACAAGAAGAGCGGCATTGCTGATTGTAATGTGCTGTATGGCTGTATGGGCTTCTGCCCAGACTATGTATGACGCCCTCAGATTCAGTGAAAACAACTATTACGGCACTGCAAGGTCGTATGCTATGGGCAATGCATTTACCGCATTGGGCGGAGACCTTGGAGGACTTACTATAAATCCGGCAGGATCTGCTGTAGCCAATTATTCTCAAGTGACTATAACACCGGGGATAAACATAGTATCAAACTCAGCTGCAGGAACTAAATTCGGAGAGCTTGACACCGGTTTCGGCCGGAATCTGAGAAACAGCAGGAGCAAGTTTTCTTTCCCTAACCTTGGCTTTACAATCAACTTTGATACTGGCAGGAGAACAGGACTGAAAAATGCAAGTTTCGGAGTTGTGGCCAACGGTACCGGTTTTTTCAATGACAACCTGCAGGCAAGAGGAAGCAACTCCTATACTTCATTTATGGGATCTCTGGCGTATCAGACAAACGGAATAGACATTGATGCTCTGGCAATGAAAGACGCCTATACCAACTCTTCAGCTCCATGGCAGTCGATCCTTGGTTACAGAGCCGGGCTAATAGCAAACTACGGACCGGCGTCAAACAGGACAGAATACATCGGGACAAGCGAAGGGTTCAGGTATATCGGACCTGAGGATGGGGACAGAAACGATCTGCACAACTATGAAATAATGCAATACGGTGCGCTTGACCAGAATTACGGAAGAGCGGTAAGAGGTGCGAAATATGACTATCTCGTCAATTTCGGACTGAACTTCTCTGACAGGTTTTACTTCGGCGCAAGCTTAGGCATAACTTCTATGGAGTACATCTATCAGGACTGGATTAAGGAAGCTGCCCAGGATCCATCTCTTTTTATGATAGAATTCCACGATGAACATGGTCAGGTATCAGGAAAAACATACTTTACTGATATGGAATATCACAGCAGGTATGAAGCTGCCGGCGTAGGAGTATATGGAAAATTCGGATTTATAGTGCGCCCTGTTGCAGGTCTGCGCATCGGAGGTGCAATACAGACACCTACATCAACAAGAATCAGAGAGTACTGGCAATCTTCTGCTGCTTCATACTATACTGACGGGAAATACAATGTAAGCGATGAAACACCGGAAGGAGAATATGTTTACAGACTGGTATCACCATTCAGATTCAATCTGGGTCTGGCCTACACGTTCGGAAAAATCGGCCTGATAAGCGCCGATTATGAGATGTGTAACTACGGAGCCATGAAATTCAAAGAGACCTCTACAGCTGACAACAGCATCTTTGATGACGGTGTCAATCTGGACATCAAGGAATATATGGGGGCTTCACATATGTTACGGGCAGGAATAGAAATAAAGCCTTTATCTTTTTTCGCAATAAGGGCAGGATACGGGCTGCAGACATCACCTGAAAAATATTACGACGAAAACAACATCAAACAATCCGTCAAGGCAAACAGACACTCCATATCGGCAGGTCTCGGTTTTACGTCAAACGGTTCTTTCTTCGCCGATCTTGCTTTCGGAGCGACAAAATATGCAGACGAATATATATATCCGTACGGTGACTATATGGATATCCCGTCTCCGGAAATACTCAGTAAAAAATGGATGTACAATGTAATGCTCACTTTAGGATTCCGCTTTTAAGAGCAGCGGGATTCTTAAGATAAAGTATTGAATCCGGACCTTCGTTAAACAGGAGATCCATTACAGAAAGATTTGGTTTGAAACCGTATTTTTGGGAAAATACCTGAAAATACGGTTTTTTCAGATCAAGATTATCCAGAATGTGATTTTCTCTTTTCGGATGTATGATTTCCCTGTAATCTTTTCCGTACTTTTCTGACAACTCTCCTGCTGAAGCCGGAACTTCAAATGTATCTGTGAGTCTTAGATCAACCGACAATCCCGTCTTTTCTATCAGGAATTTGAGGAGCGTCATATTGAGATCGAAAAGACAAGCCGGTTCCGAGTCAAGTATCTCAAAGAGTCCGTCCTTGTAATACTCAAAAAAAGCAGATGTTCCGTAGGCAGATGCTATAGCCCGTTTATGCTGTGCAACCCAACCTTTTGAATAATCAACTTTTATTTCAGATACAGGCAGTTTATGCGTACCACCATGATGAATGACAGGAAATGTAAGAGCCTCAGGTCCGGATGCCGAATAAATCACACATCTGTTCCTGTATGACTGCTTCTGATAGTTTTCACACGCTTCGATATATACTATAGACGGATTTACCCTGTCCTTGGACAGGGTAAACTCGTCCGCCATTGCGGCAAAATATTCTACCGGCGGAAAATACGCCGTACTGAGAAGCACCGGCACTACTCCATCTCCCCTTTTGTGTTCGATGAAATGCCTCTCACTATACCTCTCTTTGAATCGCGTATAAATGAAAGGATTGTATCCCTCTCATCTGACTCAGGAAATCCGGCCTCTATCTTCGCACAGGCATCACTGACATTGTATCCGGCATTATAGATAATGTCGTACATATCCTTGATGTTCCTTATCTGGTCTGACGAGAAACCTCTTCTGCGGAGTCCTACGATATTGATACCTGCATATGAAAGAGGGTCTCTTCCACAGAGGATGAAAGGAGGAACGTCCTTGTTCACTTTTGATCCGCCTCCTACCATAGCATGCTTGCCTATCTTCGAGAACTGGTGTGAAAGTGTTCCGCCACCGAGAATTGCCCAGTCATCAACTGATGTTTCTCCTGCTATTCCTGTATAACTTACAAGAATACAATGCTCACCTATACAGCAGTCATGGGCAACGTGGGTATATGACATAAGAAGGGTATTGCTTCCTATCTTTGTTACGCCCTTGCCGCTTGCTTTCGTTCCTCTATTGATAGTAGCGCATTCACGCACCGTCACATTGTCTCCGATCTCCACGTATGTTATCTCTCCGTCAAATTTGAGATCCTGAGGTATGGCTCCGACTACTGCCCCCGGGAAGATACTGCAGTTCTTTCCCATCTTAACATAGTTGAAGACAGTTGCGTGAGGCAGAATATGGCAGCCGTCACCGATTTCCACAAATTCGTCTATATAGGCGTAAGGTCCGATTTCTACATTGTCTCCGAGCTTTGCATTCGGATGAACAGATGCCAATGGGTGAATTTTATTCATAATCGTACAATTTTTATGATTCCAGCGATTCCCTGATAGCCTTGGCTACCTTTGTATTTATTGTGTGACCGGCCTTGAATGCAGTCACCTTTGCTTTCATGAAGCCACCTGCAAGACGAAGATCGCCTATCAGATCAAGGAGTTTGTGCCTTGCACATTCATTTTCAAAACGGAGCACATTATTGCTCAAATAGCCGTTTTCACATCTCTCTAATACCGGCACATTGAACAGGGCAGCCATTGATTCCAGCTGGTCTTTGGAGACTGGATGTTCTACAATGACAATAGCATTATCTACATCCCCTCCTTTGATAAGATTGTTTTTGAACAGGAACTCGAGTTCATGAAAGAAAACAAAAGTCCTGCATATGCCAACTTCCTTGACATATGGCACGGAAAAGTCCCAATGTGCTGTCTGCTCTCCGAGAACCACGGAATTGAAGTCTATTTTTATATCAAAAGAAGGCTCATCTGCTGGTTCAACCCTGACAAAAGAGCCTGTTTCTTCATTTCTTATTTCAATAGGCGAAGATATCTCGATATACTTTCTTGGAGCATCCTGGCTTACAACGCCTTTTCCATCCTGCCATATGGCATCAATGTATGGTTTTGCGCTGCCGTCCAAAATAGGCACCTCCACATTGTCAATATCTATAAGGGCATTATCAACTCCCATTCCTGTCAAGGCGGAAAGTATATGCTCAATAGTCATGACTGAAGCTTCGCCACAAGATATGGCAGTACTTCTTGCAGTACTTGAAACATTGTCAGCCAATGCATCAATAACTGCATTGTCACCTAAATCCAAACGTCTGAACTTTATTCCGAAATCGACAGGAGCGGGGTTTACAGTCATACGCGCCACCTTACCGGTATGCAGTCCTTTTCCTTCAAAAGTATGACTTTCTCCGACTGTCTGTTGTTGTAAATGCATCTTCATCAATATGTAATAAGTCCGCAAAGATAGAAAAAATTTTTCTTATCCTGCAAAATTCTATTCTTTCCCGCCCCTTTTGAATATAGCATAGCTTTTCAGGTATTCCCTGTATGGGATAGCCGGAGTTCCAAGAAATGCCTGGCCTTCTTTTTTCACGCTTCCCAAAACTCCGGACTGCGCTCCGAAGGATGTATTGTCTGCGATATTAAGATGTCCGGCCACACCTACCTGACCGCCGAACACACAGTGTTTACCGATCTTTGTAGAGCCAGCTATACCTGTCTGGGCCGCCATAACTGTATTTTCTCCGATCTCTACATTGTGAGCAATCTGACAGAGATTGTCGATCTTGACTCCGTTTCCTATGACAGTCGCGCCCATCTGCGACTTGTCGATGGTGGTATTGGCGCCTATCTCTACATTATCACCTATTATTACATTGCCCGTGTGCTCGATTTTCTTGTATGATCCGTCTTCAAGAGGAGCAAATCCGAATCCGTCAGCGCCGATAACAGCATTGGAGTGTATGATTACATTGTCTCCTATTTCCATCCCGGGATAAATCCTGACTCCCGGATAAATAATGCAGTGCTTGCCGATTTTAACACCGTCCCCTATATAGACCTGCTCATAAATCTTTGTATAGTCCCCAACCGATGCATTGCGTCCGACATAGCTGCAGTCTCCGATATAGACTTTCTTTCCTATCTTACTGGAAAAGAATGTCCTGCAATGACGTCCCCGATACCTTTTAAACGAGCGCTTCTTCGCCGTCACATAGTCAAGAAGTTCGGCGACAGAGGCATAGGCATTCTCCACCCTGATCATCGTAGCCGTTACAGGCTCCTGAGGTTCGAATGTATTGTTAACTATAATTATATCTGCTTTGCACGTATAGACATAGTGCTCATATTTAGGATTTGCGAAAAAACAGATGGCTCCCGGCTTTCCGTTTTCAATTCTAGCAAATGTAGAAACTGTCGCTTCAGGATTTCCGTCAACCGTTCCTTTTAGTATTTCCGCTATCTCTTTTGCCTTGAATTCCATAGGCTTAATATAGATTTAATGTCAATTCAACATACGTTCAACTTGCAAAAGTAAGTTTTTTATCTCTTTTTATGAAACTTTAAGCATTTTTTCGTACCTTTGCATCGTGAGTTAGATTTTAGGGGACGGGAAGTCCCCTTATTTTATGTATAACAGTCAACAATGAACGTTAAAGACATACAAGATGCAATGGAGGCTGCAATAGTTGCACGCGGATGCTTCATTGTCAGCATAAAAATCAGCAGGGACAACGATATCGAACTGACTGTAGAGTCAGAAAACGGGACAGTCACGATGGATGACTGCGTGGAACTCAGCAGACTTTTCGAGAGTTCGTTCGACAGAGAAAAGGAAGACTATTCCCTTACTGTAACATCTGCCGGTCTCGACCAGCCGTTCACTGTACTCAAACAGTTTGAAAAGGCAGTCGGGAAAAAAGTAGAGGCGGCCCTGAAAGGGGGAAGGAAAATTGTGGCTGTGCTCGAAGAAGCCGATGAGGATTCGGTAACACTCGCATATTCAGCCCTGGAGGCTGTTGAAGGAAGCAAGAAAAAAGTCCAGGTAAGCCACAGGGACAAGTTTCCTATGACGGAAGTAAACTCAGTAAGATACTTTATAGAGTTTTCATGATGTCTTTCAGAATGAAATAACAATAGAAAACAAAATAAACAATGGAAAAAACAGAACTCAAAGATGCTTTTTCAGAATTTAAAAATCTGAAAAACATTGACAGGCCGACTATGATGGGAGTGCTTGAAGATGTGTTCAGGACCCAGCTTGCCAAGACTTACGGCTCTGCAAACAATTTCGACATTATCATCAATATCGACAAGGGAGACTGCGAAATCTACTGGAACAGGGAAGTAGTAGAGGAAGTGGAAGATCCCAACACCCAGATTGCCCTTGAAGAGGTCAACAAGGACGGAGATGACTATGAAATCGGTGAAACCTATGCCACCAAGGTGGAAATGAAAGACTTCGGTCGCAGGGGTATCCTGAATATCCGCCAGAACCTGCAGGGACGTATCATGGATATCGAAAAGGCAAACCTTTACAACAAATATACCGGAAAAATCGGCGAGATTTTCACAGGAGAGGTTTACCAGACATGGTCAAAGGAAGTCCTCATACTTGATGAAGACGGCAACGAGCTGAGACTTCCGAAGTCAGAGCAGATTCCGGGAGAGCATTTCAAAAAGAACGATACTGTAAGGGCTATCATCAAGAGCGTGGAAATGAAAAACAATACAACTCCATATATAGTATTGTCCAGAACATCCAACGAGTTCCTTGAAAAGCTCTTCGAGCAGGAAGTTCCTGAAATCTACGACGGCCTTATAACCATAAAGAAAGTCGTACGTATCCCTGGAGAGCGTGCAAAGGTAGCAGTAGAGTCATACGATGAAAGGATTGACCCTATCGGAGCTTGTATCGGCGTAAAGGGTGCCAGAATCATAGGAATTGTCAGAGAGTTGAGAAACGAGAATATCGATGTTCTCCAGTGGACTTCAAACACTCAGCTTCTCATCCAGAGGGCTCTCAACCCTGCCAAAATATCTTCAATTGTAGCAGGAAATGACGATGAGAAGATAAAAGTCTATATGCTTCCGGACGAGGTCAAGAAGGGTATTGGAAAAGGCGGATGCAACATCAAGCTTGCCGGCATGCTCGTAGGAAAAGAAATCGAAGTATGGAGAGAGCTTCCTAAGCAGGATGAAGAGGAAGAAGAGGAAGACGTACTTCTGAGCGAATTCAGCAACGAAATTGACCAGTGGATCATAGACAAGCTCGAGTCAATCGGATGCGACACAGCAAAGAGCGTACTTGCCCTGTCACCTGCTGACATAGCAAAAAGGGCAGATCTTGAGGATGAGACTGTGGATGAGGTAATCCGTATCCTCAAGGCGGAGTTTGAGGATTAAGGGACAAGTTCTCTTTTCCCTTGACTTCCGTTTCCTCATTTTTAATTTAAAACTGATTTTTTATGGCAGAAATAAGATTAAGCAAACTTACCAAAGAATTTAATATAGGACTCCATACTCTCGTTGAATTTCTCAAGGAGAAAGGAGCGGAGGTTGAAATGAACCCGAACGCCAAGATTTCCGATACTTATCTTCCAGCAATTGAAGCCAAGTTCGGTGACGAGCAGAAATTGAAGCAAGATTCAGAAAAAGTAGCCATCAAGCTCAAGGAAATCATAGAATTGGGCTCTAAGAAAAAGGCTACCGAAGATGATGAGGAGCCTGTGAAGGAGATTATCATCAAGAGCACCAGCATTGCACCTGAGGCGCCTGCACAGGAAACTACGGCAGAGCCTAAGGAAGAAACAGCTGGCGAAGCAGCGGAAATTCCTGTAAAAAAGGATGTTGAAATACCTGCTGAACCAGAAGTTACTGTAAAAAAAGAGCCTGTGAAGGCTGATGTTACTGCCGAAGAACCAGTAAAAAATGAGGAAAGTGTAACAGAGGGACTCAAGATAGTAGACAAGATAGACCTTTCTCAGTTTGAAAAGAAGAAGCCTGAACACAAGCATCAGACTGAACATAAAGACAGAGAGGCAAATAAAATAAAGAAGGAGCACAATGCTCACACAGCGGTAAAGGCAAAAGAAAAGGAGATGAAACCTGCAGTAAAGCCTATTGAAAAGCCTACTGTTGCAGAGAAGAATGAAAAAGAAGAGCCTGTCCGCAATGAACCGCGCGAAATAAAGATAGAAGTGGAAAAACTGCAAGGACCAAAGGTAGTAGATAAGATAGACCTTTCACAGTTCGACAAGAAGAAAAAGAACAAGAAGAGGGAAAGAATATCCAAAGGCAACACCCAGAAAGTAGATGTTGACAATGTAGGAAATGAATCTTCTGACGACAATTTCAAGAAAGACAGAAAAAAACAAAGAAACGATGGCGGGAAGAAGGATAATAACCGCCAGGACCGCAACAATAATGCTTCATCAGGAGGCAAGGGTAAAAAACGCGACCGTTTCAAACCGGCAATGACAGAGGCGGAAGAGGAAGAGATGCAGAAGGAAATCCAGAAGCAGATCAAAGAGACTTACGCCAGGATGAATGAAAGCAAGTCAAAGAACAACTTCGGTGCAAAACACAGAAGGGAAAAGAGAGAACTTGCTTCACAGAAGATGCAGGAGGAGATGGAGCAGCAGGAAATGGAGAAGAAAATTCTCAAAGTCACTGAGTTCGTGACTGTAAATGACCTGGCCACTCTCATGGGCAACACACCTGTCACCAAGGTAATAGGAGCCTGCATGAGTCTCGGTCTCATGGTTTCCATAAACCAGAGACTGGATGCGGAAACCATTGTTCTGGTAGCAGAGGAATTCGGATATGAAGTTGAATTCGTTACCGCTGATCTTACAGAGGCTATCGAGCAGGAGTCTGATGAAGAAGGAGAGCTCGTAGCAAGACCGCCTGTCATCACTGTGATGGGACATGTTGACCACGGTAAGACATCCCTACTGGACTACATAAGGAAAGCTAATGTAATTGCCGGAGAGGCCGGAGGTATCACTCAGCACATCGGTGCATACAACGTAGTGCTTTCAGACGGCAAGAGAATCACATTCCTGGACACCCCTGGACACGAAGCGTTTACAGCAATGCGTGCCCGCGGAGCAAAAATGACTGACCTTGCCATCATCATAGTAGCAGCTGATGACGCCATAATGCCGCAGACGGTCGAGGCTATCAACCACGCTCAGGCTGCAGGAGTACCAAT
Organism: uncultured Bacteroidales bacterium; assembly: GCA_900546395.1. GTDB lineage: Bacteria > Bacteroidota > Bacteroidia > Bacteroidales > UBA932 > Cryptobacteroides. The sequence goes on along the minus strand of URDD01000011.1, from coordinate 15,308 downwards.
GATATTTGCCATTAACAAGATAGACAAGCCTGGTGCCAATCCTGACAAAATCAGGGAGCAGCTTGCCAATATGAATATTCTCGTGGAAGACTGGGGCGGAAAATACCAGTGCCAGGAAATATCGGCAAAGAAAGGTATAAACGTGGACAAGCTTTTGGAGAAAGTCCTTCTCGAAGCTGAACTTCTGGAACTCAAAGCCAATCCGCAGAGACGTGCTACAGGTGCTGTCATCGAGTCGTCACTTGACAAGGGCCGCGGTTACCTTGCTACAGTTCTCGTACAGAACGGAACTTTACATGTAGGTGACGTGATGCTGAGCGGATGCTACACCGGAAGGGTAAAGGCTATGTTCAACGAACGCGGACAGAATGTCGAGACAGCAGGCCCATCTACTCCTGTATCAGTACTCGGTCTGAACGGAGCCCCTACTGCAGGTGAAACATTCAATGTAATGGCTGACGAAAAAGAAGCCAAGAATATCGCCAACAAGAGGGAGCAGCTCATACGTATCCAGGGAATCAAGACCCAGAAGCATATGACACTCGAGGAAATCGGACGAAGAATTGCCATCGGAAACTTCAAGGAACTGAACATCATCGTAAAAGGAGATGTGGACGGTTCAGTGGAGGCGCTCTCTGACTCACTTCTGAAACTCTCTACAGAGGAAGTAAGGGTAAATGTTATCCACAAGGCCGTGGGTGCAATTTCAGAGTCGGATATCCTTCTTGCAGCGGCTTCTGACGCCATCATCATCGGATTCCAGGTAAGACCTTCGGCCAATGCCCGCAAGCTCGCCGAGAAAGAGGAAATCGAAATCAGGCTTTACTCTGTCATTTACGATGCCATCAACGAAGTTACCAGCGGTATCGAAGGTATGCTTGAGCCTGAGGAGAAAGAAGAGGTTACAGCTACAGCTGAAGTTGCTGAGACATTCAAGATTTCCAAGGTCGGAACAATCGCAGGATGTATTGTCAAGGAAGGCAAGCTGAACCGCTCGGCCAAAGTACGTGTAATCCGCGACGGTATCGTAGTATATACAGGCGAACTCGGATCTCTCAAGAGGTTCAAGGATGATGTCAAGGAAGTTACTGCCGGCATGGACTGCGGTCTTAATATCGCAGGATACAATGACATCAAGGTCGGAGACGTAGTCGAGGCCTACACTATTGTAGAAATAAAGAGAACACTGTAGTCTTACGGTAAAGATATTGTGAAAAGGCACGGCATCCACTTTCAGCCGTGCCTTTTTCTTATGGGAAACATTTTGATTTCAAGGATGAAAGATTCGGAAAAACTACTGTCCCTCATCAGAAACGGACAGAAAATAACTTTGGGTCAGCAGATAAAGCTTACAGCCCTGCTCAGCGTACCTGCTATCATAGCCCAGCTTTCGACAATACTGATGCAATATATAGATGCCTCTATGGTAGGAAGTCTCGGAGCCGGAGCATCAGCATCCATCGGTCTTGTCTCCACCACGACATGGCTCTTTTCCGGGCTGTGCATGGCCTGCGCTACAGGATTTTCCGTACAGGTTGCACATAAGATAGGAGCCCGCGACTATGACGGTGCGAAATCAGTTCTGCGTCAAGGTATAGTATCTACTGTGTTTTTCGGTCTGCTTTTAGCTGCCGTCGGGAATGCAATCAGCGGAGGTCTGCCTGTATGGCTCGGCGGGGACGAATCCATCAGACCGGACTCTTCGTCATATTTTTCCATATACGCACTGTTCCTTCCTGCACTGCAGATGAATCTCCTCGGTGCGGGAATGCTCAGGTGCAGTGGAAACATGAAAGTACCCAGTGCGCTTAATGTACTGATGTGCATATTGGATATAATTTTCAACTTTTTCCTGATTTTCCCTTCCAGGGAAATCTCGCTGGCAGGTATTTCCGTGAATGTACCAGGGGCTGGAATGGGGGTTACGGGAGCGGCATTGGGAACCGGTCTGGCGGAAACGGTCGCGGCTGCCATTATGATATGGTATCTGTGCGCCAGATCACCGCAGCTGAGAATCGCAAGGAAAGACGGGAGCTTCATTCCTCAGAAAGAAACACTTAGGACTGCCTTAAAAATAGGTGTTCCTATGGGAGCGGAGCATGTGGTAATCTGTGGCGCACAGATAATGTCCACGGTGATTGTGGCACCTTTAGGCATCTTCGCCATTGCGGCCAATTCTTTTGCAGTGACAGCCGAAAGTCTGTGCTATATGCCTGGATACGGAATCGGAGATGCCGCCACCACTCTTGTAGGCCAGAGCATAGGGGCATCCAGAAAGGACCTTACCCGAAGCTTCGCATGGATAACTGTAAGCCTCGGAATCGCCGTCATGAGTTTCATGGGAGCTATAATGTATTGGGCGGCACCTGGAATCATAGGTATAATGACTCCTGTAGAAGAAATCAGGGAGTTAGGGACTATGGCGCTGAGGATAGAGGCGTTTGCAGAACCGATGTTTGCTGCCGCCATTGTCAGTTACGGCGTTTTCGTAGGTGCTGCAAATACGCTGGTACCTTGCCTTATGAACTTTTTCAGCATCTGGGCCGTGAGGCTCACGCTCGCTGCTGCACTGGCTCCTTCCATGGGACTCAAAGGAGTATGGATAGCGATGTGCATAGAACTGTGTTTCAGAGGAATAATCTTCCTTATCAGGCTTTCACGCGGAAAGTGGATGCCCGGAAATTCAAATTTGGAATTAGAATAATGTTATCTTCTGCTTGTTCATTGGTTTCTTGTAAAAAATATTACTTTTGCTTAACAAAATTGCCGAAGAGGAATGAAACTATATATAATAGAAGCAGTGGCTATACTGACATTGACTTCATTTGCCATTTCATGTTCAGATAAAGGATTTATCAGGGAATTGAATGATATTGAATCATATATAAACGAATACCCTGACAGTGCTATGACTATTCTTGATTCCATATCTGCATTGGGCATAAAGGGCTTGGAAGCGAAAGCAAAGTTTGCCCTGATTTACTCAATGGCCCAGGACAACAATATGATGGAAGAGACAGATGACAGCATAATTAATATAGCTGTTGACTGGTATAGCAAACACGGAACGGATGAGGACAGGCTCAAATCATACTACTACCAGGGGCGTGTCTATCAGAATGCCGGAGACAATGAAGCTGCGATGGAAAGTTTTGTCAAGGCGGATGCTATCAGGTCTGAAGACTATCTGAGAAAGGGCCTTTTATATAAATCAATGGCTGTCAGCTGTTTTCAGGTATTGGACTTTCCGAGAGCAGAATCGTATAACGATATGGCAAAAAACTGTTACCGACTTGCCGGAAATACAGACAAATATGCAGGGGCGGTCTTGCTGTCAAGTGACCTGCATTATATTCAGGAAGAGTATCAGGAAGCTATAGAATGCCTTGATTCTGTGAAGAATATGCTGAATGACATAAGTCTGCCCCGAAGAAGTGAATACTACATCCGGATATTAAGGATAAAACAAGACGGCCAGGACAATAGCGGACTCTCTTACGAACTTGAAAATTACCTGTCAAGTTTTAAAAAAGAAGACATTTCCTGGCTTGATGTAGCAGATTGTTATACTTGCCTTGGGCAATATGATTTGTCATCATCGGCATTGGAACAATATAGAAACAATAATTCCGGGTATAAAAGAGATCCTTCATACTATATTTCATCTTATATTCTGAACGATTCTCTCAGGAATTATAAAGCAGCTCTTGATGACTATATAAATTATTCGCATCTCTCTGATTCTCTTACCCTACTTATAGCAGAACAGGATACAGAATACATACAAGAGTACTATGCAAAAGACATGCAGATAAGAAAAGAAAGGGATATCAGATTAATGATAGTGCTTCTGTCAATATCTTCCATTATTATCTTGTCCTGCATAATCTACATCTTCAGATTACGGCTTCGTCAGAGCAGAAAGGAAAGCGAGTTTCTTACAGCTGAAATATCCCAATATAAAGAAAACTATGATATTTTAAGTCGGGAAAGAAACGAACTTTCCAGAATGATTGCTGACAATCCTCCTATTGACAGGGGATCAATGACTGTACTTAATGACAGGCTTGAACTTCTGAACAATTTCTTTACAGCAGCTATCACATCCAATTCAGAAATAGACATAAAAGCTTGTAATAAACTTAAAAATCTGGTAGATAATCGGAAAGAGTTTCTTTATACGACCCGGATGACATTTATTGCTGCACATCCTAAATTCATCAGGTATCTTGAGTCCAAAGGCCTTACAGAGGATGAAATCGAATACTGCTGCCTATATGTCATCGGCTTGAAGGGAAAAGAAATCGGAGAATATATAAACCGTGCCAGTCATTATAATGAGAGCAGTGACATAAGAGCAAAATTAGGTCTTGGCAAACATGACACAAACTTGAGTAATTATTTGAAAAATCTTCTCATGTAAGCTGAAAAATTCCCGTATCCCCATATATTCCCACTCTCGTAAATTCTCGTTTGCGGAAGTGGGGGTTTGTTTTTTAATGGCGGTAAAGACAATATATCTATAATGTTAAACTCTTAATTATAAATAATTTTATTAGTATTAAAAATCAATCAATTACAATAATCTTCATTAAATAATAAATTATAAGATTAAACTTTATCAGAATAAATTTGCTGCTTATAAGATCAATTTTACTGATTAAATTAACAACATAATTTTAATGTTATGAGAACAATTTATTATTTATCTATTGCTTTGCTTTGTGCTATAATGAGCGCATGTGCAAAAGAGAACTTAAATGTTTCTGATTATAGTGCCGACTCTTTCATTGAAAAGGTGGAATCAGGGGAAGAGTTTGCTAAAATTCTTGCTACATCCATAAAAGGTAATAATGAGCTATGCTCATTCTTAAAAGCAAAAGCTATGGAATCATTTGATGGAGACACGAATTTCCTTGTTATACCTAATATTGATAATCCTCAAACTAAAAGCGGGATAACATTTAGATCAATGCTATCGCATACATCAACAAAATCATCAGGATGTGATGTGTCTCTTGACTTGACTATAGAGGAAATAAAAAATAAATTTCCTTTGCTTCAAGTATATCTTATGAATGCGGAACATTGGAATGGAACAGATAAATTGACAGTTGCATACTTGCCATCTGATTATGATGAACAAACGACTTTCTATGTGCCGGCATACAACTCAAACGGTGATAAATTAATGATTTCCCCTGATTCTGACTTTGGGGTAGAACCAATGCTTGTTGTAGGTATAAATGAAAGAACTGAAGCAATAGAAAATAGCAAGGTAAATCCAGACGGAACATATAAAGAAGCAAAACCTATATTTTCTAACGATAAATATAGTTATTATATGTTAGAAGATATGAAATTTGAGACAGTAATATCGAATCCGGAAGTAAAAGGTCCAATTGTTGATAAAATAGGCGCATATGCAAATTGTTATAGATGGAAACATTCCACTTACCGTGATTTCATTAAACGTGTAACGATTACTGACAAAGATGCATGGACTGATTTGGAGAAACGATTATCAGGAGATCCAGAATTATATGTTAACATTATTTATGGATCATCTATTCTCGGAAAAGCTGAATCAACATATAGATTTGTCGGAAAAAGATATAATAATAGGAATAATATTAAATGGAATGAAAAGAATATAGATGTAATGAGATGGGATTTGCTTGAGAATGGTAAGTATATGATATATAAATGGGGAGAAAAAGATGGGAAAGTAGATAATGGAACAACCTTGTCAGCCAGCATTGAATTACTTGGTAATAAAATAGTTACTAGTGATGTTACATTAAAGATATTTCCAAACGATGATCCGGCAGGAGATGCTTTTGTCTATTATGATAATGATAATTTAACAATATATAATACAGGATCTGTTAAATTTGAGATTGAAATTAAATAACACACTTTATATGAAACGGTTTATTCTAATAATTTCTGTCTTGCTTGCCTGTGCATTTCTTGGTTCGGCTAAAAACAGAACAGATGTCTGCAACAACAAATTCCTGGTAATGTCCGGTTATGGATATGCTTACTCCTCTGATCATGGATCTGATGGCTTCGGTACGACTCAGACATTGCTATATATGCACAGCAAACATTTCGGCTATGGATTTGACTTGGGATACAGCTATACTAAAGGAGGTTATGTCAGCAATGTATCAGGACTCAGCAATGCATTTACTCACACTCATCTGCACAATTACTTTTATATCGGTCCAAGTGTATATTGGTTTCCATTGAATACCAGCCACCATCAGATACATTTAGGGGCAAGTGTGAATTATTCGCACTCCGATGATGCCGAACTTATGAAATCCTATGAGCCGATTGACAATAGTGAATACACTTACTTTCAGCAGTATGTTTTAAACGGAGTAGGATTTGCGGCAAGTGCAGGCTATACCTACAAGATTACCAGACATATAGGGATAGGAGCAAGATGCTATTTCTCCTGGGCTGAGGAGGCCCATGTATCAGGTCTTGTAAATTTATGCTTTGAATTCTGACACACGATATTTTCACATACATCCCGTAAAACACATCCGGTACGACAGTGGTTTCCTTTCTTTCAGTACCGGATGATTTTTTATACATTTCCCGTTTTTTTAATACATACCTTCCTGCGCCACATCGAGGGATCTGCTCTATGCAGTAATTTCAGGAGTGTCGTTATTGGCTTAAGCGAAAAAACTTATTCAATTACACGCCATGCAATAATGCCGGGCAACAACAGCTGCACATTGAAGTCCTGGCAAGAAAGCTTATCAGTCATCAAGTTCCCTGCCCATATAGTATGTTTCAAATGCATCTTTGGCATAGCCGTCATCAAGTACACGGAATGTAGATGATGAAGCATCCTCGATTACGCGGCCTCTCCAATAAACGTTGAATGCATCCTTGGCATAGCCATATCCCAGAATCTTGAATGTAGAAACCGATGCATCCTTGACTTTCTCTCCATTGTAATAAACCTCAAATCTGGTAACGAGATATCCCCTGTCATCCTTGCAGCAGTCTCCATCCCACGGATATCCGGGGCGGTTTCCGGCTCCAGGAACTGAAGGGTGACCTGGCCCGTAACCCGGATGCGAAGGATGACCGTGACCTGCCCCGGGACCTGAAGGACAGCCTGAATGTCCGTGTTCAGGCCTTGCGGCAAAACGCCTGCTCACTCTGAATGACGAAGGATCTACAAATTCAAGGACCTCACCGAACCTGTAGACATTGTTATAATCTTTTCCATATCCGTAACCCAAATCACGGAATGTCCGCGCATCCGCTCCATATACTAATTCTCGTCCAAAATACACCTTACCGCAATATCTGTCAATCCGATAGGATGGTTGTGCAAAAAGTGCTAAAGAAGCCAAGAACAATAATGAGACTGAGAATACAATTCTGATAACAATAGCCCTGATTCGTATCATATAATCCTATTTATTAATACTAAATTTTAGTTCGTATTTCACAAATCTAACAATTATGTGCGATTTTATCAAAAAGCAATCCCATCAAAATAGCGAGCAAAATAACGCAACCTTATAAACTGCACCATAAAATTTGCCAGTCCATCTGATTTTTCTAAAAGCCTTTCAAATTTCATTGCCATTCAAATATTATAATGTATTTTCGGGGCGTGAGCGGTAAGGAAACTGTCCGGTGGACATTTCCAGCGAACAGCCGCGGAAGCGGAACGGACGTGAGCGGTAAGGAAACTGTCCGGTGGACATTTCCAGCGAACAGCCGCGGAAGCGGAACTTCAATTAATTTTGAAACTTGCAAAACCTGAATACATTATGAAATACGATTTTGATGAACTTACAGACAGACGAAACAGCAACTCCTGCAAATGGGATCTTGACACTGATCCTGAAATGCTTCCAATGTGGGTAGCTGACATGGATTTCCGCACAGCGTTGCCGATACGACTGGCCGTAGAAAAACGTGTGGCTGACGGAATTTTCGGTTATCCTGCGATACCGGAAAAATACTATGAGGCAGTATCCGGATGGTTCGAAAAAAGGCACGGATGGAAAATAAAAAAGGAGTGGACAGTATGCACACCAGGGATTGTACCTGCACTAAGCGCAATCATCAAAGCACTGACATCTCCAGGAGAAAAAGTAATTGTCCAGGGTCCGGTCTATAACAGTTTCTACTCGACTATCAGAAACAACGGATGCGAGCCGCTGTCCAACCCTCTGGTCAGAAAAGGAGACTCATACATCATGGACTATCAGGATCTTGAAGAAAAAGCATCAAGGCAGGATGTCAGGCTCATGATCCTGTGCAACCCCCACAATCCTGCCGGAAGAGTATGGACCCGCGAAGAGCTGCAAAAGGCCGGGGAAATATGCCTGCGCCACGGTGTGACTGTCATTGCCGATGAAATACACTGTGACCTTACCTACAGGGGACATAAATACACTCCGTTTGCATCCATATCTGAGGAATTTGAAAAACGCTGCATAGTATGTAACTCCGCAAGCAAGACATTCAATATAGCCGGACTGCCTGTCTCAAACGTAATCTGCGCTGACAGCACTATGATGGCTGCAATAGAAACGGCCGTACGGCAGAATGAAATTAAGGAAGTCAGTTTCTTAGGAATAGAAGCTACTGTCGCAGCCTATACGGAAGGAGAAGAATGGCTGGATCAGATCCTTGAATATTTAAACGACAACTACCAGTATATGAAGGATTTCTGCCAATCTGAACTGACGGATTTCCCGATAGCTGAACTGGAAGGTACATACCTGGCCTGGATGGACTGCAGATGCCTCGGCCTGAAATCGTCAGAAATAGACAGCAGACTGCGTTCGGAAGTGAAGCTCAGACTGAATTCAGGAGAAATATACGGACCTGAGGGCGAAGGGTTTATGCGCTGGAACCTGGCCTGTCCACGCGCACGGCTTAAGGAAGGGCTGGAAAGGTTCAAACGATTTGCATTGCCCCTTAAATCTGAATAATTTTCAGAAAGCTATCCAATACTTTATTACGAAAGATACATATAAAGAGCATTATTATTTTGTGGGAAAATCAAAACAGTTTCACTATCTTTGTATGTTTTGAAACTTATATAAATATTACTTTAACGAAAAGCACATTATGGCTAAAGAAGTTGAAAAGGAAGGAGCTGAAATCAATGCTGCGAAACTGAAAGCATTGCAGGCCACGATCGACAAGATTGAGAAAGACTACGGGAAAGGAACGATCATGAAGTTGGGAGATCAGCCAAAATGGGAAGTTTCTGTAATACCAAGCGGCTCGATTGCCTTGGACCATGCACTGGGAATAGGAGGATATCCGAGAGGAAGGGTAATTGAGATTTACGGACCTGAATCCAGCGGTAAGACCACTCTTGCAATCCACGCCATATCCCAGGCACAGAAGCAGGGCGGCATAGCTGCAATAATAGACGCCGAGCACGCATTTGACAGGACATATGCCAAAAACCTGGGCGTAAACCTTGAAACCCTGCTCATTTCACAGCCTGATAACGGAGAGCAGGCACTTGAAATTGCCGACAACCTCATAAGATCTGGAGCTATAGACATAATAGTCATAGACTCTGTAGCAGCCCTTACGCCAAAAGCGGAAATAGAAGGTGAGATGGGAGACTCCAAGATGGGCCTGCAGGCCCGACTGATGAGCCAGGCTTTGAGAAAACTCACTGCAAACATCAGCAAGACAAATACTTGCTGTATCTTCATCAACCAGCTCAGGGACAAGATAGGCGTAATGTTCGGAAACCCTGAAACCACTACCGGAGGTAATGCTCTGAAATTCTATGCTTCCGTACGTATTGACGTCCGCAGAACCAGCCAGATAAAAGACGGCGAAGAGGCTCTCGGAAACAGGACCAAAGTCAAAATCGTAAAAAACAAGATGGCTCCGCCTTTCAAAAAAGCCGAGTTTGACATAGTATTCGGAGAAGGAATCTCACACGTGGGCGAAATCATTGACCTCGGTGTGGAAATGGAAATCATAAAGAAAAGCGGATCCTGGTTCAGCTACAAAGACTCAAAGCTTGCACAGGGACGAGAGGCTGTAAAACAGTTGCTTACCGACAATGTGGAACTCTGCGACGAAATCGAAGCACAGATCAGGGAAGCAATGCAGAATATTGAAGATTAATTAAAGGAAAAGAACGAAATGGACGTAGTATTAAGCGGAATACGCTCGACAGGACACCTTCATCTTGGCAATTATTTCGGTGCTCTCCGCAATTTTGTCAAGATTCAGGACCAATATAAATGTTATTTTTTCATAGCGGACCTGCACTCACTGACAACTCATCCTCATCCGGATGACTTTCATGCCAGTGTAAGGACGATACTTGCAGAATATCTTGCTGCCGGACTTGACCCTGAAAAGGCAGCTCTTTACATTCAGAGCGATGTTCCTGAAATCAGCGAACTCTATGTACTCCTGAATATGCTTGCATATAAAGGAGAGTTGGAAAGGACTGCTTCATTCAAGGACAAGGTAAGAAAGAATCCGGAAAATGTAAATGCCGGACTGCTCACATATCCGGTTCTTATGGCATCTGACATCCTGATACACAGGTCAAACTGGGTTCCGGTAGGAAAGGATCAGGAACAGCATCTGGAAATGGCCAGGGTGTTCGCCAGAAGATTCAACAATATGTACGGTGCAGAAGTATTCCCTGAGCCGCAGGCAATGCAGTTCCCCGGCGGAGCTGTAAAAGTTCCGGGACTGGACGGAAACGGAAAAATGGGAAAAAGCGAAGGAAACGGCATCTACCTGTATGATGACGAGAAAACCATCACCAAGAAAGTAATGAAAGCCGTTACAGACTCAGGCCCTGCAGAGCAGAACTCTCCTATGCCGGTAGTTATCGAAAATCTTTTCACCCTGCTGAAACTCGTATCTACGCCTGACACAGTAGAATACTTTACAGAAAAATGGAATGACTGCTCCATACGCTACGGAGACCTCAAGAAACAGCTTGCGCAGGACATCTGCAAGGTCACACTTCCTATCAGGGAGAAGATTGATGCAATATACAATGACGAGGCATACCTTGCGAAAGTAGTGGCTTCCGGACGCGACCGTGCACGCGAAAGTGCGGCAGCAACACTTGCCGAAGCACGAAAAGCCGTAGGCTTCCGCTCTTTCGGAGTGTAAAGACCACTTAAAGTTTGTATTACCGGACTTTTGCATATGCAGGAGTCAAATTGTATAATCTTAAATTTTCAGAAGTCAGATTATGACAGAAGAAATACTCAACAGACAGAGAGCGTTTTTCCGCAGCGGGAAGACGCTCTCTGCCGCTTTCAGGAAGCAGTACCTGAAAGCATTGGAACTTGCTGTTCTGGAAATGCAGGATGAAATAGGAGAAGCATTGAAAACAGACTTGGGAAAAAGCCCTGCCGAAAGCTATATGTGCGAGACGGGACTTACTCTGTCTGAAATCAGATATGCATTGAAAAATACATCCAGACTTAGCAGAAAACGCAGGGTCCGCACTCCCCTTGCCCAATTCCCGGCAAGGAGCTACATAGTGCCTGAGCCATACGGAAACGTCCTGATAATGAGTCCGTGGAACTATCCGTTCCTGCTATGTCTGTCCCCATTGGTCAGTGCTGTTGCGGCCGGCAATACTGCTATAATAAAGCCAAGCGCATATTCCCCTGCCACTTCAGATCTTGTCAAAAGGCTTATAAACAAAGTGTTTCCTGAAGAATATGTCGCAGTCATTGAAGGAGGAAGGGACATAAACGCCGGACTTTTAGAACAGAAATTCGACTATATATTCTTTACCGGCAGCAAAAGCGTTGGCAAAATCGTAATGTCCAAAGCTGCCGTCCACCTGACTCCCGTAACTCTTGAACTTGGTGGGAAAAGTCCGGTGATAGTGACACCTTCTGCGGACATAAAAGTATCGGCCGACAGGATAGTGTTCGGCAAATTCCTGAATTGCGGACAGACCTGCGTAGCGCCAGACTATGTGATCGTACACGAAAGCATTGCAAATGAATTTCTTGACTCATGCAGGGAATCTGTCAGAAAAATGTTCGGGGAAAGACCTCTGGAAAACCAGGACTACGGGAAAATAGTGAACAGAAAGCACTATGACAGACTGTGCTCTGCCATTGACCAGGCTCTGATGACTCCGCACAGAAACCACGTAACTGCAAATTCGGAAACCTGTACGGAAGAAAGTCTTGCATCACAAAATACCATAAAGACAGAAGCTGTCATCAAAGGGGAACGAGATGAAAATGCCCTGAGGATTGCTCCTACCATTGTGCGGATAGGTAAAGTCAATGACCCTGAGACAGACAGCCTCACTCTAATGCAGGATGAAATCTTCGGACCTGTTATGCCCGTCCTTACATACTCTGAAATCTGTGATGCAACAGACTATATCGACCAGAGACCAAGACCTCTGGCAACATATATTTTCACATCTGACAAAAAGCAGAAAAAAGAGCTTCTGGAAAAGCTTCACTTCGGTGGAGGCTGCATCAACGACACTATAATCCATCTCGCAACAGACAATATGCCTTTCGGAGGTGTCGGAGAAAGCGGAATGGGACACTACCACGGCAAATTCGGCTTCGATACCTTTTCTCACATGAAAAGCATTGTCGACAAGCCTGTATGGCTGGACCTGCCTATGAGATACCAGCCATATACTGCTCTGAAAGAACGCCTGGTAAAGATGTTTCTGAAATGAGAGGCAACCATATTCCACGTCGGAGTCAATATAACAGGATGCCTCTCAGAATGAGGATATTATATTCAGAATCACGGCAGAAGCGGCTGCTTTAAGGCGCAGCGCGAGAGCTTAGCGGCATTTTCCCTATCTATAACTCCCGCATTTACCAGACCTTCTACGGTCCAGGCAGATGCGGGATTATTTTCCCTGTATAAGACCACTCCTCTGGCAGCATAAGAACCTATATACGGATGCATTCTCAGTGAGTCTTCGGGCAATGTCCATATAGGATAAGGCTTCATGTGCTCAGGTGAAACAGTAACAAGATCAGATAAAGCATCAAATTTTTCCTTATCGAACTTCCATATTTCCATGAGCTGCTCCTTGAATGAATACGCCCCTCCAAGACGTTTCCTGTACTTTATCATCTGTGATGCGAAATATCCCCCTATTCCCGGAAGGGCATCAAAGGCCGCGGAATCAGCGAGATTAAGGTCCAGGAGAGGAATATCTATATATGGTTCCAGCCGTCTGTAAACTGAATCAGCCACGACATAAGACTTTGCAAAGTCTTCCTTTCGGCGGAAGCGGCCTCCCTTCTCTCTGTAATTTACTATTGAACGGGCCTGCTTTACGGAAAAGCCCAGACGCTCCAGGTCAGAGACACTGGCAGTATTGGGATTGAAACGGAATGACTCTGCTGCCTTTTCAGAATATTTTCTATAAATGGCGTCAGATCTGGAACTATGAGCATAATTTGCTCTGACAGTATCTCTCCTGACAAGCGTTTCCGGCTCACCTCTTGCAGGAAGATTCCGCCTTACGGCCGGATTTCCTGATGCACTTTCTACAGACGAAGGCTCTTTTACATCAGGAACATAATGATACTCTGTGACATACACAGTATCAGGCTTATCACGGTGACTGACAATAGCAGTCACCGATGCCTTGTGAACAAACATCGCAGTCTGAAACCCGATGACAAGAAATACCAGAGCTACCCCTCCGGCAATTACAGATGAGGAAAAACCAGACTTTGTGTTTTCCTCTGAATCATCTCTGACTTTCATAACATAATCCTCTCTCCACTGTCTTCCCCGCTCTCACCCGGGCCCTTGCCTCTACCCGGGACTGTAAATCAAAGAGAATCAGCATCCTTATAGCTCTTCTTCTCTTTTTTTTGAGGTGCTGCGCCCTCCACTATTATGACGATTTCACCTCTCGGCTCATTCTCTTTGTACCACTGTGCCACTTCTTCCAAAGTACCGCGCCTGTGTTCCTCGTGAAGTTTTGATATCTCTCTTGCTACAGAACACCGTCTGTCTGCTCCGAAAAATTCAGCGAACTGCTCAAGTGTCCTGACCAGACGGTACGGTGACTCGTAGAAAATCATTGTCCTGGTCTCAAGAGCCAGTTCAGAGAGTCTGGTCTGACGTCCTTTCTTTACAGGAAGGAATCCCTCAAAACAGAATCTGTCACAAGGGTAACCGGAACTCACCAATGCCGGGACAAAGGCTGTGGCACCGGGAAGTGTCTCTACTGTTATACCTTCTTCCGAACAAGTCCTGACTAAAAGGAATCCCGGATCTGAAATGCCCGGAGTTCCTGCATCGCTTATCAATGCGACATTAAGTCCGGCAAGAATCCTCTCCTTAATTACAGAGACAGTCCTGTGTTCATTGAACTTATGATGTGACTCGAGTCGTCCGTGTATGTCGTAATGCTTCAGAAGGACAGAACTGGTCCTCGTATCTTCCGCCAATATAAGGTCCGCCTCCTTCAGGACCGATACAGCCCTGAATGTCATATCTTCAAGATTGCCTACCGGAGTAGGCACTATATAAAGTTTTCCTGTCATTTAAAACCTATCTTAATTTTCTTCTGACTGCCATCATAAAACGATAGACGACTTCCGACTGCATATCCCATTCGGGAAAATTGTCCTTAAGATATCCCACTGCCTCATCCAGTGTTTCCATAGAATTAAAGGCAGAAACCGTATCAAGAAACAATGAGGGATCTTCTCTGAAAAGATAATTGATAAACAAAGCCCTGTCGTTCAATGATATGGCACTCCTGATATCTTTCAATGAAGTTCCCGGTCTGTCTGTACGCCATGGCTCTTTGGCCGTCATAACATCCATTACCGCTGGTCTGCCGCCCTTTTCAAGTTCATCTGCAAGCAATGTTTTCACATCGGAACTGTCATCATGCTCCTCCCGGACCGATTCAGAAGACCCGTACTCTCCGGCAGACTCCTCTGCATAGCTGACAGGTTCCTGCTCTGGCTCAATACGTGGTGTATCTTCCTCAATATCAGCGACGGGGATATAATCCAGGTCTGTCGCCACATTATCCACTCCCAAGGCCTTATCTACCTGAATTTCAATCTCTCCAAGTTTATTTTCCAACTCGTGGATTTCTCTGTACATCGAAGAAATCATCTCTTTGATTCCTGACAAAATTATCCGCTGACTATTTTCCATAAAACGATAATTGACTATCTTTGTGCATCAGTGCAAAAATAAGGAAACTCGCCCACATACGGATAACTTTTGAGGAAATAGTACAAAGTGTTTGAGAACTAAAGGAATATGTAGTTTTG
>URDD01000010.1 GCA_900546395.1 uncultured Bacteroidales bacterium | reverse complement strand
TTTTCAAAAAGTCACAGAAAACATCCTCAAAAATACCTCATAAAATTTATAATGACAAAAATTTAAACAGCTTCTTATTCTGTCTGTTATTCTGAGAATTTTCTGAATGCGATACATCCGTTGTGTCCGCCGAATCCGAGAGAATCGGAAATGGCGAGAGTGAGGTCTGCTTTAACGGCCTTGCCAGGAGTGTAGTTAAGGTCGCATTCCGGATCAGGTGTGTCGAGGTTGATAGTCGGAGGAACAACTCCGTTTACCAAAGCAAGGATTGATGCGATAGCTTCTACTGCACCAGTAGCACCAAGCATATGTCCTGTCATTGATTTAGTCGAGCAGATATGTGCTTTGTAGGCATCGTCTCCGAGAACCATCTTGAATGTTTTGGTCTCAAGAGAGTCATTCAGGCTTGTTCCGGTACCGTGGGCATTGATGTGAAGTACATCGTCAGCAGTGTATCCGGCTTCTTCAAGTGCCAGCCTTACAGCCTCAGCCTGTGTCTTGCAGTCTGTTCTCGGAGCTGTCATGTGGTATGCATCGCAAGTATTGCCATATCCGCACATTTCAGCAATGATATTTGCTCCGCGAGCTTTTGCATGTTCGTATTCTTCAAGGACAAGCATTGCCGCTCCTTCTCCCATTACGAATCCTCCTCTGTTGGCATTGAACGGAAGAGATGCGTATTTAGGATCTTCGGATTTTGACAGAGCTTTTGCATTTGCGAAGCCTGCGATTCCCAAAGGAATAGTGGCAGCTTCAGCTCCTCCTGCTATGATTGCATCTGCATATCCGTGCTTGATGGCTCTGTAAGCTTCTCCTATTGTGTGTGTTGAAGTAGCGCATGCTGTCACTACAGGAACACACGGGCCGCAGAGATTATGTCTGATGGCGATGTTTCCAGCTGCCATGTTGGCAATCATTGTAGGAATGAACAGAGGTGAAATCCATTTTGCACCGTCTTTTATCATTTTTTCGCTTTCCTTATATTGAGTGCTGAATCCTCCGATTCCTGAACCTACATAAACACCGAATCTTGAGGCGTCAATGTTTCCTCCTTCTTCAGCCGTGCTGAGTCCGCACTGTTTCATTGCTTCATTGGCTGCCGCTACTGCAAAAACAGAGAATTTGTCCTGCTTTCTTGCAAATGCCGGTTCTACACCGTGTTCTGCAGGTACGAAATTCTTTACCTCTCCGGCAACTTTTGCAGGAAGGTCGTCAGTCGGAAAAGCGGTAATAAAGTCAATTCCGCAGACTCCATCCAGAATGTTCTTCCAGAATTCGGCTACATTGTTTCCTACAGGCGAGATAATGCCCATTCCTGTTACTACAACTCTTTTGTTCATATTCGTCTGTGTATTAGTTTAAGCTAAGATTCTTGTTTCCAAAGTTTCTCTGATTACTTTTTCCGCACCGAAAATCAAATCTTCGATGATATCTTTGGCAGGTTCGATTTTCTTTACCATACCTGCACATTCTCCGGCCATATAGCTTCCGTTTATATCGCCTTCCTTTACGGCTTTGCGGAGAGCTCCAGTACCAAATGACAGAATCTCTTCTGGCTTAACATTCGGATCAGCCTCCATTTTTGCGAAAGTCTTTGAGAAAGGTGTCTTGAGTGAGCGTACCGGATGACCCAGACTCTTTCCTGTAACGATTGTGGAAATATCTGTTGCTTTAAGGACTTTTTCCTTATAATTCCGGTGTGCAGTACACTCTTCTGCAGCAAGGAATCTTGTTCCAAGCTGTACGGCATCTGCACCGAACATCAATGCTGCGGCAACTCCTCTTCCGTCGCATATTCCTCCTGCTGCAATTACAGGAATTTCAACAGCATCTACTACCTGAGGTATAAGAGCCATTGTATGGAGTTCTCCTACATGTCCACCTGATTCTGCGCCCTCTGCAACAATGGCAGCGGCTCCTATTGCCTGCATTTTGAGAGCGAGAGCTACTGAAGCTACTACAGGGATGACTTTTATTCCTGCCTCTTTCCACATTTCCATGTATTGGGCTGGCGAGCCTGCTCCTGTAGTCAGGATTTTCACTCCTTCTTCGACAACCATAGCAGCTATTTCGCCTGCATTAGGTGCCTGAAGCATAATATTTACACCGAAAGGTTTGTCTGTGAGTTCTTTGCATTTGCGGATTTCATTCCTTACGGCTTCTGTTCCTGCATTGATTGAGGATATGAGGCCAAGTCCGCCTGCATTTGACACGGCTGCAGCGAGGGATGCATCCGCAACCCAAGCCATACCGCCTTGGATAACCGGGTATTTTATACCAAGTATTTCACAAATTCTACTTTTTATCATTGTATTCAGATTTTAGTTCTTTTACAATACCTTGCAAAGATATGAAATTTACCACTCCATTATAACTGCTCCTGAAATAAATCCGGCACCGAAAGCACTGAGAGCTATGGTTTCTCCGCGTTTAAGCAGGCCGTTCCTGTTACATTCATCCAGAAGGATAGGGCAACTTGCAGATGATGAGTTACCGTGGCTTTCAACATTTGTCGGAAATTTATCTTCCGGCTGGTCAAGGAATTCCCTTATTGTATTTATTATACGTATATTAGCTTGATGCAGAAGGTAGTGGTCAACATCATCAGCCTTCATACCCAGATTGTCTAGCAGATATTTTATGTCTCCTGATGAAGCTTTTACTGCAAATTTGAATACATCCTGTCCTTTCATCTGAAGAGAAACGCTTTCTTCCTCTTTAGTAATATAAGGAGTCGGTTCAAGGGTGCGGTACTGGTATAGTTTGTCAACAGCACTTGCCGCCGAAAGTTTTATTCCTTTTATATTGTCACCTGCAGAAAGTACTGCTGCTCCTGCTCCGTCTCCGAATAGTACGCATACGTTTCTGTCTTTCCAACTTGTCATTCTGGACGGCTCTTCGGCGCATACGATAAGGACATTCTTTACTTTTCCTGCCTTAAAGTGTGATTCTGCAATATCCAGAGCATAAATGAAACCTGCGCATGCGCAGTTTATGTCCAGACATGGACAAGAAGCACCGATTCCCCCTTGTATTATGCAACTGAGCGACGGGGTTATATATTCGTTAACTACATTGGAGCAGATAAGAAAGTCAATGTCTGCAGCTGTCATACCTGCGTTATCAAGAGCCTTTTTTGCTGCTTCGATTGCCATATCCTCTAATTTCTCATCGGAAATGACGTGTCTGTATTTAATACCTGTTCTCGGATAAATCCAGGCATCGCTAGTGTCCAGAAACTCCGAAAGCATGTCATTGGTAACAATCTTTTTTGGAAGTACGCTTCCAGTTCCTACAATCTTCATAATGCTTAAGCTGTTTAAAAGTACTGATATTTCCCTTAAAAAATCAAACAAAAATACTTCGTCCTATCCGATTCAAAAAATATTTGTGGTAATAGACCCCCATTTATCGGTATTATTATATAGGTAAGTGGTTTAAAAGTGGCGAAATGTATTTATTTGTGGTAAAAATTACTACCTTTGCAAGATATTTAGAGTATTTGCACCGGCTGATGAATAAGGAACTTCCAAAATATCTGTTAGAAAAAAGACAGCTTATGGGGACGGTTACATTTTCTGTTCTTTTTGCCCTTGTCTTTCTTAATTTGTATATTCCTTTTTCTGACACAGCATGGTTCGGATTAGGAAATTCTGTATATTTCCTCTTTACTGCCGGATTTGCATTTGTCTCGCTGCTAATTCTCATTGCCAGCAGAGTTGCACTCTATAAGTTGAGGAATGTTATGAAAATGACATATCTGGGATATGTATTGTGGTGTATTGCCGAGGTCATTCTGATATGTCTGTTCTATACATTTGTCACTATGGATATTGCAGATCATGGCGATTTGAACTTTATGCAGGTTTTGGGAAAGTCTCTTTTATATGGAACGATTTCGTTGATAGTACCATATATAATTTCGGGAATGTACTTTGCCATAATTGACAAGAACAATACGATACGGCTGATGCATTGCAAGGACGTAGTCTCTGACGAACCGGAAGTGCACCATGATGCGAAGATTACGCTTTTTGACAATAACGGTGCATTGAAACTCTCTCTGAGTTCAGGCAGCCTGTTTTATATTGAATCGGATGACAATTATATAAAGGTCTGGTACTCTGACAATAAGGGTATGCTGAAAATGTATATGCTCAGATGTCGCCTGAAGACGGTTGAAGACAGTTTCAGGAATGGTCCTTTAGTCAGATGTCATAGAAAATATATTGTAAATACGGAAAAAGTAAAAGTATTGCGTAAGGAAAATGAAGGCTATGTACTAATCCTCGCTGATGAGAACGTGCCTCCTATACCTGTAAGCAAGACTTATACTGATAATGTATTGAAAATCTTTTCCTCTTTATCTGCGTTTTGATTTTCGCAGTCTGTAGGCTGACTGCACCATGGCTTCGTCAAGAGCTATGCTTCTTGCAGCAAGAAAGTCAAGTATGGAAGCAATAAGCGGGAATATTGCAGTGAATGAGAAAATCATTTTTACCGATCCTGTATCAGTACCTATTCCCATCTGGAATCTTGCGAAGTCAACACCAAGCCATACCTGTAGCGCGAGCAGAAGAATGGCTGAAATTACAGTTATTCTCATTTGGAGGAGTCTTGATTTGAATGAGAACAGTGAGATTCCGTTGGCCATTACTACCATTATAAGGAACATAAGATAGGAAGTCTTTTCATAATACTTTATTGATTCGCTGCCGTCTGCTCCTATAAATGTCCCTGCATTGCAGAAAAACATAGATACTATAAGTCCTGTTGCTATTGCAAGATATAGAGTTTGTATTCTTTGCCACATAATTTTATGATATTTCATTAGTTTAGTCGGCAAAATTAGGAAAATTTGGTAGAAAATACTAAATTAGATGCTTGTTTTTAAATTTGTCGTTATGAAAATAGCAGAATCGGAACTCATTATCAATGATGACGGATCAGTGTTTCATATTCATATGAAACCTGAGGAACTTGCTGACAATGTTATACTTGTCGGAGATCCTGGCAGAGTAGATATGGTGTCTGAATATTTGGAAGACAAAGAATTCAGACATGCTTCGCGTGAATTTGTTTCTGTAACTGGAAAATACAGAGGTACTCGGATAACTGTACTTTCCACAGGTATCGGTACGGATAACATTGATATTGTCATGACTGAGCTTGATGCTCTTGCAAATATAGATTTTACAACGCGTGAAGTCAAGGATGAAAAGCGCTCTCTGAATATTTTACGCATCGGTACTTCAGGAGCCATACAGCCGGATATACCTATTGGCTCGTTTGTTTTCTCTCATATTTCAGTGGGGTGTGACGGTCTTCTTAACTGGTATGCAGAAAGGGATAAGATTGCCATTTCTGATATAGAAGAGGCTTTCAAGAACCATGTCGGATGGGACAGACATTTGCCCGATCCGTATTTTGTCAGAGCCGGGCACAGAATGTCAGAGCTTTTTAAAGACAGTACAGTTCCTGGTATGACGATTTCGGCTTCTGGTTTTTATGGCCCTCAGGGACGGGTTTTGCGCCTTCCTTTGGCAATGCCAGATATGGTAGAAAAGTTTGAAAGTTTCAGATTCGAGGACAAGAGGATAACAAATTTTGAAATGGAAGGTTCGGCAATAGCTGGTATTGCAGCTCATCTGGGGCATAATGCTGGTACTGTTTGCGCAATAATTGCCAACAGACATCTGAAGAGCAGTAATCCGGATTATAAGCAGTTTGTTAGAAATCTGGTGGAACTCTCTCTGGATAAATTAAGTGAAAAAAAGTAGAGTCTTTCTTTAGTCTGAAATATAAGAGGCTGCATCAAAAAATATCTTGATGCAGCCTCTTAAAGTGTGTAAGTACACCTGATGGATAAAATTCTCAGAGGAAATAATCTTTTTTTACTCCTATTAAGACGCTGTTTAAGAATTTTTGAAAAATTTTTAAACAGCGTCTTAGTCCCAGTCTTCAAAAGGAATGGCTGGATTGTTTACAGTAGCGTCAATGCAGCATCCGTTTTTGTTTATTACATTTCCCTCAAGGAAGAGCAACTGCTCTTCAAGAGTTTCATACATTGATGTTGCAATTTCATGATTATGACCGGTATATCTGAATATCTGATAGGGATATCCGAATTTTACAAACCTTTCAGCGATTTTGTCTGCTCCGAAAAATCCAAGTTTGAAAACCTTAATCTGCTTGTATGGGACAACACTATCTTCAGTACCGTGTAATAGCAGGGTCGGGGCAGGATTTTTCTTGTACGTGAGTTTTCCTTCTCTGGATAGGATTGCTCCCGCAAAAGCCATGACGCCGGCATATCTGAAACCTTCAGGAAGCGGTGCCGCCCATTGTGTTCTGTTGCTTAACTCAAAGTCTGTCTGCAAGGCAGTAATTGCTCCGGCAGATGATCCGCTAATGACAATATTATCAGGATCCACTCCAAGTGTTTCTGCATTATCCAAAAGGTATTTGGTAGCGCTTACCATATCTTCTACAGCAATATGTATGGCATGGTCAAGTTCGTTTACCTGGCCCACTCCTACTTTGTCAACTCCTTTCAGCCCAAGTCTGTAGTCAATGGATACGATGCGGTATCCGTTGAGACTCATACTTTTGAACCATGGCATATAGTTATCGGAATCGCGTCTTCCTCTGGCAAAGCTACCTCCGAATGCAAATATTACAGTAGGCTTTTTCTTTCCGCAGAGCAATGAGTCGCTACCTGGTGCCGGATCATATATATCCATAAATAGGTCGCAGGTGTCTCTTTGAATGAACATATAGGTGCCGTCTGGTTCTATGTTATAGTCTTTCTGGACCGGCTTTCCTGTATAACTTGAAGATGTAACTTGTGATGTGATGCTGTTGTCTTCCGCGCAAGATATAACCGGAAGCAGCAGGAGTATTGAACTCCATAATAGCATATTTTTCATATAATAAAATTTTAAACCGTTTTCATATTTGAGACGACTCTTGAAAAAAGGCAGTTTCTGTGTAATGTGCCGTATAATTGTCAAAAACCGTTGTCAGCCATTCCTGTAAGTTTCCTTATGAATTTTACATTGTGGAAGAAGCGTATTGCTATCACTCGTATAACAGTATAGCAAGGTATGGCAACAAGCATACCTATTATTCCGCCTATGTATCCGGCCATAAGCAGTACTATGAATATTTCCAGTGCGTTGGCCTTGATGCTGTTGGAATATATGACTGGCTGGTAGAGCAGTCCGTCTATTATCTGGGCGAACCAGAATATTGCAATAAGGATAAGCATAAATGCCCAGAAATTCACATCAAGTGCAGGAACGGCACATGCATATTTGAGTACAATAGCAAGAGTCGAGCCTATTATTCCGCCCAAGAGAGGTCCTACATAAGGTATGATATTCAGGACTCCGCAGATAAATGCAATACCAAAAGAAGCTCCTGCTCCAAGCCGAGCTATCAGAAGCAGCCCCAGAAAGTCTATCAGTGCAACTCCTAAGACTTCGATAGTCAGCCCGACAAAATATCTTGATAGCAGATGTTCAATATCAGCGAAGGCTTCACGTGCATTTTGCTCATGTCTGTCCGGGACAAGTGCGGACACAATGTTGCTGAAAAGTTTTTCGTCTTTAAGGAAGAAAAAAGCGATGAATACAACAGAGAAGAGCCCTACTCCGAAAGAGGACAGGAATGATACTACGGAATTTATGATAGAGGAAAAAAGAGAAGAATTTACAATATTCATATTCTTGATTTCCTGCAGAATAGCTGTCTCTATCTTGAAATTTTCTCCCAAAGACGGGAAAGTGCTTATGAAAAAGTCATTTATATCCTTAAGCGGAATTGCAATTGACTGTACTGACGTTTCGACATTGACAAGTGAAATATCTTTGATTATTCCTGTTATTATAGGAATCAGTGTCGCTACAGTAGCCAGGAAAACAGACATTATAATAATAATCGTGAGTATTGCATATATCCATGACGGCAACTTTTTCCCTTTAATCTCTATTCTTCCGAAAAAAATCATTACAGGTCTTCCTAATAATGAAACTACTGCAGCTGCCAGCATATAGATGATTACATCTCTGAAAAACCAGCAAATAGCTAAAATCACAGCTCCAAGAGCTGTGTACATAATATATCTTGCAAGTTTGTCAATGCTTCGTTCTGTCATTTTTATTTGCGTTAATTAGTGGAATTTTACAGATATTCGAAGATTTGCTCCGGAGAGTCGGCTGTTTTCCACGGTGAATGCAAGAGTAATTCTTCCATTGTCCGGAATCCCCATGTCACACCTATTGTACGTACTCCTGCATTATTGCCTGTAATCATATCTATATCAGAATCTCCGGCATATACAACTTCGGACTTGTCCTCTATTCCTGCAGCCCGCATTGCTTCATAAACAATTTCAGGGTCAGGCTTTATAGGCATTCCGTCTCTCTGCCCGAGGATTGCTTCAAATTTATACTCGCAAAAGAATTTCTCTGCCAGTTTTTCCGTGCCGTCCTGATATTTGTTAGATGCAATAGCCAGCTTTATGCCTCTGTCTGAAATTTTTTTCAGCAATTCAGGAATTCCTTTATAAGGTCGTGTCTTGTCAGTCTTGTGTATGTCGTAGTATGGAATGAAGAACTCTTTCATTTTCATTATATTTTCGTCACTTGACGCTTCGGAAGGCAGGGCTTTTCTGAACAGATTGTAGATGCCGCGTCCTACAAGTGAATTGTACTCAGACATATCCCTTTCGGGGAAACCGCATCTTTTCAGTGCGTAGTTGCAGGCATTTCCCAAATCCTCTATGGTGTTCAGCAAAGTGCCGTCCAAATCGAATATTATAAGTTTTGTCATAAAAAATTAAATGTGTCTTACTTTGGTACATTCTGACTTTATCTTTGTGTCAACAAAAAAGAAAAAGCCATGAAAAAGAATGATTTTACTTTAGACTATATTCTATCAATGATTTCATCAGAAAATTCATTTGATGTCCTTACCGATCTGATAAGCGATATGGATCTTGAAATCGTAGATGTCAAGATTGCGTGACAGCGGTCGGGGAACACTTGAATTTCACTTCAGTTCCTGACTTGTAATGGTTTATTCCTACTGTTATTGTGTCCGGTACTTCTCCTTTTTGACTCCGATTCAGTAACCGTGACATTATAGCCTCGGCCACAGGATCTTCAACATATTTTTGGATGGCTCTTTTCAGAGGCCTGGCTCCGAATTCAGGGTCAAATCCAGCATCTGCTACGAATTTTCTGGCAGCAGAGGTGATATTAAGAGTGAATCCTGCTTCCAATACTCTGTTACGCAGGTCTTTCAACTGTATGTCAATGATTTTTTCAATATCCTCTCTGGTAAGGGTATTAAAGAAAACCTGTTCATCTATCCTGTTTATAAATTCAGGTGGAAAAGCTTTCCGTACAGCTTTCTGAACTATGTTTTTGCGATCCTCATTCAAGTTCCTTGAGGAAGTGTTGAACCCAAGTCCGTTGCCATAATATTCAAGTTCGCGGCTTCCAATGTTGGAAGTCATAATGATTATCGTGTTCCTGAAATTTACTGTTCTTCCATTGCTGTCAGTAAGTCTTCCTTCGTCCAGAATTTGAAGGAGAAGGTTGAATATGTCGGGATGTGCCTTTTCTATCTCATCCAGAAGGACAACGCAGTATGGTTTTCTTCTCACTCTTTCACTAAGCTGTCCTCCATCTTCAAATCCTACATATCCTGGAGGTGCGCCAATGAGTCGTGATGCTGTGAATTTTTCCATATATTCACTCATGTCAATACATACTATATTGCTTTCAGAATCAAAAAGATACTCGGCAATAGTCTTGGCAAGCTGTGTTTTTCCTACGCCGGTTGGACCAAGGAAAAGGAATGAGCCTACTGGTCTAGACGGATCCTTGATTCCAGTGCGGTTTCTCCTGATGGCTTTTGTGACTTTGTCTATAGCCTCATCCTGGCCTGTTATGTATTTCTTCAGAAAGCTATCCATGTTGACAAGTCTGCTGATTTCAGATTCAGCCACTTTGTTTGCCGGTATTCCCGACATTTTTGATATTACCGCTGCAATATCATCTTCAGTCACGATAGGGGCTTTTCTATTCCTTTTTTTACCTCCGGTACACTGTAATCTTACCATTGATCCGGCTTCGTCAAGAGCGTCTATAGCTTTGTCTGGAAGGCATCTGTCTGTAATATATCTTTCGGAAAGACGGACGCAGGCGGATATTGCTTCCGGAGTGTATGTGACGGCATGGAACTGTTCGTAGCAGCTTTTTATTTTTTCCAGTATGGCGACTGACTGTTTGCTGCCCGAAGGTTCGACCAGAACTTTCTGAAATCTTCTGTCCAGGGCGCCGTCCTTTTCAATTATTTTTGTGAATTCGTCCAACGTCGTTGCTCCGATACACTGAAGTTCCCCTCTTGCAAGAGCCGGTTTCAGGATATTTGCTGCATCAAGACTGCCGGATGCCCCTCCGGCTCCTACTATAGTATGAAATTCGTCAATAAACAAAATTATGTCAGGATTACCGCTGATTTCCCTTATTATTGCTTTGAGCCTTTTTTCGAAATCACCCCTGTATTTGGTCCCGGCAACTACCGATGCAAGATCAAGAGAGACAATTCGTTTATCTGCAAGAGCAGGAGGAATCTCGCCGCTTGCTATTTTCAAGGCTATCCCTTCGACAATTGCAGATTTTCCTACGCCTGGGTCGCCTACCAGCATAGGGTTATTTTTCTTCCTTCTTCCCAATATTTCTATGACCCTCATTATTTCTTCTTCTCTTCCCACTACAGGATCGAGTTTTCCGCTCCTTGCAGCCTGAGTTATGTCATAGCCGAATTCTTCGACTGCTGATTTCGGTTCTTCCTGTGACTCGGCATCCACATTCTCTTCTTGCGCTTTTCCTGATTTGATATTTTCTTCGTCAATCCTGCTTCCTGTCATTTCGTTGCGTTCCATGAATGACATGACTCTCCCATAGTCTATACCAGTGTCTCTGAGATAACTTTGTGCATAACTGTTGGTGTTTCTGCACAAAGCAAGAAGAAGGTGCTGGGAGGAGGCTTCGCTGCACTTGAGTCTTGTAGCTTCAAGTACAGTGATGCTAAGAACATTCTGTGTACCTCTCGAGAATGTTACATTGGGGGCTTCGGAGTAAGGTATGTGCTCGTTTGTAAAGATTTTGCTGTCAATGAAATGTTTGAGTTCGTCCAGGTCTGTTTCCAATCCGCGAAGAATGTCAGTGGCAGTATTGTCACCGTGGCGAAGTATTCCCAGCATAAGGTGATCAGGGGCAATTCCGTAACTGCCGGTCCTCATGGCCTCTTCCCTGGAGTAGTTGATAATAGCATTGAGTTCGTCTGATATTCTAATTTCCATATACTGTGCTTTGACAAACTACAAATTTAAGAATCTGTTTTGTTTTTCTCAAAAAATAGACCTGTTTCTGTAGAAAATACGTTTGTCCGGCAAATAAAAATTTGTAACTTTGCACACTTGCATATGATGGAATTGTGCAGTTAGGTTTGAGTTGAAAAAATAAGCTTAAAACAGATGGAAGAAAATCAGACAATGACAGGCAGGATAGAAACTGTCAACATAGACAAGCAGATGCGCAGTGCGTATATTGACTATTCTATGTCAGTGATAGTGTCAAGAGCCTTGCCTGATGTGCGCGACGGAATGAAACCTGTGCATCGCAGAGTACTTTTCGGAATGGAGGGACTGGGTCTTGGCTATACCGGACAGACAAAGAAATCTGCCAGAATCGTAGGAGAGGTGCTTGGTAAGTACCATCCGCACGGTGATTCAAGCGTATATGATGCAATGGTTAGAATGGCGCAGTTCTGGAGTCTGAGGTATCCGCTGGTATTCGGCCAGGGAAACTTCGGTTCTATGGATGGCGACCCTATTGCTGCAATGCGATATACAGAGGCAAAACTTACAAAGCTTTCGGATGAGGTGCTGGCTGATCTGGATAAGGATACAGTAAATATGGTGAACAACTTTGACGATACTCTCCAAGAGCCTACTGTGTTGCCTACAAAGGTGCCTCTTTTGCTGCTGAACGGATCATCAGGAATTGCAGTAGGTATGGCTACCAATATGGCGCCTCATAATCTTACAGAGTGTTGTGACGCTATATGCGCATATATTGACAATCCTGAAATATCAGTCGAAGAACTGATGCATTATATCAAAGGTCCTGATTTCCCTACTGGAGGTATAATACAGGGAACACAGGGAATAAGGGATGCTTTCGAAACGGGTCGCGGCCGTATTGTGATAAGGTCAAAGACAGAGATAGAAGTAAGCGAGTCCGGACGTGAGACTATTGTCGTAACGGAGATACCTTATATGGTCAACAAGCGGGAGATGATTGAGAAAATCGCAGAACTTGTTGAAAGTAAAAAGATTGAAGGAATATCGTATGTCAATGACGAGACTACGAGAAAGGGAGTCAGGGTCGTCATAAAGCTGAAAATGGGAGCAAATGCAAATGTTGTTCTCAATATGCTTTACAAATATACTCCGCTTCAGTCAAGTTTCTCGGTAAATAATGTAGCCTTGGTTAATGGCCGTCCTAGAATATTGAACCTCAGGGATCTTATCAAGTATTTTGTCAGACACAGGCATGAAGTGATTGTCCGCAGGACAAAATTTGATCTTGAGAAGGCGCAGAAGAGGGCTCATATTCTTGAGGGACTTCTTAAGGCATTGGATGTAATTGACGAAATCATAAAGATAATCAGGGCATCCAAGAATGTGGAAGATGCTAAAGCAGAGTTGATGTCAAGGTTTGACTTCACTGATGCTCAGGCAACTGCTATTGTAGAGATGAGGCTTCGTCAGCTTACTGGCCTTGAGCGTGAGAAACTGCAGTCTGAGTATGATGAACTGATGAAGTTCATCCATTATTGTGAGGACGTGCTTGCAAACTATGACAAGCAGATGGAGGTCATCAAGCAGGAGACTCTCGAAATGAAGGAGAAATACGGTGATGCAAGAAGGACGGAAATAGCGCTGTCAGCGGAAGACTTCAATCCTGAGGATTTTTATCCGGATGATGACGTTGTCATTACAATTTCCCACCTTGGATATATCAAACGTACTCCACTTGCTGAATACAGAACGCAGAACAGGGGAGGGGTCGGAATAAAGGGAAGCACCACCAGGGATGAAGATTTTATAGAGCATATCTATGTGGCCAATATGCACAGTACAATGCTTCTTTTTACTCAGAACGGAAAGTGTTACTGGCTCAAGGTATATGAAATACCTGAAGGTTCAAGGGCTTCAAAGGGACGTGCTCTCCAGAATATTATAAATATAGAGTCTGACGACAAAGTCAAGGCATATATTAATGTCAGGAATCTTAAGGATGAGGATTATGTAAATAACAACTATATAGTTCTTGCGACCAAGAGAGGAATAATAAAGAAGACTTCACTGGAGGCTTATTCAAGACCTAGAACAAATGGTGTGAATGCTATAACAGTCAGGGATGGAGATGAATTGCTTGAGGCAGCAATGACCAACGGAAGTTGTCAGATAATGCTTGCAGGAAGAAAGGGAAGATGCGTAAGGTTTGACGAAAACGATGCAAGACCTCTTGGAAGGACTGCTTCAGGTGTCAGAGGCATAAATATTGATGAGGATGATGAGGTTATCGGTATGGTATGCTATGACCCTACGGCTGGCGATGCTGCTTCTCACAATATTCTTGTAGTAAGCGAGCATGGTTACGGAAAGCGTTCAGATGTGGAGGAGTATAGGATAACCAATAGGGGTGGTAAAGGTGTTAAGACACTGAGTATCACAGATAAGACAGGTGATTTGATAGCTCTGAAGGATGTGACTGATGACAATGATCTGATGATAATCAACCGTTCAGGTCTTACGATAAGAATGGCCGTGGCTGATATCAGGGTTGCAGGAAGGGCGACACAAGGAGTGCGTCTTATCAATATAAAGGATGGAGATGCCATTGCAGCAGTTTCGGCAGTTTCCAAAAACGACGAAGAAAGACCTGAAGAGTCTGTTCCATCTGAAAGCAATGCTACTTCAGGCGAATAAATAGAACAAACATTTTAAATTACGGAAAATATGAAAAAGATTCTCATCGCATTGGCAGTTCTCCTTTCTGTTCAGGTCGCTGATGCACAGGTTAAATCTCCAGCTGATTCGAAGAAAGCTGTAGAGGCTGCAGAGGCAGCAAGTCAGAATCCAAAGAAGGCTGTCAAAGTGACAACCTGGACCAAGTTGGCAGGAGCCTATGTAGAGGCATTCAACGCTCCGGCGGGAAATGCCTGGATTGGTGCAGGCCAGCAGGAGCTTTCCCTGATTATGGGTTCTGAAAAGCCATCAGCAACAGAGACAGTTGAACTGATGGGCGAACCTTATACAAAAATGGTGTATGCTGACAAGAATTTCTATTTCAATGGCGGAGGAGTCCTTCAGATTATTGAAGTTACGAATCCAGTTTATGAGGATGCCCTTGACAGAGCTTATGACGCCTATATTAAAGCATTGGAAGTAGATGTCAAGAAGAGCAAGACTTCAGATATCATTGAGGGAATCAAAGGTGTGGCATCCAAGTATCTTGAGTCAGGTATGACCTATTATATGCTCGGAGACTTGAAGACAGCAGGTGAGGATTTTGCAAAGGCAGCTGAATTTACTGCAGCTGAGCCGGTGAGCAGTGTTGACACTACTGCTGCATACAATGCAGGATTTGCTGCGTGGTCTCTTCAGGATTATGAAAAGGCTAAAAAGTTCTTCCAGATGTGTATCGATGCCGGATATTTCTATGAGGACGGTGAGGTATATGCAAAGATATCAGATTGTTACAGTAAGCTTGGGGATATGGAAAATGCAAGGCTTTCTCTTGAGAAGGGATTCCAGGCATATCCTCAGAGCCAGAGCATTCTTATCGGCTTGATTAACTTCTACATAGAGAGCGGTGATAATCCTGAAAGACTGTTTACGCTTTTGGATGAGGCAAAGAAGAATGAGCCAGGAAATGCATCTCTCTATTATGTGGAAGGAAACATCTACAATCAGTTGGGAAATCAGGAAAAAGCTGTTGAGGCTTATAGAAAGTCATATGAGATAAATCCTGAATATGAATTCGGACTTATCGGTATCGGTATTCTTTATTATAATCAGGCAATTGACCTTCAGGAAAAAGCTCAGGCAGAACTTGATGACACTAAGTATATGGCTCTTGTAAGTGAATTCGAGACTGCTTTAAGAAATGCAATTGAGCCGTTTGAGTCAGCTTACAGCGTTTCAAAGGTAAATGAAATCAAAGTCAATATTGCAGAGTATTTGAAGAACATCTATTACAGGTTCCGTGAGGAAAGTGCAGATTTTATGGCTAAGTATGAGAAGTACAACGAAGTAGTTGCTACTGGAAATCCTCTTTAGTCAATATTATACATCAAATATGTCAGCGGGAGAATCCGTATTGCCTGAGGCAATGGGACTCTCCCGCTGACTTTTATTGTGATGTGTTGTCTTTATTCGGTTTTGCCGTTTTCGAAGGCTTTGACTATTTTGCTGACAAGCGGATGTCTGACAATATCTTCTTTACTGAAAAAGATTGAGGCTATGCCGTTTATCCCTTTTGTCAGTTCTATCCCTTTCATAAGGCCGGAATCCTCTTTATGAGGCAGGTCTATCTGGCTGGCATCTCCTGTGACAATGAATTTAGCATCGTTTCCCATTCTGGTCAGGAACATTTTTAATTGCCCCAGGTTTGTATTCTGGGCTTCATCCAATATTACGCAAGCCCTGTCCAAAGTACGTCCCCTCATATATGCCAGAGGCGCTATTTGGATGGTTCCGTCTGTAATAAACTCCTGTAGTCTCTTTGCCGGTATCATATCACCGAGAGCATCATACAGGGGCTGGAGGTACGGATCAAGTTTATCTTTCAGGTCTCCGGGCAGGAATCCGAGACGTTCGCCAGCCTCTACGGCCGGCCTGGTAAGGATTATGCGTCTGATTTCTCTGTTTTTCAGTGCGCGTACAGCAAGAGCAATCGCGATATAAGTCTTACCTGTTCCGGCAGGACCGACTGCAAATACCAGATCGTTTTCAAAATAAGCTTCAACCATCTTTTCCTGTGTTCTGTTTCTTGCACGTATAGGGCGCCCCTCTGAATTATACACAATGAGGGCATCTCCCTTCATCTTTATCCTGTCATTCGGACTGTTGCCATCGAATATTTCTTCTACATCATACGGGGTGAGATTCATTTTATGTTTTCTGCGTTCAACAAGCAGATTCAGTTTGTCTTCGAATAATCTGACAGACTTGCTCTCGCCTTCCAGTTTGATTTCATTGCCCCTTGCTATAACCTTAAGTTCGGGAAAATAGCTGCACAGTGCTTCAAGTATTCTGTTTCCGGCTCCTAATATTTCTACCGGATCCATTTCTGCTATGGAAATTGTTTTCTTTTCGATTCCTTTGTTTTCTGTCATTTTCTGTCTTTTATTCCTGTTTTTGCTTGAATCCTGTAATAGGAATCAAGCATTTTATCGTATTCATAAGGCATTGTCCACAAATCTTTCCTGCCTATATAATCCTTTGTTTTTATTACTGTATGGTTTTCACTCAGACGTCCTGGCAAAGAGCACCAAATGTAGTCATAATTATGACTTATGAGTTTTGTGACACCGTTTTCCAGTTTGGTGAGTTGTATTGTCAGCATCAGCCCGGTCTGTGTATTGGGGGCGCTCATGTTTGAAACGGCATTTCCTAAAGAAAATGTAACCGGGACCGGATTCCCGGATTGTTTTATTTTTACGGACAGACTGTCCTGGACGACATGGGGATGGCAGCCTATTATAATGTCAGCTCCGGCTTCTGCGAGAATGGATGCGGTTTTCATTTGCGCCTCCGAGTGCTTCAGCCGGTATTCGTCTCCCCAGTGCGGCAATGCTATTATATAGTCAGCACCATATTCCTCTGCTCTGTCAATGAGGGATTTAATTCCCTCGATGTTATCTCTGCTTATTTTAGGAAACTCCCCGGAAATGCTGGCATTTGTTCCGTAAGTAAAGTTGGCAAAGGCAATCCGGATACCTTTTATTTCTGTTATAAGTGGATTGTTACTTAAGTAATGAGCCTGGTCTGCACCTGAACCTGTAGTCATAGTACCGTATTTGATCTTCAGAGAGTCGCAAATGCGCATAGTCCTTTCATATCCTTTTTTCCCTTTGTCAAGTATGTGGTTGTTAGCTGTAAGCAAAATATCAAATCCGCAGTTTGCCAGATATTCTGCGAAGCTGTCAGGAGCGCTGAATGAAGGGTAACCGGTGTAAGGTTCTCCTCCTAATGTGAATTCCATATTTGCTATTGCCAGATTGGCATCTCTGATATCTTTAATTATATTTTTGAAATATGAGTTGAAGTCGAATGCCGTGCCGGAAAGTCCTGATTTTACACTGCTTTTTACCCTGGAGAGTTTTTCTGATGTGCTTATCTGGTTTGCGTGCATCATTACATCTCCTAAAAAGAGCAGCGATACTGTATCAGGGCGAGCTCTTACAGGTATGATTTTTTCTGATTGGCGTTTAAATAAAGATATGTCATCTATTGTCTGTGCTTTGCATAATACTGCGGCGGCGACAAATGCTGCCGCCGCTGCTGCCAGTCTCAGCGAAATTCGTATATCCATACTAACAAATATAATCCATTTTTTTTGAATCAGATATTAATTTGGTTAAATTTGCAGTTATGCTTAAATATCAGGCAATGAAACCTAATGCGAAAAGGATATTGACATTATTGTCAGTTCTCTCCCTGTTGTCACTGACAGGGTGCGATATGTTCCGTCGTCTGGCAGGAAGACCGACTGCGGAAGAAGTGGAGATGATGCGTATTGAACTCTTGAGGCAGGAAGAGGCGAGACACAGGTTCAGGGTTGATTCACTCAAGAAAGTGGAGAAGGCACTTGCAGATTCCATTGCTGTATTGGACTCCATAAAGCAGTTGCATGGGACTATACTCAACCCTTCTGAAATAGGCGGGCTGTTTACTACGAAGTTGGATTTCCGCTATTATATTGTAGTAGGAGCATTTAAAAGCCGGGTAAATGCAGAGGATCTTTTGTCTGAAGTAAAAGAATGCGGTTATACACCGATACTTATAAATTTCCGTAATGGTTTCAATGCTATAGGCATATCTCCTACCGATGACATTTTGGGTGCCTTTCATTCTTTGAAAAAAGTAAAGGAAGAGAAGTTTTGCCCTGAAGATGTCTGGATCTTGGTTAATGAGTGATATTTGAATGAAAACCAGTTTATTATATTCAGTAATCGCTGTGATGGCCCTTTGTCTGGCATCGCAGACTATGTTTTCCCAGTATAAGGCTCAGAATTCTTATGCCAGTCTTTATGACAGCGAGACTGCCTCTTCAATGCGCAGGCATATAAAGGAGATTGCCTCTGAATACAATGCAGGAAGAAAGCCTGGTTCAGAAGGTGAAAAGAATGCTGCGGAGTATCTTTATAAGGTGCTTGAGGAATATGGCTTGGAAATGCTTTCCCCGGAGTCTGGAGATGAGTTTGGAATAGCAAGGTCTTCAACAGATACTCTGGTGTCAAGGAATGTTGTTGGATTTGTCCAGGGTTATGACCCGAAACTCAGGAACAGATATATACTTGTCGGTGCAAGAATTGACAATTTGGGAGTCAATGATATTACAATAGACGGGGAGTCCGGCAGGCAGGTTTATTACGGCGCAAACGGGAATGCTTCCGGTATGGCTGTAATGGCGGAATTGGCGCGAATGGTAGCTACAAATTCCATACTCTTCCGTCGTTCTGTTATTTTCGTAGGTTTCGGAGCCTCTACAGAGTCGTTTGCCGGATCATGGTATTTTTTGAACAGGTCTTTCGGAGATTCTTCTGCCATAGATGTCATGATAAATCTGGATATGTTAGGTACGGGGACAAATGGTTTTTATGCTTATACATCTTCAAACAGAGACCTGAACTTGATGATAGACTTGATGCAAGAGCAGCTTCAGCCTGTAAAACCGGAAATTATCGCAAACGAACCATACCCTTCAGATCATAGAAGCTTCTATTTTAAGGAGATACCATCTGTGTTTTTTACTACAGGCCGCTATGCACAGCATAATACCGTACGTGATACGGAAGATATTCTCGATTATATGATGATGGAGCGGGAATTGGAGTATATATATAATTTCACAATGTCTGTAGCAAATACCGACAGAAAAATATATTTCAGATCCGATCAGGGTGTTCTCTCAGGCGAGAAAAATGAGTCAGGGAAATTAGGGGATGATGTGGTTTCATATTTTGATTGTGATTATAAACCGGCGTTTCTGAATAGCACTGATCCCCGCCAGTTCTTAACGAAGTGGGTCTATCCTTATCTTAAGTACCCTCAGGAGGCCGTAGAGGAAGGAATCCAAGGAACCGTAATGGTGGGATTTATCATAGATAAGGATGGAAAGATGACAAACGTAGAGATTGTCAAGGGGGTGCATCCTCTTTTGGATGAGCAGGCTTTGAAAGTAGTAAGTGCTTCTCCAAAGTGGAGGCCTGGCAGACGTTCAGGACAGAAAGTCAGCACATCCATGACAATACCAGTGGAGTTCAGACTCGAGAAGAAATCAGCTAAAGGAAGGTTTGGCATTAACGGAAGAAGAACAAGATAAGAAAACATTAAGATACAATGGAATACGATTTTAGGAAAATAGAGAAGAAATGGCAGACTTATTGGGCTGACCATAAGACATTTAAAGTTTCAGAGGATTCTTCCAGACCCAAATATTACGTTCTGGATATGTTTCCTTATCCATCCGGTGCAGGACTGCATGTAGGACATCCTTTAGGATATATAGCAAGTGATATTTATAGCAGATACAAGAGACTTTGCGGATTCAATGTGCTTCATCCGATGGGTTATGATGCTTTCGGCCTTCCTGCCGAGCAGTATGCTATTCAGACCGGGCAGCATCCTGCGGTAACTACTGAAAAAAATGTTGCAAGATATAGAGAACAGCTGGACAGGATAGGTTTTTCTTATGACTGGTCGCGTGAAGTCAGGACCTGCGATCCTGCTTATTACAAGTGGACACAGTGGGCTTTTCTGAAAATGTTCGACAGTTATTACAATACGGCATTAAAGACCGCGCGTCCGGTTTCTGAGTTAATAGATGCTTTTGCGGAAAGAGGAACAGAAGGTCTGGAGGCTGCCTGTACAAAAGAAATTGTATTTACTGCAGCTGAGTGGAATGCCATGTCAGATAAGGAGAAGTCTGATGTCCTGATGAATTACAGAATAGCCTATCAAGGGGAAACATCTGTCAACTGGTGTCCTAAGTTAGGAACTGTCTTGGCAAATGACGAAGTAAAAGAGGGGTATTCTGTAAGAGGCGGATTCCCTGTCGAGCAGAAAAAAATGACTCAGTGGCAGCTGCGCGTTTCCGCTTATGCCGAGAGACTTCTTGATGATATGGAGACTCTTGACTGGACAGACTCTCTGAAAGATATGCAGAGAAACTGGATAGGACGTTCGCAGGGCGCTGAGATGGTGTTCAAGGCAGTTAACGGTGATACAGAGTATGATATGGTGATTTTTACCACCAGGGCAGATACTGTTTTCGGTGTTACATTCATGGTCCTTGCTCCGGAAAGCGAGTGGGTTGGAAAACTCACATCGCCAGGCCAGAAAGAAGCAGTAGAAGAATATCTTGCAGTTGCAAAAAAGAAAACTGAAAGGGAGCGTATTGCAGAAACAAGAAAAGTTACAGGCGTTTTTACAGGTTCGTATGCCGTCAATCCCCTTACCGGAGCAAAAGTTCCTGTATGGATTTCCGAATATGTCCTTTCCGGTTATGGTACAGGTGCTATTATGGCTGTTCCTGCACATGACAGTAGAGACTATGCATTTGCAAGACATTTCAACCTGCCGGTTATTCCTCTGATAGAAGGCTGTGATGTAAGCGAATCAAGCTTTGATGCAAAGGAAGGTATAATGTGCAATTCCGGTTTTCTGAATGGACTGTCAGTAAAGGAGGCGATTCCGGCAGCGATTGATTATGTGGAAAAGCACGGTATAGGTAAACGTAAAGTAAACTATCGCCTGAGAGATGCCATATTCTCACGTCAGAGATATTGGGGTGAGCCTTTCCCTATTTATTACAAGGATGGAATACCTATGCCTATGCCGTTTGAGTCCCTTCCTGTACAGTTGCCTGAGGTAGATAAATATTTGCCGACAGAAAGCGGGGAACCGCCTTTGGCAAGGGCTGCAGACTGGTCATATGACGGATACCCTATGGAGACAAGCACTATGCCTGGTTTTGCTGGAAGCAGTGCATATTACCTGCGCTATATGGATCCGCACAACGATAATGCTTTGCTGGACAGGAAAGTTGATGAATACTGGCGGAATGTGGATTTGTATATAGGAGGGACTGAGCATGCCACAGGACATCTTATTTACTCCAGATTCTGGAACAAGTTTCTGTATGATTTGGGATATGTTTGTGAAAATGAGCCGTTCAAGAAACTTATTAATCAAGGAATGATTCAGGGTCGTTCGAATTTTGTCTATAGGATAGTCAATACGAACAAATTTGTATCTGCAGGTCTTAAGGACAGCTATGAAACTACTGAGATTCACGTTGATGTAAACATAGTACATAATGACAGGCTTGATATTGAGGCTTTCAAGAACTGGATGCCTGATTATGCAAACGCAGAATTCATACTGGAAAATGGAGAATATATTTGCGGATATGCAGTGGAAAAGATGAGCAAATCAATGTTCAATGTTGTAAATCCAGATATGATATGTGATACTTACGGAGCGGATACACTGCGTTTGTATGAAATGTTCCTGGGACCACTTGAGCAGTCTAAACCATGGGATACGAAAGGTATTGACGGAGTACACAGATTCCTTAGAAGAGTATGGAGACTGTTCTTTGACAGAGATGAGTTTATTGTAACAGATGAGGCTCCTGAAGCAGCTGAACTTAAGGCACTTCATAAACTTATCGGCAAGGCAAGGACCGATATCGAGAATTTCTCTTTCAATACGACTGTAAGTGCCTTTATGATAGCAGTCAATGAACTTTATGACTTGAAATGCAGCAAAAGGGCCATACTTGAACCTTTGGCCGTACTCCTGTCTCCGTTTACTCCTCATATTGCTGAAGAACTTTGGGAGGCGTTGGGCCATAAAGATAGTATTGCCTACGCTTCTTTCCCGGAATATGATGCTAAATATGTAGTTGAGGATTCTTGTACATATGCTGTATCGTTCAACGGAAAGACTCGTTTTACAGTGGAACTTTCAAAAGATATGTCCAAAGAGGATGTAGAGGCCAATGTACGTTCTCTCGAACAGACAGCAAAATATGTAGGTGACGGCAATATAGTGAAAGTTATTGTCGTGCCCGGTAAGATTGTAAACATAGTTGTAAAATAACATTAAAACATATAACAGTAGCTATGATTAAAAATAAGATATTGACAGGAGTATGGGATTATTTCCTGCTGACGGTCGGTCTTGTATTTTACTGTCTTTCCTGGACATCATTCCTAATCCCGAACGGGATCGCGAGTGGCGGAGGAACCGGACTTTGTACCATAATTTATTTTGCTTCTAATCAGACAATACCTGTGTCGGTTTCGTTTTTCATACTGAATGCGATATTGCTGATTATAGGATTTATGGTTTTGGGCCGGGCTTTCGGTATGAAGACTATTTATGCTATACTTCTGTCAACACTGCTGTTTGACCTTTTCCCTAAATTCGACTGGGTTGTCGAGATGGATAATAAGCTGCTTCTGGCAATTGTAGGAGGTATCATTGAGGCGATAGGTATCGGTATTGTCCTTTTGAGGGGAGGAAGTACAGGAGGAACAGACATAGCTGCCATGATTGTGAATAAGTACTGGCCTGTATCTCCTGGAAAGGTATATTTATATACAGATATTTTCATCATAGCTTCAGTGCTGCTTATCCCAGGTAAGACAATAGAGGATATGATTTACGGCTATGTAGTTATGGTCACTTTTTCCTTTATGGTTGATTTTGTGCTTTTGGGCAGGAAATCTTCAGTTCAGGTGCTTGTATTTTCGTCGAAGTATGATGAGATTGCAGATGGAATATTAAGGACTCTGAATAGGGGAGTTACTGCGCTGGATTCAGTCGGTTGGTACTCTAAAAAGGAAGGAAAAGTACTGTTGGTCGTTATACGTCAGCATCAGTTGCACAACGTAGTTGAATTAATTAAAAGTATTGACCAGAAAGCTTTTGTGTCAATTACTTCTGCCAGCGGAGTATATGGAGAAGGCTTTGATGAAATGAAAACCGGGCTGAAATTAAAAAAGAAGGAAAACAGGAATAATAAATCTACGGATGAAAGATGAAAGCAGTGATTAAAACTTCAATCTGGACGTTGTTGAAAGAGTACTCTTTGATTACACTGGGGCTACTTTCATATGTTGTCGGATGGTCGATATTTCTGATGCCTAATAATCTTGTCGGAGGAGGAGTTTCAGGAATAAGTGCAATCATTTATTATGCAACAGGGATACAGATGGGTTATACCTATTTGTTTATC
This sequence comes from uncultured Bacteroidales bacterium, assembly GCA_900546395.1. Lineage (GTDB taxonomy): Bacteria > Bacteroidota > Bacteroidia > Bacteroidales > UBA932 > Cryptobacteroides. Next base: position 25,415 of record URDD01000010.1, on the reverse strand, counting down.
AATGTTATGCTTCTGCTCATATCTCTTAAAGTGATTGGTTTCGGTTTTGGATGGAAGACTGTCTATGCTATAGTTTTTGCTTCAACCATGCTAAATGTGCTTCCGCCTTTGATTCCTGATTATTTTATAGAGGCAATGGCGATATCTAACGGAAAGTTGCTTTGTACTATTATCGGAGCTGTGATGGCAGGTTGCGGTATAGGTATGTCTATTTCTCAGGGAGGAAGTACAGGAGGAACGGATATTATTGCACTGATGGTAGCAAAATACAGGAATGTATCCCCGGGAAGGCTTATTCTGGCTATGGATGTCGTGATTATTCTGTCTTCGATGCTATGTCCGTCATATACTGCAACAGGAGAACTTGTTTCAATTCCTGAAAAACTGGCGACAGTTGTTTACGGACTTATACAGATAACAGTGTGCGGTTATTCCATTGATCTCTATCTTTCAGGAACCAAACAGTCTGTCCAGGCGTTTATCTTTTCACAAAGATACGAAGAGATTGCAGATGCTATTTCCACTGGGATGAAGAGAGGAGTTACTCTCATTCCTGCTGAAGGATGGTATTCGAAATCAAAGAGCCAGGTACTTATGGTTATTACAAGAAAGGGTGATCTTAATACTTTACTCAAGTATGTAAAGACGATAGACCCGAATGCTTTTCTTTCCGTATCTACGGTAATGGGTGTGTTCGGACAAGGATTCGACACTATAAAAGTAAAGTCTGGAAAACTGGACAATAAAAAAGAGAAAAAAGATTAAAAAAGAGAAAAAATACTCCTGAAGCCCCTGCAATTATGTTTTTTGTAGGGGCTTTTATTATACATTTGCAAACATAAAACTAACTTATTATTATGCTATTTCAACATTTCGCTTTTGCTTTGGAAATTATTTTTTTCACAGTGCTGGTATTTTATGCGTGGCTTTTCATGAGGGGGAGAACAGCGTTTAGCAAAAAGGAAAAATCATGTCTGCTGTTGCCGTTAAGTGTAGCTTTTCTGCTTTTGTTGACTGAAGTTGTTACAGATACTGTTCATTACAAGTGTTATCCTGCCGATATACTTAGTTCATTGCTTCTTATGGCCCTTATGAGGCAATATTCAGTATCCGGCCAAAAAAGTTTTTCAATATTGGCCTGTGCACTTGTGTCTATATGTTTTATTGCCGGTGCTGTGCGTGTATTTGCAAATGCCGGTGCTGTTCGTGATGCCGGGGTTTTCTATCTTTTGTTTATAGGAACGGCTATGCTGTTATTTGTTATATTTTATGTAAGGATGTTTATGACTCCAAAGCAAGGTAAGCGGACTGTCATCCCAAAAAAGGAAGAAATGTTTTCATATATTCTGTTTGTCTCATCATTTTTCTTTATATTGATTTTATCGCTTTGCGGAATAGTGTTTGGTGGGGTTACGGGAGTGATTTTTTATGCTGTTTCAGCTGTTGCTGTATCGGTAATGTATTTTCTGCTTTTTCGCAGATATGTTGAAGAGGTGAAAAATCCGGGACCTTCCGTTTCATCTGTCCTGCCCCCTCCGGTTTTGGGAGTTGATGAGAAAAGCGACAAAAACGATGCTGTTAAAGAATTATATGACCGTATTGTGGATTTGTTTGATACTGATAAGCCATATCTTATAGATGGTATTACGGTATCGGAAGTGGCAAGAATGCTGTTTACTAACAAGGTTTATGTCTCCAGAGCGATAAATGACTACACCGGAAAGAACTTTTGTCAGTTTGTAAACTATTATAGAGTGAAATATGCTGTCAAGATGTTTAACGGCAATCCTTATCTGAAAGTCGGAGATTTGTCCGATATGTCAGGATTTCATACCCAGGTGTCTTTCAATATGGCATTTCGTCTGATTATGAATGATTCTCCAAGCGAATGGTGCAGGAAAGTGAGAATAGAAAGAAACTGTGCGGACGGGAAAAATTAGTATCTTTGCAGCAAATTTATTTTTATGGCAGACGAAAAGATTATTTTTTCAATGAATGGTGTGGGAAAGATTCTCCCGCACAACAATAAAGTTATACTTAAAGACATTTATCTGTCGTTTTTCTATGGTGCCAAAATCGGTATCATCGGACTCAACGGTTCAGGAAAGTCAACTTTGATGAAAATTATCGCAGGTATCGAAAAGTCATATCAGGGTGATGTCGTCTGGGCTCCCGGATATTCAGTCGGATATCTGGAGCAGGAACCGCAGATGGATCCGGAAAAAACCGTTATCGAAGTAGTGCAGGAGGGCGTTCAGGAGGTTATGGACCTGCTGAAAGAGTATGAGGAGGTAAATCTCAGATTCTGCGAGCCTATGTCTGACGATGAGATGGCTGCACTGATAGAGCGTCAGGGTGAGCTGACAGAGAAAATCGAGCATTGCGGTGGCTGGGAGATAGATTCCAAACTGGAAAGGGCCATGGATGCCCTTCAGTGTCCTCCGTCTGATTCAAAAGTAGGAAATCTCAGCGGTGGTGAGCGCAGAAGGGTGGCTTTGTGCCGTCTTCTTCTCAGACAGCCTGATGTCCTTCTGCTGGATGAGCCTACCAACCACCTTGATACAGAGAGTATCCAGTGGCTTGAAGCTCATTTGCAGCAGTATAAAGGAACGGTTATAGCAGTAACGCACGACCGTTATTTCCTTGATAATGTAGCCGGATGGATTCTTGAACTTGACAGGGGAGAGGGTATTCCTTGGAAAGGAAATTACTCTTCATGGCTTGACCAGAAGAGCAACAGACTTGCAATGGAGGAGAAGCAGGAGAGCAAACGTCGCAAGACTCTTGAGCGTGAGCTTGAGTGGGTGAGAATGGCTCCAAAGGCAAGACATGCAAAATCAAAGGCACGTTTGGGAGCTTATGAAAAACTTGCGAGTGAAGACGGAAGGGAGAAAGAGGCAAACCTTGAAATCTTTATACCTAACGGTCCGAGACTCGGAAACAAGGTCATTGAGTTTAATGATGTTTCAAAGGCATACGGTGACAAGCTTCTTTTCGAGCATCTTACATTCAGTCTTCCTCCTGCAGGAATCGTTGGTGTCATAGGTCCTAACGGAGCAGGAAAGACTACATTGTTCCGTCTTATTATGGGTCTGGAGCAGCCGGATTCCGGTACAATAACGATAGGAGAGACTGTAAAGACTGCTTATGTGGATCAGCAGCATAAGAGCATTGATCCTGAGAAGACTGTTTATGAAACTATTTCAGACGGACTGGATTTTATAAAGCTTGGCAAGAGGGATGTGAATGCAAGAGCATATGTTTCACGTTTTAATTTCTCAGGTGCTGATCAGGAAAAGCTTTGCGGCATACTTTCCGGTGGTGAAAGGAACAGGCTTCACCTTGCACTTACCCTGAAGGATGAAGGTAACGTCCTTCTTCTGGACGAGCCTACCAATGATGTGGATGTGAATACTATCCGTGCGTTGGAGGAGGGCCTTGAGAGTTTTGCCGGTTGTGCAGTAGTAGTTTCCCACGACAGGTGGTTCCTTGACAGGATTGCTACACATATTCTGGCATTTGAAGGTGATTCGGAGGTGTATTTCTTCGAAGGCTCATATTCTGAATATGAAGAGAATAAGAAACGCAGACTTGGCGATGTGGAGCCTAAACGCTTTAAATATAAGAAACTCATGGCAGAATAACGGCATGAAAACATGTCATATATAGAAAAATCCCCGAAAGTAATTGAAAGAACTTTCGGGGATTTTTCTATAGGGTGACTCCGGTTTTGAAAATAGAGATTTCGCTATATCCTGATTTCTCGTTTGCAACAAGCTCTCCTGATGCAGCAGCAAGAATAAAGGATTTGAATCTTTTATCAACAGTTTCAGCAGCTTCTCCCTCTGCAATCGGTCCTGCATTGAAATCTATCCATCCAGGCTTGTTTTGGGCCAGCGTGCTGTTTGTCGATATCTTTGCTGTCGGTACGAAAGTCCCGAAAGGCGTTCCCCTTCCCGTGGTGAAAAGCACAATCTGACAACCGGCGGCAGCAAGGGCGGTAGATGCTACAAGGTCATTTCCTGGCGCACTGAGCAGATTCAGTCCTTTTGTCATGATTCTTTCTCCATAATCCAGAACATCGGTTACTTGTGAATTTCCTGACTTCTGTGTGCATCCGAGAGATTTTTCTTCAAGAGTGGAAATACCTCCTGCCTTGTTACCAGGAGACGGGTTTTCATACACAGGCTGGCCGTTACTTATGAAATATTCCTTGAAGTCATTTATAAGACGTACAGTCTTTTCAAAGATCTTTTCATCTTTACATCTGGACATCAGTATGGTTTCTGCCCCAAACATCTCAGGCACTTCAGTCAGGACAGCTGTTCCTCCCTGGGCGATTAGCCAGTCGGAAAAACGGCCTAAAAGAGGATTGGCTGTTATGCCTGAAAATCCGTCGGACCCTCCGCATTTCAGACCTATCTTCAGTTCGCTGACAGGTATTTCTTCACGATGATCGTATGCTGAAGCTGATGCGATGTCGCGGAGCATCTCCATCCCTGCTTCAATTTCATCTCCTTCTATTTTCTGAGTTTCAATAAATTTTATTCGGTCTGTATCTATTTCTCCTGCAAGTTCCCTGAATGAGGAAATCTGATTGTTTTCACATCCAAGACCCACTACCAGTACTCCGGCAGCATTGGGATGATGGATCATATCAGCCAATATCTTTCTCGTGTTTTCATGGTCTGCTCCAAGCTGGGAGCATCCGTAGTTATGTGTGAATGCCTCTACTTTTTCTATGGAAGGATAGCAGTCCAGTTCATTCCGGAATTTGTCTCGCAGTTTCATGACAATGCCGTTCACGCATCCCACGGTAGGTATTATCCATATTTCATTCCTGATACCGCATTGTCCGTCAGCTCTTCTGTAGCCTCTGAATGTATTTGTTTCAGAATCACCGGATCTTACGCTGTATGCCTGTTTCAGTATGTCTGCAGAAGGCGTGTATTTGTATTCAAGTATTCCTTCCAGACTTGTTTTTACAGTATTGTGATCGATGTGGCCTCCTTTTCCTGTATCCTTAGTGAGAACTCCTATTGGAAAACCGTATTTTATAACCAAGTCTCCAGATTTAAGGTCCTGCAATGCAATTTTATGTCCTGCCGGAATAAATTCTGAGGCTATGATTTCATTCTCTCCTATCTTAAATGCTGAACCTTTTGCGGAGTCTTCCAGGGCAACGGCCACATTGTCTTTATTGTCTATTTTAATGAATCTTGCCATGTACTGTAATCGTTTATATAGTCCTTTTCAGACTAAGTGGTTGGATGCTATAGTGTGACAGCTTTTTTAACCGCGGCTCTAATCCCTTCTTTCTGTATTGTTTCAATATAACCGGACAGTTTCTCTGTAAGGCCGGGAATCAGATTCAGGTCTTCATCCCAAAGTTTCTTGTATCCGAGCACCCCTTTTGCAACGGAGTCAGGGCTGTCTGTCGCCCAAAGTTCCTGAAGCATTGAGATTATTTCAGGATCATCAGCCGGGATAATCTCGGTCTCTCCTCTTTTCCCTCCTTTATAATAAACAGTTATTGCGGCCAGCCCCAGTATAAGACATTCGGGAAGTTTTCCGTTGCGTTCCAGATATATTTTCAGTCCCGGCAAATCCCTGGTCTTGTATTTCGGGAAAGAATTGAGCATGATGCTTGTCACGAAATGCCTGACATAAGGATTGACAAATCGTTCAAGGACGTCACCTGCAAACTTTTTCAATTCTTCTTCAGGCAGATCCAGAGTGCCGAGAAGCTCTTCAAGCATAACCTTACGGACAAACTTTCCTACAAGAGGGTCTTCTACACATTCCCTGACTGTATCAAGTCCTGAAAGATAGCCCACAGGCGAAAGGACTGTGTGCGGACCGTTGAGGAGAGTTACTTTTCTGGCGTGGTAGGGAGACTCGTCCGGTACGAAAAGTACGTTAAGTCCGGCCTTTTCGGCAGGAAATTCGTCAGCGACAGTCTTCGGTGCCTCTATTACCCACAGGTGGAATACTTCAGCCTTGTCCACCAAGGCATCTTCGTAACCTATGCGTTTGAGTATTTCTTCTATGTTGTCTTTCGGATATCCAGGTACAATCCTGTCAACCAATGTACTGTACACACCGCATGCTGTTTCAAACCACTCCCTGAAGTCTTCACCAAGTTTCCAGAGGTCAATATATTTGCGGATGCATTTTTTGAGTTCTTTGCCATTGTGGAAAATAAGTTCGCAAGGAAGTATAATCAGCCCTTTGTTCCTGTCTCCCTTGAAATGAGTGAACCTTCTGAAAAGCAGCTGGGTAAGTTTTCCAGGATATGAAGAAGCCGGCCTGTCGTCTGCTCTGCAACTGGGGTCAAATGCTATTCCTGCTTCTGTGGTGTTTGAAATTACAAATCTGAAATCAGGATTCTCGGCAAGTTTGATATACTCATCAAAATCACTGTATGGATTAATTGCCCTGTTGATTACATCTATCAGTTCGATTGAATCCACTTGCTGACCGGCATCTATTCCCTGGAGATTGAGATGGTATAGGCCGTCCTGGCTGTTAATCAATTCTGCCTTGCCGTCCCTGATGGGCTGTACTATCGTAACTCCTGCATTGAAGTCTGTAGCCTGGTTGGTCTTCCATATTATCCAGTCGGCAAATGCACGAAGAAAGTTGCCTTCTCCGAATTGTATTATTTTGTCAGGGTATCTTCGCACCCCGGCAGTTTTCCTGTTCAGTCTTTCCATAATAATGATGTTTGTACGGCAAATTTACAAGAGTGGGCCCGAATGTCAAAGATTTGTTCAAATAATCTGTTGTTCTGATGCTTTTGCCCTTGTTTCCTGCGGAGGTGAAAGATGATTTGTAACTTATTAAGTAAAACCAAGGGAATGACTGCTTGAAATCATGCCGTTTTTGAAAGGGAGGGCAGCAGTGAAATAAATTTTGTCTCTGTCTTATGACTTTCTTATATTTGCATGATATACTAAAATTAACCGAGTGTATAAGACCTACCATTTTATGAAACGAATTTGTTTTCTTACTATTTTGATTGCTATGACTGTATCTTGTAAGCAATTGAATCCGTTTATCGGAGAATGGGATACGCCGTATGGTATCCCTGACTTTACTGTAATCGGCGAGTCTGATTATATTCCTGCCGTTAAGCTCGGCATACGCCAGCAGGAGGGTGAAATTGATGCCATTATCGCTACAGGAGGAGAAGTTACATTTGAGAATACGATAGAGGCTTACGAACATTCAGGCTCTGTGCTGGACCGTGTTACCGGTGTGCTTTTCAATCTGTCTGAATCCGATGCTACCCCTGCAATGCAGAAAATAATAGAAAAAGTCATTCCTATGCTTTCTGAGCATAATGACAATATTTTCATGAATCCTTACTTCTTTGCAAGGGTTGATGAACTTTACAGGAAAAAAGACAATCTCGGACTTGACAGAGAGCAGATGATGACTCTTGAAAAAGTCTATAGGTCTTTTATTAACAACGGAATAGCGCTTTCTCAGAAGGGGCAGGAGAGGCTGCGTGAAATCAATAGGAAACTTGGAGTACTAGAGCAGAAATTCGGTAACAATGTGCTTGGGCAGACCAATTCTTTTAAACTTCTTCTTACAGATACATCGGAAGTGGCCGGCCTGTCTGCTACAGTGTTGGCATCAGCAGCTGCTGATGCAGTACTTGCAGGATTTTCAGTTAAGGATGCGGCAAAGGCAAAAGGTATTGATGAATCTGAGGTGGCAGAAGGCGGACCGTGGCTTTTTACTCTGCACAATCCAAGCTATGTGCCTTTCATGACAGGGGCTTCACGGAGAGATTTGAGAGAACTCATGTTTAAGGCTTATTCTTCCAGGGGATGCGATGAAGGAAAGGAAGATAACAGGCCTATGGTGACTGAAATAATGCAGTTGCGTATTGAAAAGGCCGCTCTTCTGGGATATGAAACCCCAGCTCATTATATACTTTATGATAAAATGGCCCATAATCCTGTAACAGTTGATAATTTCCTTTCTGAAATTTTCAAATCTGCAGTAAAGAAGGCCGAGGAGGAAATCTCAGCCATGCAGGCAATCATGGACAGAGATATTGAGGCCGGAATCCTTCCAGACGACAGCACATCCGTAATACAGCCTTGGGACTGGGCATATTATGCAGAAAGGGTTCGTCAAGAGAAGTATGCTTTCAATGAGGATTGCGTGAAACCGTATTTCCAGATGGAGAAAGTGCGTGATGGAGTTTTCAAGACTGCTCACAGACTATATGGTCTGAACTTTAAGAAACTGGAGGATATACCGGTATATCACCCTGATGTAGAGGGATTCAAGGTGACTGATAGTGATGGTTCTCTGATAGGTATCCTTCTTACTGATTATTATTCACGTCAGGCAAAAAGAGGAGGGGCGTGGATGAGTAATTTCCGTAACCAGTATCTCTCATCCAAAGGAGAAGAGGTCCGTCCAGTCATAGTTAATGTGGCTAATTTTACAAAGCCGTCTGCAGATATGCCTTCATTGCTGTCTTTGGACGAGGTAGGAACTATGTTTCATGAGTTCGGCCATGCACTGCACGGACTTCTGAGCAAATGCAGATATAAGGATGTCAGTGGAACGTCGGTGGCTCGTGATTTTGTAGAACTCCCTTCCCAGATTAATGAAAACTGGGCTTTTGTTCCTGAGGTTCTTGAGACATATGCATATCACTATAAGACCGGAGAGGTGATACCAGATAGCCTTGTTGCAAAGATTGCAGAATCAAGGACTTTCAATCAGGGATTTATGACGACAGAGCTTGTGGCTGCTTCCATTTTGGATATGAAATGGCACGAATTGTCTTCAGTCTATGTAGATATAGATTCTCCATACGCATCTGCTGAAGAAGGTCCAGACGGAACAAGGCTTGTAGATGTTGAGAAGTTTGAGTCTTATGTGATGTCGCAGGCAGGTCTGCCAAAGCAGATAATCCCAAGATACCGTACGACATATTTCAATCATATTTTCGCAGGAGGATACAGTGCGGGATACTATGGATATCTTTGGGCAGAAGTTCTTGATAAGGATGCCTTCTCGCTATTTGAGAAAAACGGAATATTCGATCAGGCTACGGCGTTGTCTTTCCGTAGAAATATTCTCGAAAAAGGCGGCAGTGAAGAACCTATGGTACTTTACAGAAGATTCAGAGGAACGGATCCTGACCCGGATGCCATGATTAGGGCACGCGGTCTGGAATAGCATGCTGAATACAACATAGAGTGAAAGCCGACCCCCAAAAAGGGTCGGCTTTCTTCTTATTCAAGTTTATTAAGTCGCAGTCGGAAGGTTTTTCCAGAGTTCTGCTTCGCTTCATCCACCATTCCGACTTTGTCGTCAGGGCGACGCTCACAAGGTCGCGGCAGGCTACGCTCTGGAATAGAACCTTGCAAATGGCATTTAAGTCTTCCTTTAATATTGCATCAACCTTGACTAGAGAAGATTGGGCTTGTGCTTTTCCGCGGAGCTATATGAAAAACACATTCTCTTCAAGAAGAGAAGCCATCCTACGGCCGGAGTAAACATTGGTCAGATATGCATATACTACAATTTTTAACAACATCCTAGGATTATAACTCGTTGTCCCGCCTCCTTTATAAGTTGATTCAATATAAGAGATGACTGTATTATCAAGGATTGCATTGACCGCGCGTACAGGATGGTCTTCATACTGTCATCCAAATCAGATTATTTTATAATTAGAAAAAAAGAGGTGACCCAAAAGTCATAAGACTTTGAGGTCACCTCTTTTTTATGGTTTTAATAAACCTTATTTTTCTTCTTCTGCTGCTACAGGAGCTGTCTTTCCTACTTTCACTACATCTACATCGAAAATAAGAGTAGAGTTAGGTCCGATCTTGCCCATATTGCGAGAACCGTAAGCAAGTGAGTCCGGTACGAAGAGAGTGATTTTTCCGCCTTCTCCTACAAGCTGCATTCCTTCTGTCCAGCCTTTGATGACACGGTTAAGCATCATTTTTACAGGCTCTTTAGTTTTGTCCGATGCATCGAATTCAGTACCGTCAATAAGAGTACCGGTGTAATGTACATATACAGTGTCTGCAGGACCTGCTTTTACATCATTTCCGCTTTCCTTGATAATGTACTGAAGACCGCTTTCAGTTACGACAACACCGTCTTTCATCTTGTTCTTGCTGAGGAACTCTTCTCCCTCTTTTTTGTTTACAGCTGCGGTGTATTCATTTCTTTTGCTGATGAAACTGTTGAAAACCTGATTCATCATGTCAGGGTTTACATCAAGCTGTTTGTTGAATTCAGGAGTATTCATATCACCTTCGGCATTGATGAAGTCCATCATACCTTTCTTTATCTTGGCGAAATTAAGATCATCTCCGAAGTTATTGTACTTGATGAAGTATCCGAAGTTTACACCTACCAAATAGCTGACAGAATCTGTAAGGCTCTGTGATGGAAGTTCTACATCTACCTTTACATTGCTTTTTCCCGAGTTTCCACAAGAAGCTGCCATAAGTGCAGCTACAGCCGCTGCAGAGATTAATTTAAATGCTTTCATTGTTTATTTTTATTTTATTGATTGAAAATACTTTTATCTGTTGCCATAAACCGACAAACGCACAAAGTTAATTAAAAATGTTTTAAACGGCTTAGAAGCAGTTTAAATATTTTCAAAAATTCTTTTATGGCTCTTTAGTGTCTGTTTTTCAAGACTTTTTTTCAGTCAGATAACGGTGTTTCCTTTTTGAGAGGCTCTCTGGCAGGCAATATTTGTTCTGAGGTGAGTTCCGGAGCCTGACCTTTGCAAACCATACTTAGGGCAATGAGTCCAAGTATTGCTGCTGTCGTGGATGAAATTAGAATGCTTACTTTTCCAAGATCAATTATTGAATGGTCGGTAAATGCCAGATTGTCTATGAAGATTGACATGGTAAATCCTATTCCGCCAAGTATTCCTGTCGCTGCCAGCTGTATCCAGCTTATTCCTTTTGGCTTGGCAGCTACTCCCATTTTTATACCAAGGAAACTCAGCAGGAAAATTCCCAAAGGTTTTCCGATTAGAAGGCCGAAAAATATGCCATATGAAATAGGGTGTATCCCGCTACCTGTCATATGGGAAGGATTCAGATCAACACCGGCATTGGCAAGGGCAAAAAGAGGCATTATCAGAAATGTGACAATGGGATGAAGTTTGCTTTCAAGCCTGTGCATTAAAGGATCTACATCCTTTATCTCTTTGTGCATACTGTGTATTATATGCTGCTGCTCCGGACTTGTAAGGACTTTGAGTTCTTTCCGGCTGGTGAGTTTGAATTTTTCAAGCAGGAGTGAAATTTTTGTCTGGAATCTTATTTCATTAATGTTTCCTTTTGATGGAATTACCATAGCAAGGAAAACTCCGGAAATCGTGGCGTGTATTCCTGATTTGTAAGTTAGATACCACATGAAAAAACCGGGAATCAGATAGAAATACTTGTTCTTCACCCTTGCGCGGTTCAAAAGCAGCAGAGCAGCCATGATAGCGGCAACATAGACCAGATAATTCAGGTGAAGGGCGTGTGTCGGATAGAAAATCGCAAGGACTATTATCGCTCCGAGGTCATCTACGATAGCAAGAGCCGTAAGGAATATTTTCAGACCTCCAGGTACTCTGTCTCCAAGGAGAGACAGTATGCCTATGGCAAATGCAATATCCGTGGCCATTGGAATACCCCAGCCGTTCGCGCTTTCCGGATTGCCGGCATTGAAAATGGTATATATTATTGCAGGGACAATCATTCCTCCGATTGCCGCCAGAACAGGAAGTGCGGATCTTTTTATTGACGACAGCTGTCCTACCAGCATTTCTCTTTTTATTTCGAGTCCCACTACAAAGAAGAATACTGCCATAAGGGCATCATTTATCCATGCCCGGAGAGACATTTCTATACTGAAATTACCAACAGTTATGCCGGCAGCAGTTTCCCACATGTTGTCAAACCATTCCGTCTTAGGAAAGGATGCCAGAAATACGGCAGCCAAAGTACAGACAAGCAGCAGGATGCCTCCTGTTGCCTGGTTTTGCAAAAATGATTCGAATGCATTGGCTATTTCCAGATTCCTGAAATACGCTTGTCGTTGTCTTTTTTCCGAAGAAGCATGAAGATTGTCCATACTTTTATCAGTTACTTATTATATAGTTTTTATGAATTTGCACAAAGATAAGCTAAAATACAGGATTACTTCCTTGATTTTGGAAATTGTTTTTATTCTGCAACGATTTTAGCTTTATACTTATTTTCTTCTTTGTTCCGCAAGATTTACTAAGGAATATCAGAAAAGCCTTTACAGCATATTTTTGTCTTCTGATAGTACGACTATCTAACTCAAAAAATCTACTTGCAAATAAACTGTAAAATTTCAGATAATAAAATTTAAACAGCTTCTGAAATATATGATTATCTTTGTCAATATGTGTAGAATGACTTAGGATTAACTGTCTGATAGTAATAAGTGAATAGTGGAAAATTCACGGATAAACTTTAATATCAGCCAATTTTTCTTAGAGTACTGTAACTGCACAGGCTGTAAATTTGAGGAAGTCTGCAGATATATCTTCTTCTATGCAGCTGTCATCCTGAATGCGAATGGAACTGGGAAATTTCATAAAGACAGAATGATGATTCACAACCCTACAATAATAGATATTGCCCGCGAACTGGGAATTTCAAAATCCACGGTATCGCGGGCTCTTGCCGGCAGCCCTGATGTAAAGCAAGAGACTAAGGAAGTCGTCTTGAAGATGGCCGAGAAGATGCATTACAGGCCGAACTATATGGCCAGGAATCTGACCAAGCACAGGACCAGAATTATAGGAGTTGTGGTTCCTGAGTTTATCAATTCCTTCTTTTCCAGAATTATAATCCAGATACAGAATATCTTCGAGAGTGGGGGCTACAGGGTGCTGATTACCCAGTGCAATGAGTCCTGGGAGGCGGAAAGACGCAATCTTCAGCTCCTTGAGGAGAATATGGTTGAGGGTATCCTCATCTCAATGACAGAAAAAGGAAAGAATACCGATTATTACAACAAACTTATAAATAGCGGTATCCCGTTGGTGTTCTTCAATCGTGCTGACAGAACGGTTGATGCGCCGAGAGTAACCATTGATGATTATAAGTGGGCGTTCTTTGCAACGGAGCACCTCATAGAAGTCCGCAGAAGGTTTGGCAATCCGCAGCCGAGGATAATGCACCTGAAAGGTGCTGAGGGCATCGCCCAGTCCACAAGGAGATATGTTGCCTATGCAGATGCTTTAGCCAAGCATCGTATTCCTTTTGACGGACAGCTGGTGGTAAGTACTAATGAAATCACAAAACAGGAAGGATTCAGGTTAGTGGAGAAGCTGGTAGCTCAGGGTAATGTACCGGATGGAATATTCTGTTTCAATGACCATCTTGCTATCGGAGCCATGAAAGCGTTGCAACATTATGGAATAGAAATTCCTGGCAGGGTGTCTGTGATGGGCTTTTCTGAGTCGCAGTCAGCTTTGATTACGACTCCGGCATTGTCATCTGTAGCCCAGCCTTTAGAGCAGATGGGAGAAACGGCTGCCCGCATGCTTCTTGAGAAAATCGAAAACCCGGGAGCTGAGGTGAGGCAGGTCGTCCTTGATGCTGTCTTGAATATACGCGGCTCTTCTGATCCGGAAAAACAATAGTCTGAATTTTTGATTTCAGTCTTATTCCTGCTGTGAAGGAAGTGTCGCCTTAGAACACTTATTTGTCGTTGGACTATCGAAATTTGGGAACGGTTGCAGAGAATACAACCGTTCCCATTTCGGTATCGGAAGATAAAAAATCAAGAATGCTGCTGATTAGTTTCAAATATGGATACTTTTGTTCAGAAGACCAGTTATTAATATCCGTACATAGTTTTTTATCATAAATGTTGACAAGTAATTTCAATAAACGCAGAAATATGCCAGTGACCGTTCTTGAGTCGGATCTTGTGGTGACCGGAGGTGGACTTGCGGGGGTGTGCTGTGCGATTGCAGCTGCCCGAGGCGGACTGAAAGTCGTCTTGGTGCAGGACAGGCCGGTGCTAGGTGGTAACGCTTCCAGTGAAGTGCGTATCTGGGCTCTTGGTGCTACTTCCCATATGGGCAACAATAACCGTTGGTCTCGTGAAGGCGGTATAATAGATGAAATCCTGGTGGAGAATACATTCCGCAACAAGGAGGGGAATCCGGTACTATTCGATATGGTGTTGGTGGACAAGGTGCTTGCAGAAAAAAATATTACGCTTCTTCTGAATACTGTCTTGTACGATGTGGAAAAAAGCAGTGACAGAACAATATCTTCAGTGAAGGTTTTCAATGCCCAAAACGGTATGGAGTATAGAATCTCCGCAAAGTATTTTGCAGACTGTACAGGTGACGGAACGCTTGGCTATCTTGCAGGAGCGTCGTACAGGATTGGCGCAGAGGAGAAGACAGTCTATGATGAGGGTTTTGCTCCTGACAAGGATATTTATGGCGAATTGCTCGGTCACAGTATCATATTCTATGTGAGGGATACCGGCAGACCTGTGAGGTTCACGGCTCCGAACTTTGCCTTGAAGGATGCGGAAAAACTTATTCCGAAGCTTCAGAATCCTCATTATTTCAATGTTGGGCAGCATGGATGCAAATACTGGTGGTTGGAATATGGCGGACGGCTTGACACCATAAAGGACACCGAAAAGATAAAATTCGAACTTTGGAAAGTGGTGTACGGAGTCTGGGACTATATCAAGAATTCAGGTAAATTCCCACAGTCTGAAAATTTGACTCTTGAATGGGCAGGCCTCATATCAGGAAAGAGGGAGAGCCGCCGTTTCATCGGACTTTATACCATAAGTCAGAAAGACATTATAGAGCAGATATCCCATTATGACGATGTGGCTTTTGGAGGGTGGGCCATCGACCTTCATCCTTCCGACGGTGTCTATGCAGGAGGAAGTGCCTGTAACCAGTGGCATAGCAAGGGGGTCTATAAGATTCCTTATCGCTGTTATGTGACACCTGATCTCGACAATCTTTTCATAGGAGGACGGATAATGTCTTCGAGCCATGTGGCCAACGGCTCTACAAGGGTGATGTGCACTTCCGCACTTGGCGGCGAGGTTATAGGAACTGCTGTTGCAATATGTCTTGACAAAGGACTGACACCGTCAGGCCTTTCTGCTCCTGAAAATATCTCCATTCTCCAGTCCAGACTCATAATGAATGGAAACTTTATTCCAGATCTCGGTCTAAAGAAGGGTGAAAATCCCGTGGCAGATGCAAAGGTAAAGGCTTCGTCTGAACTCAGGCTGGCTTCTCTTGATCATGACGGCTCATGGTTCAGACTGGATTATCCTGCAGCCCAGGTTATTCCTGTGTACAACAGAGTGCCGTCGGTTGGAATGACATTAATGTCGGAAGAGAATACGGAGCTGACAGTGGAACTGAGAAGCTCTTCAAAAAGGGAGAACTATACTCCTGACATTACGGATGCAGTAATGGAGATTTCTCTAAAGAAAGGAGAGAACAGGATATCTATAGATTTTGGACATGAATATGATTCTCCGAGATATTGTTTCATATGCTTCATGACTAATCCCGATGTTAGCATACCTAATAGTGATATGATTGTTACAGGGCTGACTTCAGTATTCAATTATATCAATCCTGCCGTGTCCAATTTCGGTAAACAGACACCTCCTGATGGTATAGGTGTGGAATCTTTTGAATTCTGGTGTCCCAAGAGACGTCCTGAGTCCAAGAACTTCGCAATGTCATTCAAGCCGGCTCTTGACTGCTTTAAAGCGGAAAATATAAAGTCTGCCTATTACAGGCCTTATATCGGCACCAACGCATGGGTTCCTTCTTTTGATGACAAGGCTCCTTGGATAGAAGTTGATTTAGGAGGCATACGCTCTGTTTCTTCTTTGAAACTATTCTTTGATACTGACCCGGATCATGCCATGGAGACTGTGCAGATGGGACATTTCGAGTCTGTTATGCCGTGCTGCTACCGCAACTTCAGCATATATGATAATACTGGTGCTGAAATGGCGGAAATAAAGGATAATCATAGCAGTATCAGGGAAATTACTTTCGATACTCCCGTGCGTGCAGGTTTTTTAAGGATTGCTTTTGAGCGTCCTGAAGGCAATGTGTGTCCGGGACTTATGGGAGTAATAGTAACAGAATAAATAACATAACTATATAATGAATACACTTGATTTTATAACTATAATCCTGTTTTCGATAGGTGTACTTGTAACTGGAATTTCATTTTCACGCACTGGCAAGGATATGAAGAGTTTCTTTGCAGGCGGCGGAAATGTTCCCTGGGGCATGAGCGGACTTTCCCTGTTTATGGGGTTCTTTTCGGCAGGGACCTTTGTAGTGTGGGGTTCCATTGCTTATTCATATGGTCTTGTGTCCGTTATCATCCAATTGACCATGTCTGTTGCCGGCTTTGCAGTGGGTACGTGGTTTGCTCCGCGCTGGCATCGTACCAAAAGTTTGACGGCAGCGGAATATATTACCGAACGTTTCGGAGCAAAAACGCAGAAGACATATACTTATATCTTTCTGGCGGTTTCAATTTTCACCACAGGTTCCTTCCTTTATCCTGTCGCCAAGATTGTGGAGGTGTCTATGGGTCTTCCCCTGACTACTGCAATCCTTGCCTTGGGGGCTTTTAGCATGATATATGTCGCCGTAGGCGGTCTTCGCGGAGTGGTCGTGACCGATGTCCTCCAGTTTATAATTCTGTTTGCGGCAGTGATAATTGTTGTGCCGTTGTCATTCGGCAGGATAGGGGGAGTTCGGGAACTATTCAGTCAGGCACCGGAAGGTTTTTTCAAATTGTTTTCGGAAGAATATACGCCCGGATTCATATTTGCTTTCTGTATCTACAACATGTTCTTTCTCGGAGGGAACTGGGCCTATGTGCAGAGGTATACTTCAGTAAAGACAGAAAAGGATTCCCAAAAGGTGGGCTGGCTTTTCGGAGTGCTTTATCTTATCAGTCCCGTTCTTTGGATGCTTCCTCCAATGATATACCGTATCTACAATCCGGATTTGACAGGATTTCAGAATGAGGATGCTTACCTGCTTATGTGCAAAGAGGCGATGCCTGACGGACTGCTCGGACTGATGCTTGGAGGGATGATTTTCGCTACAGCAAGTTCGTTGAATGCTACCCTCAATATATCTGCAGGAGTGTTCACCAACGATATTTTCCGAAGGATGAGGCCGAAGTCATCGGAAAAGGCCCTGATGCGTGTAGCCCGTTTATCAACGTTGGGTTTCGGAGTGCTTGCCGTGGTGGTGGCTCTTCTTATCAAGTCTATGGGTGGCATAGTGAATGTGGTCATCAGCGTGGCTGCGCTTACGGGAGTCCCCATCTATCTGCCTGTAATCTGGTCCCTGTTCTCGAAGCGCCATACTTCACGTACAATACTTGGGATAACGTTTGTCAGCTTGGCTATAAACCTTTTCTTCAAATTCGTCTCCCCTTGGTTTTTAGGTCTGTCTCTTGATAGGGAGTGGGAGATGCTTGTCGGTTCCGTTGTACCTGTCATCCTGCTTGCAGTAACTGAAGCCGTACTGTGGAAGAAAGGATATTCAGACCCCAAGTATGCTGAATACCTTGTTGCAAAGCAGAACCGTGTGCAGAATGATGCACCGTCGGACCCTGTGAATGTAAGGCAGACCAGTCGTTTTACCCAGAGAGTGCTTGGAATAGGTATAACGATTTCCGGAGCGGTAGTTACTGTTTTGGGAGTTATGTCTGATGAGAACTTGGCAGTACCAGTAGCAGTGGGGCTGATTATCGCTGTCGTAGGAACTATGCTTCTATTAAAATCAAGAAACACTAATAACTAACATTGTATATTGCACTATGAAAAATGCAGTAATCCTAAAAACTAAATGGTCTATGAGCTGTCTATGTGTCATGCTTATGGCTATTCTGGCATTGCCTCAGACGCTTGGTGCGGAGGAGGCTGGCCAAAGCCGCAAACTGTCCGGAATCGTTGTTGACTTCGAGACCGGAGAACCCGTTATCGGAGCTTCTATTGCCGTTGTCGGCAAAAAGGTCGGTGTAATCAGCGACCTTGACGGAAAATTTACCATTGAGTTGTCTCCGGACGACAATGAACTTGAGTTTTCATGTATCGGATACAAGGCGCAGATCATAAGCCTTAAGAATGAAAAGACTCTGACTGTGATGCTGCACGAAGATGCTGAACTCCTTGAGGAGGCTGTGGCCATAGGTTACGGTACCACAGCGAGGAAAGACCTTACCGGCTCTATCACCACAGTGAATGTGGCCGAGATGAAAAAGGCTCCGGTGGCCAATTTCGAGGAAATGCTTGCAGGGCGCGTGGCTGGAGTTTCCATTACCTCTTCAGACGGTCAGCCCGGCAGCGACATGAATATTGTCATTAGGGGTAACAATTCAGTGACACAGGACAACTCCCCACTCTATGTGGTAGATGGCTTCCCGATGGAAGCTTCAGTAGGTTCAATGCTGAACCCGGAGGAAATCGAATCCATGCAGATACTTAAGGATGCCTCGGCAACAGCTATCTACGGAGCCAGGGGAGCCAATGGTGTCGTACTGATTACCACTAAGAAAGGAAAAGTAGGAGCACCAGTAATCACCTACAACGGTTGGGCCGGTGTGCAGAAGGTGACAAAGCGTATGGAGATGATGGAGCCATACGAGTTCGTACGTTATCAGCTTGAACTTGATCCGGAACATTATGGCGATGTATACCTCAATGGCGAACGCGATCTTGAGTGGTACAGAGAAGTCAAAGGTATCAATTGGCAGGACCTTCTGCTGAGGAATGCCATAGTGCATAACCATAATATTTCTGTCAGGGGAGGTAATGAAAAGACACGCTATTCTATCTCAGGTCTAATAAATGACCAGGACGGTATCATACTCAACAGCGGCTATCAGAAATATCAGGGGAGGGCTGTGCTGGACCAGATAATAAATAGCAAACTGAAAGTTGGCATCAACCTGAACTATACGTATACGAAAAAGTACGGTACGGTGGTGTCAGAATCCAATACCAGCCCAACTATGAGCCTGATGTACAGTATGTTGGGATATCGTCCTGTCTCGAGTGTGAAAAATGAAGATCTTCTCAATACTATGTTCGACGACGAGACTAATCCTAACGCGGATTATCGTGTGAACCCACTTATGTCTGTAAAGAACGAGTACAATCCGCTTTATACCTATAATTTCATAGCCAACGCCTATTTTGAGTGGAAAATATTTGACAATCTGGTGCTGAGAGTATCCGGAGGATACAATAAGGTTGACCAAAGAAAGGAAGTATTCTTCAATTCAAGTTCAAGGCTTGGCCACAAGCATACCAATGATAAAGTAAACGGCTCCCTTACCAATATAGAACGTACTAATATTCTTAATGAGAATACGATTACCTGGAGTCCTAAACTTGACAAGAATCACAATCTGAAGATACTCGGAGGTTTTACACTTCAGAACACCAGGTATCATTCCAATGCCGTATATTCCATAAATATACGTAACGAGTCGCTTGGAATAAACGGCCTGGATGACGGTGAGATTACGAAAACTCCAGTAACTACCACATCGAACGGTCTTATGTCAGCTCTTGCGAGGATTGATTATAACTATAAGTCAAGATACCTTATAACTGCGTCATTCCGAGCCGATGCCTCGTCAAAATTCTCAAGAAAGAACAGATGGGCATACTTCCCTTCAGTATCTGTGGCATGGTCATTTGCGAATGAGAACTTTGTGAAGAACCTTAGATGGTGGACTACGGGAAAACTGCGTGTCGGATACGGTTCGACTGGTAACAATAGGGTGAGTGACTATGCTCAATACCTGTCGATGGAGGTGACTCCGGATTCTGGGTATGTTGTGGGCAACACTCCTGATATAGGAGTTGTTCCTAAGATTTTGGGTAACAAGAACCTTAAATGGGAGACTACCAGTCAGACAAATATTGGTCTTGACCTTGGTTTCCTTGACGATAGGATTACAGCCAATTTTGACTGGTATTACAAGCGTACAGATGATTTGCTCCTGAATGCGACTATGGCTCCGAGCATGGGCTTCCTGACTGCATACAAGAATGTTGGAAGTGTGTCAAACTCAGGTCTTGAAATTACCCTCAATACTACAAACATACGAACAAAGGATTTTCTCTGGACATCCAACTTCAATATCTCGTTCAATGACAACAAGGTACTTGCCCTTAACGAGGATGAACCGAGCCTGTCAACCCGTGTGACCTGGGGTAATTTCAACAACGTATATCCGTATATTGCTGTGCCGGGACAACCTATAGCCATGTTTTACGGTTACCTGTTCGACGGAATCTATCAGTATGAGCATTTTGATAAGGTCGGTGAACAGTATGTCCTGAAAACCGGTATTCCCAATAACGGTAATGACCGCAGCATGATTCAGCCTGGTGATATCAGGTACAAGGACATTAACGGTGACGGAGTTGTTGATACATACGACCAGACAATTATCGGAAATCCCAATCCTCTGCATATAGGAGGTTTCAACAACTACTTTCAGTACAAGAACTTTGATCTTAGCATCTATTTTCAGTGGAGTTATGGAGGAGATATCCTGAATGCCAACAGGATAGTATTCGAGGCAGGAGAACCGACCACGAGGCAGTCATTGAACATGTTCGCATCGTATGCTGACAGGTGGACTCCGGAAAATCCGTCCAATACTCTCTATCGTACAGGTGGTCAGGGAAAAGCTGCCTATTCGGACAGGACAATAGAAGACGGCTCATTCCTTCGTCTCAAGACACTTTCCATTGGCTACCGTTTTCCTACCAAGTGGATGCAGGCGATAAAGATGAAGTCCCTCAGGATCTATGTTTCCGGACAGAACCTGTTTACATGGACCAGATATACAGGCTTCGATCCGGAAGTTTCTACACGTCCGACGGCCCTTACTCCGGCATTCGACTGGTCCGCATACCCGAGGGCTATGACTATAACAGGAGGAATTGAACTTACATTCTAATTTTAACTAGATGTTCATTATGAAACGCTATATTATTTATATAATGCTTTTACTTGCCGGACTTTCTGCCATATCCTGCTCTTTTATGGAAAGGGAACCGGATTTTGTGACCCCGGACTATTACTACAGGACTGAAGCGGAGATGCAGAAAGCTCTCAACGGAGTATATAACCGCCTGATCGATACCAACGGCCGTATGTACAGCAAGGGGCTTTTCGGGTTCTTTGTATTAAGTGACGAATTTTCGTATACCAACAACTTTTTGGATAATAATATCAGACATGGATATTTTGATGCGGCTGATCTTGATATAGGAAGGCTTTGGGAGATTCTTTATGAGGGAGTTAGCCGAGCTAATTTTCTCATAGCAAGCTTCAATGGCGAAGTTCCGGATGAAAGAACGAAGAAAGCTATTCTCGGGGAGGCCCTGTTTATGCGTGGGTATTATTATTTCCTGCTTACGCAATGTTTCGGAGAGGTGCCTTTGAAACTGACTCCCACTGTAAATCCGGATGAGAAATATATTGAAAAATCTTCTCTTGAAACTATATACGGGCAGATTGTGGACGATATGACACACGCCGAGAAGCTCGTCTTTGAGATAGACGAACTTGGCTCCAATGAAAGGATTTCAAGGACGGGTGTGCAGGCAATACTTGCAAGGGTGTACCTCAAGATGGCCGGAGAACCTTTGACTCCTAAGGCGGAAAAGGATTCGGAGCAGGCTGGAAAATATTATGAACAGGCACTGATATATGCAAATCTTGTGATTTCTTCCGGCAAGCATTCCATGAACAAGGATTATAAGCAGATTTTTATTAATCAGGTGCAGAATATCAATGAACCTAAAGAAATTATCTGGGAGGTCGGTATGTGCGGCAACAAAATCGGGGCGGAAGATCTGGCCGGTTCAGTAGGAGTAGAGAACGGTATCTTGTGCAGGGATGAGAGTTTTGGTTATTCCGGTGGTCCTATGACTGCACAGAAAAAGCTTTTTGATGCTTTTGAAAAAGAAGATCTCCGCAGGGACTGGTCTATTGCTGACCATCAGTATGGGTATGATGCGAAGACCAAGACGCGTACTAAGATTGATTTGAGTGATGAAACAAAGCCGGATAATCTCTGGAAACGCAATCCTGGAAAGTGGAGACGTGAGTATGAAACCGGTAGCAAGGCCAAACTTTTTACTGCAACCAATTTCCCTATTATGAGGTACAGTGATGTGCTTTTGATGAAAGCGGAAGCACTTAACGAGCTCAATGGTCCGGTGGATGAGGCCTATGATGCTATAAATCAGGTTAGGAGAAGGGCATATGGCAAGCCGCTTGATACTCCTGATGCTTCCTGCGATATTCCTTCCGGGCTTGATAAAGATGAGTTCCGGCAGGCCGTAGAGGATGAACGCTTCCGTGAATTTTGTTTCGAAGGTATCCGAAAGTGGGATCTGATTCGTTGGGGCGTCTATGTTGAGACTATGAATCGTCTTGCAAATGATGTTACATCGTTCATAAAGGATAAAAACAATAAGGTCAACCAGACATACCTGTATTGCACAAGAGCAGGCAGCAGAACTACAGACCGTAATGTACTCTTCCCGATTCCCAACACGGAACTAACCGTAAACAAGAAGATGACCCAGAATCCCGGATGGTAAAATTAAATAAAGACAGAAATGAAAAACAAGATATTATTTATAGGGCTTGCAGCATTGGCTGCAGTCTCATGTTTGAAGGATATGGCTCCTGATGCTGCTCTCGAAGTCCGGCTTTCAGAAGGACAGTATAAAGTCGGAGAGCCTGTGACGTTCAAGTTTGAAGGAGATCCTGACAATATTGTGTTCTATTCAGGGGAATATGGCCATATGTACGAGAATCGGCACCGCACGGAAGGGGATTGTGACCTGTTTCTGGATTTCAAGACTTTGGTGCGTTCCAATGATGCCGGTGTCTATGATAATCTCAGGATATTGGTTTCCACGGATTTCAATGGTGTATATGAGTCTGCTGATGTAGAAGCTGCCACATGGACTGACCTTACGGACAAGTTCCGTTTTTCCAAGGGAGACGACAATTATCCGAGCGGTGAATTGAAACTGAATGAATATGCCGGTGACGGAAAATTCTTCATAGCCTTTAAATATACAGGTAAAGGGAATCAGTGGATTGTAAGGACTGCCGATGTTTCTCAAGTTACTCCTGAAGGAGTAAGGAATAATCTTGCTTCTATGGCTACAATGGATTGGAAGACAGTTGATTATGGTAATCCTGGTGTTGGTATTGATACGAAGAATTTGAGTCGGCTGTATTTTGACGGTCTTCCGGCAGGCAATGGCGAAGACAACTGCGACTGGGTCATTTCAAAGCCTCTGGATGCGAGAAGTCTGGTTCCAGATTCCGGAATGGCCCTAAAGAATCTCAGCACTACGATGTCCGAATTCGAGTATATTTACGACAAGCCAGGTGTATATAAGGCAGTGTTCGAGACTTCATCTGTATGGTATGAGGATAGCAAATATTCCTTGACTGAGGTGGAGGTTAAGGTAATCGGCAATTCAGACGTAGAACCGGATCCTGTCCCAAACCTTATACTCACTGCTGACAAGGCTGTATATACTGTAGGGGAGACAGCAACCTTTACTCTTTCGGGTAATGGAGTCTCGAATATCACTTTATGGACCGGTGATGCAGGACATGACTGGATGGAAAGAGATAATTATAGCAGAACTGCAAAAGGAAATCTGGCTGTCAATTTTTCTACATTATGTGATTTTACTGGAGGCTCTTCGGTTGTATATGATAATCTTAAGTTTCTTGCTTCAAAAGATTTTAGCGGAGTTTATGATAATCAAAGCATATTGGATGCTACTTGGACAGATCTGTCAGGATACTGCACTTTTTCATCTGGTAAAGATCACACTCCTTCAGGAGAATTAATATTGAATGACCATATGGATGGAGATGAACCGGTATATATGGCTTTTAAATATACCAATGATGCTACCTGGAAAAACAGATGGGTTGTCCGCTCTATCAGGGTCGATGCAATAACTCCATTAGGGGTTAGAAATAATGTTGCAAATATGTCCTCAATGAATTGGGAAGTCATTAATGTCAAAGGTTCTGAGACATGGACAATTGCCGGTCAGTTATTGATGTACGGAAATTCGAAATTGACCGATAATAATATGGTTGAAAATGAAGACTGGGTCATTTCAAAAGCATTTGACAGAGGGTCTGTTTCGATAGGTCCTGACAAAGGAGAAGGAGTGGAGCTCGGTTCCCGGACCCATGTTTTCAAGACAGCCGGCACATATACCGTTGTAGTCGATTATTTTGACGGCAAATTATGGCGACAGGAAACGACAACCGTAACAGTTAAATAACAATCGTCAAACATGTACAGATTACTGATAAATATGTGTCTTGCGGCAGGTCTGCTGCTTTCCATGCCGTTATTTGCTGAAGTTGATTCTTCAGTGAAACTGTCTTCTGAAAATGTGGAACTTGAGTGGAGTGTCACGGATGGCTGCATAAGGTTAAGTTCTGTAAAGATCAGAGGAACAGATGGTTGGAAGGCTCTTGAACTTGCGAAATATCAGCATAGGGTGCTATATTCGGCTGAAAAGCCTGGTACAGAACCCATTGCCATTTATGATACGCTCGGCAAGGAAGTCGTTTTCCCGGATCCCCAGTATCGCTATATCATAGCCACATGGCAGCAGAACAACACTGCTGTTGCCCTCAACCGGGCAGGTGAGAACATCGTGTATGTCCCTCAAAATTTTAAGAAAGATGGTGATGCGGTAGTGTTATGCCATGAAGACGGACAGATGTCGGTTGAGGAGAAATGGAGAATTGATACTGGTGGAGACATAAGGGTCACGATGACACTTGTAGCAAAACAGGACGGTTATTGGTCTTTGACTTCCCCGTCTTTGACGGTTGCCGACAAATATGATTTCCAATGGGCGACCGTGCCAGGACTGTATCAGGGCAATGAAATCAATCATGACTATGTACGTGCATTGGCTTATGGTCAAGGTATCCCCGATATCCCCATTGTCTCAAAGGAAAGATCTGCTTCCACTCTTACATCTATGATTACAGACAAATCAGGTGTCACTGTGGCTGTTACTGCAGAGCCGGGCACGGCAAGAGACCCTTGGGAATATGACAAAAAGACACATGCGGTCTGGAAGTTGGGCCTTTCCCTTATGAACCGTGACGGGGAATTTACTCCGATCCTATATCATCCTGTTCTCGGGGAGGAAGGTTCTTTTCTTAAGGCTGGAGAAAGTGTCTCGTTTTCGTTCCGATACACTCTACGTGAGTCTGACTGGTATCCTGT
>URDD01000009.1 GCA_900546395.1 uncultured Bacteroidales bacterium | reverse complement strand
GCTTATCTCATCGATTTTCATCAGGACGCACATTGCGGCAGGAGAGAAACCGGCATACCAGTAGCACATCAGTTTGAAGTCTTCATCCTTGAATCGAGGAAAATCCTCCCTGAGTTTTTTCATTACATCATCCTTGAATGAATTAACTATTTCTTCAAGAGCATACAGTTCTTCGTCATCGGAGAATGATTTTATGTTTTCTTCCACCGTCTTGTATATCTGCTTCTGCTTTGCCGCTGACATGCCGTATGAATAGAACTGTTTGCAGAGATTGTCAAGGAACATGAATTTCGTCCTGTACAGATTGTTTATCTTGTCCCTGAACTCTGAAAGCATTTCCTTGTTTTCAGACCTGATGGCATTTTTCATAGAAGACAGCTCTTCATCTTTTGCTTTTTTCATTTTGTCCAATTCGGAAAGGACCTCTCTTACCCTTCCTGAAAGCCTGGCGGTTTCCATCTCTTTCTCGCGTTCCTTGTCCTTGACTTTCCTGTACCAGAAATAGGAGAGAGAAATTGTCGCAATCAGCGAAGACAGTATGATTAGTACAATTATTATTCTGTTGTTTTTCAGCCTTTCTGCATCATATTCAGCCTGCCGCTTGAAATAGTCTTTCTGGATATTAACAGTTGAGCGATTAAGATAAGCATATAATATTGAATCTTGAATAGTAGCGGCTTCTTGAACTGTTTGAAATGCTTGTTTGTAATTTCTTTGGGCATAATATATATCAGCTTGAATATATTTTAATGCACCTTCTAATTTTTTCTGCATTGTAGCATTTTCTAAAATCTGTATGATATCATTTGCTGTATCATATTGTTTTGTTAATGTGTAGGCATATGCTATATCATGCCATGTCTTGTAATTTGGCATCTTACCAAGAGAATCTGTTATGAAATTTAAAGTGGAAAACGCTTTTTTTAAATCAGGGGGTGTTTTATGAACTAAATTAGTTATAGCTACTTCAAGACCGATATTTAGTAAAATTGAATCTTGGCTTTCTATTGCAATAGTATAAATAGTATCACATATATTCAACGCGTTTTCAAATTGTTTTAAGTTTGTATATGCACAGGCAATGCTGTGTAGCGCATATGAATAGTGTGCTTTTTGTTCTGACTTCAAGAAATAATCGCGAGACAACTCAGCATATTTAAGTTCTTCTTCATAGTTATAGTTTTGATTAGAAATTATATTCATCCCTCTGTAAATCATCCCGAGGTAGAAGTCATCGCTGCACATCTTTGCATATTTCTCGGCATTTGTGAAAGCGATGATTGCCTGGTTGTAGTCTCCGGCATTCTGGCACACCCGCCCGTGATAGTAGTATGCGAGCATCCTTTCTCTGTCGTTTCCGTGCCTTTCATACCAGTTTATCGCCGGTCTTGTCAGCGAATCTTCAGTAACATCAATGAAGTTCTTGTCCAGGGCTATAGTCTTGAGAAGCAGATACTTTGAATGTATTCTTTTGTTTGAAATCCGGTCTTTGCCAATGTTGTTCAGTACATTCAGGGCACTGTCCGGAGCATCGCTGATATAAGATTCCATATCTTTGAGGATTTCAGCTGTCTTATAATTCCTGACGCAGGAGCATAGCGGAAGCAAGAAGATTAGAATTGACAGAAAATGTTTCATGGTGTTCTGATTATAAGGTTAATTGATTTGCAAAGGTAATCATTAAAATTAGCAACATTATATACAGCGTTTTGATATAAAGAAAATTGAGGCGTTTTAACAATTCTATAAAAATAAAAACTTCAATACCATTACTCTTATGAGTTTTGATATTGAAGAGAATATAAGTAAAACTAAGTTAATACTAAATCATGCCGGAGACTTTAAACCAGCCGATTGCTTCATCTATTGCGTCAGCTGTTTTTCTGCAGGAGAATCCGAGTTCTTTTGCCGCACGGTCGCTGCCGTAATAGTTCCCTGTGCATAGCATTTCCATATTTTCCGAATTGAATTCGTTGTGTATTCCGAAAGTGTTCTGGAGCATTGAGCCAAAGAATCCTATCCCCTTGAGAATGAAGCCGGGGACCTTTATCATAAGGCATTCCGAGTCAGCCCTGTCTGAAAGAAGTAAGAAGAATTCCTTATAGGAAAGGTTCTCTCCGCATACCAAATAAGACCTTCCGGGAGTCCCGCGGGTAAGAGCGGAAACAGCACAGGCCGCTACATCCTGGACGGAGACAAAGTTTTTTCCTCCGGGAGGATAAAGCCTTAAAGGTTTCTTGTATCCCATCAGTATTATTCTTCCGGAACTTGGTTTTGAGTCGTAAGGACCTAACATGAAGGTCGGGCACAATGTGATGATATCCAGCTCATCAGAGTATTCTTTGGCGGCATTCCGGGCGGCTGCCTTGCTTCTTACATAAGGAGAAAGGCTGAACGGAGGGACGGATGCTTCGCTTTCGTTTCCCGGATATTCCATGCTTCCGAAAGCGAAAATGTTTGCAGTAGCAATATTTACTACCCGTCTTATATTCAGCCTGGCAGCCGCTTCAAACACATTTATCGAGCCTTCGGTATTTACTCTGTAATATGCTTCTTCCTTTCCGCACTGGGCGGTATATGCAGCACAGTGTATTATGGCATCGCATCCGGATGCTGCGTTTATGACATCTGTCATTGAAGTGATGTCTCCTTCAACGAATACCAAAGAGTCTGACCTGACTCCTTTGTACGAGTTTATGTTCCGGAGCATTGCCACTACATTGTATCCTGCGGCAATCAGGGCGTGTACCGTATTTGTTCCGAGGAGTCCGTTTGCTCCTGTTACCAGAATATTCTTCATATCCAATAAAGTTTCGCAAGTGATTTAAATTATTTCAATTCCCGGGCTATTATCCTTGAAACGACAGGAAGCCGTATGTCCGCCGGTATTATATCTGTCAGGAACTTGTTGAACTTGTTCATCACCCCGGGGATTATGACTTTCTTTTTCCGGAACATGCCGTTTATGCCCCTGCGAGCCACTTCTTCCGGAGATAGAAGGCCTATCTGTCCGAAGCGGCCCTGCTTTTCGATTCTGTCTGTGACCTCAGGATTTGTCTTCATCGGTCCGGGATGTATTACGGAGAGAGAGACTCCGGAGTCGCTGAACTCAGACTGAAGCGCACGCGTAAAATCATATATAAACCGCTTCGATGCAGGATATACTGTCTTGTATCCTATGGGAGTGAATGCTGCCATACTTGAAACATTGAGGACATAGGATTTTCCGTGCTTCTGCAAAAGTGGCAGTATCCTGTGAGTCAGGTTAGTGACAGCCATTATGTTGAGTCTTATTATTCTGTCAAGATATTCTTCCGTACATTCAAGAAATTTAGTCGTTCCACCGCATCCTGCATTGTTTATCAGAATGGCGACATTGAAGTTCTTTTCGATTTTCTCGCAGGCCCCGGCAAGGGAATGGCAGTCAGTAAGGTCAGCTTCCATAACAATGCTTTCAGTACCGTATTCCTTTGCCTCTCCGGCCACATCCCTGACTCCGGACGATGGCAGATCAATCAGAATCGTGCTTATCTTTCTTCTGGCAAGTTCAAGAGTGAAGCACCGTCCGAGTCCTGATCCGGCACCTGTCACTATGGCATAGCAGTCTTTGTCGATTCGTTTCATATATTTATCTTGATATGGTATTGGGTGTCTGATTTATTCTTGTTCTTGACCGGAGCTGCAAAGATATGAACGGAGTATTTGAAACACCTAATTTTCAAGCAATTATTTTCTGACATTTCAGTAATGCTTCTATTGTATCTATGTGTATGAATATAAGTGATTTAGCTTTTGAATGTCAGAATTACAATACTCCAAATATTTGCCTAAATATATGAACCTCAGATATTTATATTTCCTGTTTTAAGGACGAAATGTCATATCGCTGAATATTAAGTACTTAAAAGTTAATTATCTTTAAGAAGCTGTTTAAATTTATGATGTCAAAAATTCAAACAGCTTCTTAGAATGGCATCGGATTAGATTGAATATGAAAACAATGATGCGACTTATGCTTCGGTAATGCAAGACACTGGTTGATAAAGAGGAGTAAACGCTTATAGAGTTGTTCGGACGCTCAAGTCTGCCATAGAAAAAGCTCAAAGATATGGTTGAAAAGCATTTTAAACTAAGATGCATCCCCCAAGTACAGTCTCATCGCTTAATCATCACCCTCCTGCTACTCTGCCTCGGATGCGGCTTCTTGATAGGGATTCCTGTATTTTCCTTCTTCACCGCCTCCGGGTTGTCCCTCCGGAACTGTTCCTTTGCAGCCATCTCTGCGTCTTTCTTCAATATCTGGCGTTCTTGAGTCCTCAGCATCGTTTCAGGACACTCCACATACCTGGTCGTAGGCTTGCCGTTCTTTTCCTCATTTAAGTTCTCGTAATATCATATATAGTGTATTGCTAAATCATTCCAGGAATATAAAATAAATTTGACCCCAAAAGACTTTCGCAAGAAATTCTATCTATTATTTATGTATTGAAAAATTCAAATTTAGCTGACTCGAAGTGTCAAACTTCCTGGAATTTAATGTTCTATACCACATGACCTCAGAAATTTGCAAAATTTTGTCTTAAAAGTTGTATATCTCCCCAAATTATTTAGCTTTGCTGAAAATAAAAAAACAGCCGCCAAAACTACAGAGTAGCCATAATCAGATTTGAATAATTCTCATACACCGCTCAGGTGGTATCAAACTTGCGCTCCCGACGATAGACCTGCTGGAATGCAAGAAATTCAAGGGAGGGTATCATGAGGAAAGCATCTATGACACTGACAATTATTACCCCGAAGAAGGGGATTCTGCAATTGACGGGGGAGAAATAGATCCGGCGATAGTATACGGAGATTCCACAGATGATAATTACTGTCGGGAGGATGACTTCGATTGGGACGATAATCAGAATGAGTACGACCGATATGAAAATGATCGAGAAGACGATATCGAAGACCGAGATAATCATAATAATGATATAACGACAGATACAATTTTATCACCGATGTTAGTCTCTCTTATATTAAAAGACAAAAGTATAAATTATCTGTTTGACCAAAATTATATTGATCAGAAAAGTTCTGGAAATATTGCTTATGGTATGATAATTTTTTCAGGTAATCTTTTACCTAATGGGACAGAAGCACAAGTTGATACAATTGTGTTAGGAGATAATGCTACCGTGGGTACACTTCTGGAAGAAATATTCCATTGTTGGCAAGGCAACAATCTTTATGACGGAACAGGATCTCCGTCGGAAGCAACGTCAGCAATGGAGTTCATGCACAAAACATTTGGCGCCATATATGATTTTTTGGATGGTGACGTAACGTGGGGAGATGCTTCAGATGAAGCTGCTCTACCACAAGAATGGCTCTTGCATATAATGGAATGTTATAATTGGAATTCTGAGAATCCTCAGTTTGACTGGAATAATTTCATACAAGGATGGAATGTTGATTATTTCGATCAATGGTTAAATATGTACGATGAGCATCCATATGGAAGGGGTAATGATGATCACTGGAAGTGGGATTGGCAAGAAGCTAAAGAATATTACGAAAGCATATATGGGAAAGGTGACAACCTTCAATGGTTGTGGAATGAAGCCGGAAATTATTATGATTCGTAACATATAAAAAGTTTAGCATTTCTTCCAAAACATTCAGTTCGTAAAAAGTATAAATTATAATCAGAGAAACTTTAAAATGAAATATTTTAAAAATATAATAAAGATTGCCCTATGTATGCTTTTAGTATTAAATGCTGACAGCTCTAAAGCCTATGATACGATTGATACTAATATACGGGACTCTGTTACCTGCAATATTATACGTTCAGAAAAAAGTATTGATGTGATCAGGGCGGAAGGTCATGGAACTATAAAAGATTACGAAAAATTAACGACAAAGGCATCTGCTGAAAAAATAGAGGAAGTCCGTGTTATGGCAGCGAGGCAATTCCTAAAAGATAAAGGTGAAGACAAATTAAGAAAGATTATTTCAGAATATGGCTTGCTGAGTGCGTATTTCATTTTTTACATATCGCACACAGGAGAAATAGTTGCAATCTCTATCGGGTTTCCAAATGAAAATGCAAATGACCGCGAAAAATTTCCGGACATGATGTTCGAGGAAATATTTGGTAAAATTGCAGATTGCATAAGATTTCTTTCATGGGACTCAAAACCGCTTTATACTTCATTTGCAACAGGTATAACTTATAAGCAATAATATACAATAAGTTACAGGGGTTCTTCATGTGTCGGATAACTTTTTTGCGGTTTATTGTATATCTCTATGCGTGAAAAAGGGAAACTTGGCAGAGGTTTATCCAAGACGGGATAAAACAATCAAAGAAAATATAGAAGATTCCTTCATGGAAAGACTAAGTTTCGTATAAATAGCTGTTGATGTTTTGTTCCATGTATAAACGATGAAATGATTTGTTTGAATTGATTTTCATATCAGGCAGTTTTGTTAAGAGCAAAGAATATCGGAAAGGCTCAGACATTGATTTGATTTGTCTAGAAGAAGATGTAGAATACATTTATTCTGAAATATTTGCCGTCGAAGATATACGTTTTCAAATTACCTTTATGCCTTATTATAAACTGTCAGATGTTATTGCCTCTGATATTGCTACACCTGATAGGATTTATGTCAACATGCTTGAAGATTGTATTTCCGTTGATGATAACGGGGCAGAAGCCCTAACAGAAATAAAGGACTATATAGAATATATGAAAAGACAATGTAATAGAATTCAAGATATTCATGTCTGTAGGCAGTTATCGCATATCAAGGAACTTTGTTCAGAAATTTCAGATGAAAGGAATAATTCTTTGGTAATAGGTGCCGATTTGTTCAGAACTCTTTTGTCTTTCGTGACAGGACTTCCAAATACGACAAGCAAACATATAGGAAGGGTCGTGTTGGGAAATTTAACAGCAGAAAGAGTATGCGCAACATATATAGAATCAGTTACCAATGAAGATTATAGTGAATTCGTCGCAATGGCTATGTCTGCCATAAAGCCATTTAGCACCGATGGATGGAAAAGTTCTACCGGCATTTCATATAACTTGCCAACCGAACCGTATCTGATAGTCTTTATTCCAAGTTGTAAAAGCCGGCAATTAGTAGCTAGGGACCTGATGACCAAGTTTGAATTATGTTGTAAAGATGCTCTGTTTTACGGTTTTTATGTAGGAAACAACCAGTTCATGGAATGTGGAACGTATCTTTATATCAGGAACAATGGGAAATTATCCACTCAGAAACTGTTAGTTGAACTTTATAAGTGTCATAGGGAATTAGCTAAAAATTGTATCAGAGAAGACTTGAAAATTATTTTCCCATACAGGACGGCTTTTGATGCTGGTTATAAGTTTGATGGTAAGGCCATTTTCAATATTCTATATCCATTTTTCTGTAAAATTTACGCTATAGAGAGAAACTGCAATGGAACTGGAATTGCACTCGGTCTTGCCGTGTGCGATATATGGAAAAACACATGTACTGAAGGTCGCGTAATGTTGGAGCAGTATATGGACATATTATCCCTTGATGCTGTAGATCCCAATTGCATTTATAACGTAGTCCAAGCCGGATATATGAGGGCGACACTAAAGGAATACTATGACAGTATGACTGAGATTGATTTTCCACTTATTGATACGGCAGTCAATGATTCTTTGGCTGAGACTATGTATGGTTTATTCAATTCGGTGCAACAGATAGATGAGAACGATATACACATTATTCGGATATTTTTCACGATAGCAAAAAAAATACTATGCTGATTAATATTCTAAATCATGTCCTGTCTATATTCAATCTTGATGTCGATGAAAAATTTGCAGTAGTACACTATTGTCTGAAACATTGTAATGATTGGTAAGTATGCGTTTCCCAAATTTCAGACAGCCAGATTCTAGAGACTGTGGCCCCGCCTGTCTACAGATAGTATGTAAATATTTCGGAAAATATTTCGACTTAGAGAGAATCAGGCGTCTAATGAATACCGACAGAGAAGGTTCTACTGTGTATGATTTTATAACAGCGGCATCGCAGTTGGAAATCAAATGCCTGCCATACAGTATTTCATACTGGAAGTTCCGACATGAGGTACCGCTTCCTTGCGTTATTCTTTGGCGGAACAATCATTTTGTTGTCGTATATAAGATAACCCGGACACATGTGTATGTTTCTGATCCCGCTGCAGGTCTGTGCAGGCATTCTTTAAAAGCGTTTGCTGCCGGCTGGCTGAATCCAGTTGAAGAATCGAAAACAAAACGTGGCATTTGTATTACATGCGAGCCTACCGTACAGTTCAAGAATGTAATTGCAGACAAGAAGTCTTCCAATATGTTGGAAACCATCAGTTATTTTTGGTCATATATGAAACCGTATGGCCGGCAGATGATACAGATTATAGCAGTATTGCTGGCAGTCACATTAATATCCGCCTTGTTTCCCGTGATAACGCAATCGATTATAGATACGGGGATTCCTAATAAGGACTATAATTTTATTACATTGATGCTTGTTTCGAGTATTGCCCTGTCAATAGGAAGACTGATTGGTACTTGGTTGCAACAATCTATCGGATTGAGATTTTCAGCCAAAATTAAAGTCGAAATGACATCGGACTATCTGATAAGACTGTTCAAAATGCCGATGCAGTTTTTCGAAACACGTATTATGGGAGACCTTTTTGAACGTAATGCTGATTTTGAAAGAATAGAGACGAATACTTTAAGTTCCATTTTTTCTTTTATTCTCGCTGTACAAATTGGATAAAAGACCGACAGATGTTATGTATATAGAGCTTCCAAAATTTGATCAGCCATTTTTGAATCACAAATGCGTATGGCATTGTTTTTATCCGTATTGTAGCCAAGATAGTTGACGCTTCCATACCATATCAAAGACTTGTCAGTGATAACAACATCTATCGACAAAGAATCAATAACCTTGTTGTTTACTATATGGGTAAACCCGGAAACGGTACGTTCCAACAGGTCATTCAGACTGAATGGAACATCGTTCCGTGCTTCTTTGGCTTCGTTCAGGCGATATACATCCAACAGGTTGTTAAGCAGATGGGGTATGTGCCTGCATACTATCCTTATGTTGTTCAGATGATTGTTACTCTGCTTCTTGTCACGGGTGTCCATGGCCAATTCTGCACTGCCGCTAATGACGTTCAGTGGGACACAGATGTCGTGTGATATGGTCAGGATGATATTTTTGCGCATATCAAGCAGTGAAGCATTCTGTTTTACCGTTTCTTCCAGGCGTTTACGTTTTTTTTCTTTCTCTCGGATATCCCGTTGGATAATCAAATAAGAAAAGCCCCGAAGTATAATGGCACTAATAACCAGTCCGGTTACAATCATTGTTGAACGCTCATACAATCCTTTGACCTGTATTTCAGAGGGAAAATGGGGAAAATCGTTCTCTTTCGCCCCGAAACCTCCGCTTCACAAAGATAAGGCATATCGGGGATAATTTCGCCGATTGGGGCTGCAAAATCAGAGATGGATTTACGGATTCTTAAACGGATTTTGGGGTTGCCTTTTGTGGCTTGGCAAGGGACGAATCTTGCTGTACTTTTGGGTTATGGTGTCGGATTATTTAGCAGCCAAAAGAGAAAGTCTGTTAGGGTCTGGTTCGGCTCAGTTTTGGAGAAGTCATCTCTTTTTCTCCCTCTTTTAGTTTTACTTTAATGCACGTATATATGAATACGGGGATAAAGTAAAGTTGGTTTCGGTGATTTATGCTATGATTCGCTTGAAAAAATGTCGTGTAATGGAGATGATTCGTTGGGAAAAGTGTAACGAAGCTGAATTATTCGCTTGGAAAAGTGTAGAACCTGGTATATTGTGCTTGTCTTAGCCTTCATAAGTTGCAGTTCAAAAATCTCTGTAAATTATACCTTATCTGATATATCCACGTAGATAAAACAATAAATTATACCCATACTGATATAATGTTGGATATTTATGTTATCGTTGTATCCAACAGAAAAATATCAAGCCCCAATATATCATATAATATATGAACACGTGCTTTTTTGTTCACTATATGATACATTGAGGCTTTAAAGTGTATTACCAGCGAGCCTATGCCTTTTACAAGACAAGGCACTTGCCCGGATTAAAACCATTGGCGATATGTTCGTTCTCAAAAACATATCCCATCTGATTGCAAACTACCTTTGTTCCGTTTATCTCAGCATCAATGTTGGTATGTGAATGCCCATAAATCCATGCATCAATGCGACTGTCGGCAATAAGCCTACTCAGTTCAGTTGCAAATGCACTATTCAACACAGAACCTTTATGGTGAGATGCAACAACCTCCAATGTGGGAAGATGATGCGTTATTACCACAATGTGTTTGGCGGTGGTTTCCACCAGACTTTGCTTGATGAAATCCAAACAGAAGTTGTGCATCTGATTGAATTCCTCTGTTTGGAGCAATTTGCCATTATACATTATCTGCCGAAAGTCGTTCATGCCCTTCCACACAAAATACTCGTCAGATGGAGATATTCGAGACCACAAAGTGCTCATGATAAAGTCGGTATCATCAATCCGCACTACTTGATTCTGATAATATCCTACATTGTTCTTGAACAGCCATTTCCATTGCAATCCCTTGTCCATTACATCACAATAATTGTAATACTCATGGTTTCCGGGCACAATGAGCACCTGACGATAATTCGCAGATGCCCATTTCCAAAAGTTAGCCAAAGGCGCGACCTTGTTTTTCAAATAGAATATATCTCCGGCAAGAACCAGAACATCGCC
This sequence comes from uncultured Bacteroidales bacterium, assembly GCA_900546395.1. Classification (GTDB taxonomy): domain Bacteria; phylum Bacteroidota; class Bacteroidia; order Bacteroidales; family UBA932; genus Cryptobacteroides. The sequence goes on along the minus strand of URDD01000009.1, from coordinate 41,259 downwards.
CGTCGCAGGCAATTCATTATGCTTCAACCACCTGCTGTTGTCGCTGAACTCCAAATGCAGGTCACTCATATATTGTATCTTCATAATCTATTTATGTTATTAACTTTTTGTGTAAATCAGTTCATAATACTCTGAATTTGATTCGTTGTTTATGATACTGCTACAGAAAGCAAATTTGTTGTACAAGTATTGGTAGTGTTCGAGTTCTTCTTCTTCAAAATTTATTCTTTCATAGCATTCGTCTATCTCCTTGCTGATTCTACCGTACAAATTGACATTTGCTTTGGATATACGGACTTCCAACTTGGCTATATCTTCTTTATTTTTAGCAATAGCATTTTTGTAATTATCAATCTCTTCTTGGTAGAAATAAAGAATCTCATCAAGCAGGCCTTTGGTTAGTATACTCGGAGAAGGACTCCATGGAAGTATCGTCAACTCTCGGCTTGGAGTAGTGCTAAGATAAAACAATTTACATCCCAAAGACTTGGTGACTTGTTTGTTATATTCATCAATCTCACGATTAACTTTCATTAAATCTTCCTTAGATAACTTTTGATATTCCTCATACGAAGGATGCTCTTTGTACTTCAACAAAGGTATCTCCTTGCATCTTAAATAAATGGTAGTATATTCACTCATTGTTAATCTTCCTTATTATTTATTCTTATTAAATTGTCCCACTTGATTTTCAATTATTCTCTTCACTTGTTGAAATGAAACAGGGGTAAAGTTGTTGTTATCTACTCCCACATCATATTGCGTTGGATAGAGATACTGAAGCCGGGCAGCATCTATTCCGGTGTTGTTCTTTCTTGTGTGAACGTGTCCGAATAGTTGCCACACATCTTTATATCCTCCATCAAAGCATAGAAAGGGATAATGATTCAAATATATCCTCTGTTTGCCAATTTCTATGTGCATCTGCATTGCCACATGTTCAAATCTGTCAATGTATCCTTGGCGTATATTCTTCAAATCGTGATTACCCATAATCAGATATATCTTTCCGTTCAACCTGTCAAGGATTTTAGTCCATTCGGCTGAACCGCCAAGACAGAAATCTCCCAGATGAAACACGATATCATCCTGCCCGACTGTATTATTCCAATTGGAGATTATAGTCTCATTCATCATTTCCACATCCTTAAACGGTCTGTTGCAGAAACGAATGATATTCCCATGATAAAAATGGGTATCGGATGTAAAGAACACCTTACTGCCATCAAATTTATAGTTCATTTCTTTGCAATTTGTGTGCATCACTGCACGTTAATAATCCGGTTACCAACAGCCCATCAGACGGAAATGGCAGAAGAGCATCACAAAGGCGACTGTCACAAATGGGCATACAAACAAAATAGTTGGAAAGCTTGGTAAGGACTCTCCAACTATTCAGTTTCTTTTCTCTCATAGTACAATAATGTACTCGTTATGTTCGCTGGAAAGTATTTGCTCTACGAGGTTCAATGCATGAAACATGAACACTCGACACGGATTCAGTGCGTTTGTTGCTCTGAATTGTGGTTGTTATTGAAAATATGTTCATTCTGTTTCTTTGCATTGTTAATGTTTTATTGTCTTAAAAGCAATGCAAAATTAGCAAATAAATTCCATTCTCACATCACTTTTCATTAAATTCTTTTGCCAAAACATTATGATATAGGATTTTATTTTTCTTGTTTTGTTGATTGTCCATATCTGATTATCAATAAGTTATCTTTCTAAAAACTACGATTTTTAATCGTAGTTGTCCCATTTCTGTCCCGGGACATTGCAACTCAACAGGTTGAAACCGAGGTATTTATAAGGGAGTTTTGTCTCGTTTTTGGCTCTTTTTATTGCAGTTTATCGACCATTTGCCCTACTCCATGCAGTGTTTGAGATAACTCGTCTATGCTTTTCCGGATTATTGAGATCTGCTCTCCGTCTATTATTGTTGTTTTCATATTGACAGCTTTTGTCAACTCTGAAATCTCCCCAGCAAGGACCAATATTGCAATAGTTTCATTGCTGGGATCCTGCATTCTATCTAAGATATCTGTGTATTTTTGGTTTAACAACCCCTTCATTTTTGTGTCCATTTCTTATTTATTTAAAATTTCAATATTGTTATCACCGAAGACTAATTTTAGCACCTGGTCTTTTTTATCCTTTTTAAGTTTGATTTGTAGTATTGCTTCTACAGGTTCTGGTTCAGCGTCCTCTTTTTTATTATATATGTCCGGATAAGTCAATAAGTCAATTTCTCTTAGCGATAGAACTTTTGCGAATAAAGAAAGGTCTTCGATTGACATCTTTTGATCGCCGTTCAGAATTTTGCTGACTTGTCCTTCTGAGTAATCAGAATTATGTGCGATAAAAGCCTGTTTTAAACCTTTATCATTCAGATATTTACGAATATTTATCGATATTGTCTCTTGTAGTGCCATATATATATATTCTCCTTTATCAAAATTACTTACTGATTATCAATCACTTGTCATCTGTTTGGAAATGAAATTTCTAAATAAGAAAAAAATAGTTTCTTATTTAGAAATATTATACCTATATTCGCAACGGATATACAAATATATATGTAGGTAATATACATCTAAATAGCAAGAAATGACTATGAACAGGTTTTCTTTCAAAAAGGGATGGGTACAGGTTCCAAAAAACAAATCAGACGAGGTTCGAAATCGCATAATGGTGGTTCTCGGCTTGCAGGCCAGAAATAGTTTTTACATTCGGCTCAGGGGAGCAATAGAACCAAAGGTTAGCGAAGCTCAAGCAATAGAAAAAATCTTTGCCATGTATGGCATCACTGACATCTGGGGAGATGAATAGCGGGAATACTCTTACCAAGCGTGAAACACAGGTTGCGGAGCTGGTCGCATGGGGAGCTGCGAAAAAAGAAGTTCCCGGACTCCTGCAGAAGTTGTACGGAGGCAAAGAAGTATCCGTACACACAATAGAGAATATTCTAAGGAATATATATGCGAAAATACACTTGACCAAGGCGACGGAGTTATCCGCCTGGTGGTTCTGCCACAAATGCGGAGTGGATGACTCCCTCTCGCCTTTTAAAAAACTGAAGGAAACGGCAATTGCAGTCGCTTTCCTATTTATTATCCTACCACAGACAATTAATCCGGATTTGTCAGCAGTAAGGCCCACAAGGGTAAGAACTGTAAGGGTTGAACGGACAGTCCGTCGTAAAACAGAGTAGCCATGGAAATATCAAGGAACCAATTATTGGTGATCCAGGAAGCATTGGATTTTTATATATCCCAAACAGAAACCTCTCTTCAGGATTTGTCTTTAATTCCTGAAGAAAGACGCTCAGAGATAGTGTCACACCGTTTGCATAAGCTCAATGTTGCGCTATCTAGCGCGAAGAGTGTTAAGACAGACATTGAAATCCTATTGTTAAAGAACTAAATAATCGGGGGGGGAGAACATATGCCATTGATTAAAAAAGAATTTATCGAAAAGATTGTCGAGAGATCCCGTCGGGACTCCGATGATCTTGTTTCTATTATATCCCAGTTTTCCGAGCAACCTCGGAAAGAAGGAGCGTCATATAAAGCAGCTTGCCCACTCTGTCACTCAGAACACAGCCTGGTCATCACTCCAGGCAAGAGATTATTCAAATGTTTCGGATGTAATAATCTGGACGGAAAGTCCCCGATTGATTACCTGATGAAAGGTCAGAAAATGTCTTTCCTTGAAGCGATTGAATGGTTAGCATCGTATTATAATTGTCCTGTAGAATACGATGAACCAAAACCAAAGGAAAGACCTTCAGCCAAGTCTGTCAAGAAGAGTTTCTGTAAGAGAATGCTGGAGGAGTCTGGGCTGTCATATAGTGATCTGACAGCAAATGTTATTGAGGATGGAGGAGCCAAGGCAAAAAAATGCACATTCCTGGCGGGAACTGTTGATAAAGGGGGAGAGATTGACCTCACAGGTGATGATGCTGTTATCCTTTATTACGATCTGGAAGGCAAACCGGTCAAATATTACACAGAGGATAAAGGAAAAATCACAGAACATACCTACTATAGGGTACGGTACCAATATCCAGACAAACACCTCGACAAAAATAAGAAAGCAATCAAATATCGGTCTCCTTCAGGAGCGCCGACTTTTATTTATTATCCTCAATGCATAAGGTCTCAATACCAGGCGAAGTTGGCTATCCCAACTCTCTATATCCAGGAGGGAGAGAAGAAGGCTGAAAAAGCCTGCAAGCATGGCATTCCGAGCGTGGCTGTATCAGGAATACAGAATATAGGGTATAAAGGCACATTGCCGGAGGATATTATAAAGCTCGTGGATGTGTGCCAGGTGAAGACAGTTGTCTTTATGCTTGATGCTGACTGCTATGACCTTGCTCACACTCTGACAGTGGACGATCCTATCGACAGGCGTCCGCGCAATTTCTTTTATGCAGTTCGCAATTACAAGGACTATTTTGCGAAGCTCAAAAATTACAATATCTATGTCGAACTGTACTACGGCCATATCAGAAAAGACAAGACTGCAGACAAAGGAGTGGATGACATCTTAGCGAATACTCTCAAAGGAAAGGAGGATAGCTTTCTAAAGGATATCGTCAGAGCGATGAACGAAAAATCCGGAGAAGGGGAGTGGGTGAGAATGCATAAGATAACAGCTCTACCTGATTCGAAGATACAGGAGTTCTGGGGGCTTCAGTCCGCCCAGGACTTTTGCGGTAAATACTTTGACACCCTTAAAGTCCTTCCGGAGTTTACTTTCGGTAAAAGGAAGATGCGCTATAATGAGAAAGGAGAGCTGGAGAGTGCGCAGCCTCTGGAACAGGATGAGCAGTTCTGGAGTGTGTCGAAAAGAAAAGATGATGTAATATATAACTTCAGCTATGTAGGGGCAAAGTATTTCCTGGAGCATCGCGGATTCTACCGATACAGGAAGCCTAACGGCGAATATGACTTCATACAGAGTGAGAATAATATTGTCAAGGTTGTCCGCGCTTACGAGATTGGAGACTATATGAGGACATTTACGAAGGATTGTCTGCAGAAGCCGATTTTGGAAATGCTATATCGAGGAGGTGCGCAATATCTTGGACCCAATTCTCTGACAATGCTGGATTTCTTCGAGGGGGCTTTTGACCGTCCGTCGAGGGACCAGCAGCGCCTGTATTTCGGTAACAAGATATGGCAGATAACTGCAGACGGAATCAGCGTGCAGGATTACACTCAGCTTCATCTCAATATTTGGGAGACACAGAAAAAGAATTTTCAGGCGGAGAAACTTCCGCCTCTTATCAATATCTACGAGGATGCCGGCAGATGGACATATAAAATAACGCCTACGGGCGAGAAGTGTGATTTTCTGATGTTCCTCAGAAATACATCTAATTTTACATGGCGAAAAGACGAGATTACGGCAGAAGAACAAGCTGAGAACTCACATCATTTGATAAGCAAACTTGCAGCATTCGGATATCTAATTGCTGCAGCTAAGGATGAAGCTGTCGCGAAGGCCGTTATTGGGATGGACGGCAAACAGTCTGAAGTCGGAGTAAGTAACGGCCGTTCAGGTAAATCCTTGCTGGGAGAGGCGATAAAACAGGCTGTATCAGTTAAGTACTATAACGGAAAGTCATTCACTTCTATGAATACAAATGCTCATATCTGGGATGGAATTGATGAGAAAACGAAAATGGTATTCATAGACGACTGTCAGAAGGACTTCGATTTCGAGACACTTTTCGGTCTTATTACAGGAGAGTGGCCGGTGAACCCGAAAGGTCAGTCACCTTTCACACTTCCATTTTCCGTGTCTCCTAAAATATATATCACGACAAATCACGCCGTTTCAGGTGACGGAGGAAGTTTCGAGGCCCGACAATGGTGTCTCGCTTTTTCTGATTTCTACAGCTCGACTCATGAGCCTAAAGATGATTTTAAATGCAGATTCTTCAGTGAATGGGACTTTGAACAGTGGAACCTGTTCTGGAACCTGATTGCCCAATGCATTCAGATTTATTTCCGTTATGGATATGTGCCTGGTCCGATGGATCGTCTTGATAAGAGAAAGCTTCTGCAGGATGTATCTGAAGAGTTCTGTCTGTGGGCTGATGAATACTTTTCGTCAGAGCGTATCAATACCAGGATACCGAGAAAGACTATGTATGCTGACTTGCTTGAGTATATAGGCCCGTCGAGGCGTGCATACTATTCGCCGAGAAATTTCAAAGTGAAGCTGGTCAAGTATTGTCAGCTGAGAGATCTTCTCTTCCAGCCTCAGTTCTACGATCCGGTCAATAATAAGTACCTTAATTTGGATAAAGACGGCCGGCCGATTCTGAAGGATACGAGCAACAGTGTGGAATATTTCACCGTAGGCAACTCCCATTTCTATGATAATTATTGCCCGAGCATATGGCAGAACGACGGGAGTGAAGCCAGTGATTCTGAAGACTGATGGAGCAGGTATCCCGTCATAGTTTCCTTCTGCGGGGCAGAGAGCAGGTAGAAGGCTTCCGGACTAAGTTCGGAGACCGTATCCTGGCCAGTAGGGCTGCTTTTATCAGCTGGGTAAACAGGATGCCTCTTATGGAGTGGCAGCCGTTGCTTATCCAGCCGGGAACAGAGGAGGATACTATCGGGATGCTTTGTTATCTCTATGTCGTAGGAGATATTAATATTGTCTTTTCTGAAGATATGCAGTTTATCAGACGCTGTCCTTCCAGTGAGGAGGAGTTCTGGCGCTGGGCAAGACGGAATGAACCGAAGCGCCGTTATCGACACCGAAAATAACTAATAATATGGACAGAATTTATTTGAACAAAGAAGAGAGACAGGTTCTTCTCTCTATGCGAAGAGGATATGACTATCCTGAAAATATGAGTGCTGATACATATTCTTATGCATTCGTTAGTTTAAGGAATAAAGGATTGGTTACCGGCGGGGTTTTCTCTGGGAAGGTAAAAGATGCCGTCCTTACGGATTTAGGATCTTCATATCTTGCTGTTAATCCACGGCTTAAGAATCCTTTCCCGTGGAGGCTGCTGATTGATGTAGTGACTATAGTTGCTGCAGTGTCTGCTACTGCAGCTCTATTCGTCGGTTGTATAAGACTTGCGTGCGGAGTGTAAAATTAATTTGTATATATTACGAAAATGTTATATATTTGTAGTGTTAAATCAAACGATAATATGAAATGGAACGAGATTAAAAGACTTGCAATTAAGAATGGTTTTAAATTTGTCAAAAGCGGAGGTCGTCACGATGAATATTACAACGAGACCACCGGCAAGACAATCCAGATTGAGCGGCACTGGTCACAGGAAGTCCGGCCGGGTTTGATGAAAAGATTGAAGAAGGATATCGGGTTTTAGACCCGAATCCTTTTTAACATAATAAGCAAAACAATACTATGAAACACTTTATTGTATCGATTGAAAAAGACACTGATGGCAGCTACATTGCATACAATGTGGATGACAGTGATTTTACATTATTGGGGCGTGGTGCTTCAGTTGCTGAAGCCAGAGCTGATTTCAATAATTCTATAAAGGAAATTCAGTCAAGTTTTCAGGATCGGGGGATAGCTGTTCCGGAAGAGTTGACAGCAGTTCCTGAGTTTAAGTTTGATTTATCGTCTTTATTCGAATATTATTCGATGATAAATGTAAGTGCTTTCGCAAGATATTTAGGAATTAACCCTGCACTGATGAGGCAGTATAAAAAGGGTGATGTTTATGTATCAGAAAAGCAACTGAAGAAAATAGAAGACGGAATACACACTCTTGGCAAAGAATTGGCGAGTCTGAGTATCGTTTGATTTAACACTTTTGCGATTGATTCGCCTGGGCAGCCTTTCGGGGCTGCCTTTTTAATGATTTAATCAGAAGAACTTGCATAATATACAAAAGGTTATTATCTTTGTAGTGTCATTAAAACAGAAAGATATGAGAAAATCAAAAGAGATTAAGGAGAAAGAAAAGGAGCTGCTCTACCTCCTTGCCCTTTACCGGGAACTGAGCAAGAGAGCGAATGCTTCCAGGACGGTACAATGGCTCGAAGATGAGATTGACGGCATCGTGGAAGCATTGAAAAAGAAAGTTTGACAAGTCCCCACCTCAGAGTGGGGGATAAAATATAAGGTTATGATTACAAAAGAATATATGGACGCGCTGAAGAAGCGATATATCAATGCCAAGAGTGATAAGGAGCGCGAAGAACTGGAGGCTGAAATGGCCAGACTCTGCGAAGAATCTCCGGAAGAAGTGGCCGAGATAGCCCTGGCACAGGCAAAGGAAACAAGAGCTGATATAGAGGCTATCAATGTGCGGAATAAGATGAATGAGGTGCTTCCAGCCATTTCTCTTGCGTATATTGCCAAAACATATTTCGGCAAGACCAGGCAGTGGCTGTATCAGAGAGTGAACGGCCTTACAGTGAATGGCAAGCCGGCCAAGTTTACTCCTGAAGAACTTGATAAATTGAATTTTGCCCTGCAGGATATGGGGCAGAAACTTATGAATACTCGCATATCATAATGTTTTAATGACACAATCCATTTGATTTGCGCATGGCAGCCTTTCGGGGCTGCCTTTTTTAATGATTTGATCAGAAAAACTTGGTTAATTATCAAAAGATTATTATATTTGTACTGTCAAATAAAACAAATCATTATGAGAAAAGACAGTAAGGAAAGAAAGGAAATGAAGGCGAGGCTGCTTTATTTTTTAGACCTCTACAATGAACTGCATTTCAGAGACAATGTCCGGAGTACTCTTCAATACTGTGAAGAAGAAATCGATAAATTGGTAGAAAACTTGAAAAAAATGTACTGACACAGCCCCATCGGAAACGATGGGGACTAAAAATAAACAATATGATTACAAAAGAATACATGGATAATCTCCAAAAGAGATATGTGAACGCCCAAACGGATGAAGAACGTGATCAGGTCAGAGACGAAATGCATCGTATTTGCAGCAATGAAGATGCGGAAGTCATAGGAGAAATCGCACTTGCCCAAATGCGGGAAGCGAATGCTGAATGCGAGGCAATCCTTGTCCGTCAGCAGCTGGAGGCAGTTCTTCCGTTCATTTCTCTGGCGTCTATTGCAAAGACTTATTTCAATAAGTCACGAGTATGGCTGTATCAAAGGGTGAACGGTCTTTCAGTGAACGGTAAACCTGCGGAATTTACCAAAGAAGAAAAGGAACGTCTTACATTTGCGCTACATGATATAGGCAAGAAACTGGAGTCAATACAAGTTTCCTGAGAAATATAATTCTCCAGACAATCATTCGTTCTTACGATTATTTGTTTTATTTGACACCGGCCGTAATGGAGAGCGGCCACGGCCATCGGAGAAATCCGATGGCTTTTTTCTTGCAAATTCAAATTCTTTCCCTACCTTTGCCGATGCTATCAGTAAATAACATTGTATATCGTCTATTTTCTGCCGGAGAGTGTATTTTCCTTAAGAAATATAGATAATTGCCCTGCATATGGTGGATTTTACCGAAGGGAAACCAGAGGAGTATCGGCAGAAATGTTGTTTACTGGTAGCACCACCTAAGTGCAGGGTTTTTGTTATTTAAAATGTTGTAATTATGCTACCAGTAAACAACACTACCAACGGACTCCCTTACGGGATGTCAAATGTCACCAATCCGGCCTTTATCGATGCGGCCAGATTTCTTGTTTCTCAGTATCCCGGCATCTTCAAGATGCGAATCAAGCACGCTGGCCGCGCCAAGGGGTGCGTCTATATCAAGATCATGACGGGTCCTACCCTCCGCCGTCAGAAATCCACCAAGGGTTACAGTCTCTCCAGTGCTCTGGCCAACATCATGCAAATGGTCAAAAAAGACTATGACATGCACAGCCGGCTGAAGCATCCGGAACAGTATGAAGATTGATTAAAATATTTGGATATTGATATAAAAAATTATATCTTTGTATTGTCAAACAATCAAGGATATGAGAAGATATAAAGTTAATGAGATACTGAAGATGCTTGAAGCTGACGGCTGGTATCTCGTTGCGCAGAAAGGAAGCCACAGGCAGTTTAAGCATCCTGTCAAAAAAGGTAGGGTAACAGTCAATGCAAAGCCGTCAGCGACACTCGATCAATTTTTGTTAAACAGTATTTGGAAGCAGGCAGGGTGGAAATAGCCGCCCTGCAGATAAAAGTATAAGGAGGATTATATATGGGGAAAATAATAATTAATGTCGATTGGTCAGATAATTTTGCTGCAGCTCCGGCAAATGAGAATATTGCTTGCGTATCTACCGGGCATACATTGGATGAGTTGAAAAAGAATATGCTTGAGGCTTTGGAATTTCATATCCAAGGTATGAGGGAAGACGGAGAGGCAATACCTGCGGAGTTTGAAGGAGCATTGGATATCGAATGGCATCTGACTACAGCAGCGCTTCTGCACCATGTAGAAAAACTCATACCAAAGGCTGCCATAGCAAAAGTAACAGGTATAAATCAGCAGCAGCTTACGCATTATGCTTCCGGTTATAGAAAACCTCGCCCGGAAATGCAGAAAAGGATCCTGGATGGCATCCACACTGTCGGAAAGGAATTGATTGCTATCTCTTGATTGTTTGACAGCGTCTTTTGATAGCACGGGGTGACCGAAAGGTTGCCCTTTTCTTTTTTTCTTGCAAATTCAAATTCTTTCCCTACCTTTGCCGGTGCGTACTAACATATTATATCAGTATCTGTATTCTGCCGGAAGAGTGTATTTTCCTGAAGAAATATAGATAATTGCCCTGCATACGGTGGTTTTCGCCCGGGAAACTTGGCGACAATATTACGGCAGTTGGTGTTGTATGTTGGTACGCCCACCTAAGTGCAGGGCTTTTATCGTTAATATACTTGTAATTATGCGTACTTATTACAACACCACCAACGGACTCCCATACGGGATGTCAAATGTCACCAATCCGGCCTTTATCGATGCGGCCAGATTTCTTGTATCCCAGTATCCAGGTATCTTCAAGATGCGAATCAAGCACGCTGGCCGCGCCAAGGGGTGCGTCTATATCAAGATCATGACCGGTCCGACTATCCGCCGCCAGAAATCCACCAAGGGATACAGTCTCTCCAGCGCCCTGGCCAACATCATGCAGATGGTCAAAAAAGACTATGACATGCACAGCCGGCTGAAGCATCCGGAACAGTATGAAGATTGATAGGAATATTTGATTTATGCTATTATTTTTATTTCTTTGCAAATATGAAAATTGTCAGAGAAAATATAAACTCTCTTAAAAGGGTTGAATGGCTCAGAAGAATATCTGAAATTAGAGAGACAGAATGCACTATGGGTGACAAAATAATCCTTTCTTTTGGAGATTTAAAAAAGGAAGATCTTATCCCAGAGCATATTGTCTCTTTGGCTTGTCTCGTCGAGTTCCTGGACCAAAAGAAAATTACAGTATCACTTGAACCAAAAGAGGATTGTGGAAATTATTTTCTGGAAGACTTGAATTTTAGAGCATACTGGCAGCAAAGGCAGGACTATACTGTTGCTTTTGACAATACGATTCTTAATTTGTGGCATGTGCAGTTTGAGTTGATGGAGGATCACGCAAGAAGAACCATAGGTTATTTGAAGAATAAGTTTTTTCATCATAAAGATTTAAGTGCTGTAACCAATAGTCTTCATGAAGCGTATTATAATATAAAGGATCATGCTGCAGCTGGAGGGAACGCATTTTCAATGCTCAGATTTGATGAAATAAATAAAGTCCTTTATGTTGCAGTCTGTGACTTCGGCACAGGAGTTGCGAATACGGTGCGGGCATACGATCCCGAGATTATTGATGATAAGAAGGCGCTGATGTTAGCTGCAGAAACTAATTTTACAGTTCATTCAGCGCAACATAATGCAGGGATGGGGATTGATAATATCAGGAATGTATGCACTGAAGATGATTATCTATGGATTATCAGTAATTCTGCAGCTTTGATGATGACGGATAAAAATGAGAGGGCAACTGACTTAGGATTCGACTTTAAGGGGTGTCTATTATCTTACAGTATTTCTCTTTCTCATTTTCCGGATGAGGAAACATTAGATAATTTTAATTTGTTTATGGAGGGATAATTTATGAATATATCAATAAAAGACGCTTTAGCCGGCAGGCAGTTCCCGGACGCTGGAGCAGTTATCTTCGATATGATGAACTCCAGCAATAATCAGGAAGATGTATATGTTTGGGATATGGCAGAGGTATCAGATTTACCGTCTGTTTTTCTGAATATGTGTCTTGGACGACTTGTAAAAGAAAAAGGGGTCGATTTCGTGAAGAATAGATTGAGGTTTGTTAATATCAATAAATCCCAGGCACTAAGGATTTTGGATTATGTTAATAAAATAAGCGTGTCAGCATCTGACCGATAGAAAGATTCTTGATGCCATTCATAGGATAGGTTCCGAACTCAGTTCGGTTTCTCTATAATAGAACTTTAACACCAATTAGGGCAGCCTTTCGGGGCTGCCTTTTTTGATAGGTAATTTCGCCTTTCAGAAGCTCGAAAATATGTAGTGGATTAATGGTATTGATGATGGTAAAAGAGGCTGTTTCGGGCGAAATTACACCTTTTTTTATAATTTCTTTACAGAGGAAAGGCTTCAGTTCTGATATTAGTACTGATGATTAGTACTGAAAAACCAGTACTGTTCCTGTTCCTTCCCCGCTCCCCCAACCTCTTTCCAAGAGAAAAAATACTGAACTGTCGGGAGGTCTAAAATGATGCAAGAGAGTGACAATCAGCCTTATATATTATATTATTTATTTTATTTACTACTTCAAAAAATAACACCTATATAAAAATAGGAAAAAATTAGTACTTTAGAACTGTGGGCGTGTAACTTGCGGAATGTCAGCGAATTAAGGCAGTACTAAAACAGTGCTGAAACAGTGCTAAAGGGCAAAAAAATTAGTACTGCCCCCGGTTCTGAGGCAGCACTAATTCAGTACTAATATTATTGCTTTGTAATTAATTGTAAATTAATGCATTACGCGTGTCAGTTCTAAAGTACTAAAAAAACGGCGATTTTGACAAGGTGTCTTATTTTTCTTCTATTGAAATTCTGCTTGAATTTTTGTATCTTACTGTAGTTTTTGTCCTGCAGGAGAAACAGGACAGAATCTATTTTTGTGGGACATAATCAAAGTAAAATGGACAGAGCATTGGTAAGTGTAAAGGTATCTCCTGCACTGCGTGAGTACATAGTATCTATCAATTCTGGGAGCGATATAATCTCTCCATCAAAGGGATCACGACTATGGGGGCTGGTAAAGATGCACCTGGAAACGATTCCTTCGGATTATATGCCTGTATCTCCGGAGGGGAGTTGCGACAGTATCAGGATTGCTCTCCTGAAGAGTAAGAAGAAAACATACTCTTTCCCTTCGCAGAGAACTGTCCATTTGCATACCCTGTACAGGGATTATCTTTCTGATAAGGGCCAGAGAGCTGTTTCAAAACATCTGATGAAGGGATTCAAACAGACTTTTCACGCCTATATGGCCGGCGCTCTTAACAACAATGCGGATCTGGACATTGTAGAGGCTATCGATGAGTTCTTGTCAGACTACCATATCGAGCCGGAGAAGGTAACAGTGGAGATGCTGCGAAAGGACTGGTACCGGTATCGGCAGAGGTTCGAGAATATGGAGAAGTCGGCGGAAACCTTTGATTTATAAAAATATGCGCCCCTTTATGTCCTGTATTTTCAGACTGATTTTTCTCTAAGTCCGGACAGTTTTAGTACCTAATTTTTATACATTTTCAAGACTTTTGCTGACTCTTTCCTCATCGCTATAGAAAGGGGCCTTCCGGCTGTCCTTTAATGCACGAAAACACTGATGTATCTTCGTGTAAAAAGAGGATAATGCCAGAAAAAAAGAACAGTATAATCGCTTTTTACGGGACAGTTCCTGTTCCTTCCGAGTCCAGTATGAGGATTGATTCTTTCGACCCTCATAAGTCATATATGGATAATATAGCACTCTCTGACGATTTGCCTGTAGTGTCTGATGAGTTTTATAGCCAGGACATAAAGGAAGGCAGCATCGCCTATCATCCTGTCTTCGGGAATATATATTACCGTTCATACTATAGGTTTTCAACGGAACGGTTTATCAATAATCTCCTTGCAGCTGATGCTAATCCATCGATAGCCGCACATATCATACATGTCGATAGCTGTGGGGGAGAAGCATTCGGCTGTCATGAGGCTTATGAAGTGGTCAGAAGGCTGAAAAAGCCGTGTTACGCCCTGGTTGATACTACAGCGGCATCTGCCGGGTACTATCTTGCTGCGGGTGCTGACAAGATTTATTCAAGCTCCATTTTCTCATCGGCCGGCTGTATCGGAGTCATGGCTGTGTTATATGATGATGCCGGGATGCTGGAAAAGTGGGGTATCAAGGAGCATGAATACTACAGCAGTTACTCACCGCGCAAGAACAAGATTTTCAACGATGCCGAAAAAGGCGAAGGAGAAGAGTTTGTGAAAACTTATCTGGATCCGCTTGCTGAAGCTTTTATCAATGATGTTAAATCTGCCCGCCCTTCAGCTTCGGAGGCAGCCCTGGAAGGTGAGACTTATTATACTGAAGAGGCAGTTGCCGCAGGGCTTGTGGACGGACAAAAGACTCTTGAGGACCTGATTTCCGACATAGCCAAGGTGGTGTCAAAGAAGCAGTCTCGACAAATAGACATTAATAAAATACCGTTTGAACAATGAGAAGATTTTTTCAGAACTTGATGGCCATTGTGGCCAAATTGGAACTTACCGACAGATTCCAGAAAAAAGAATTGTCGGCAGAGGATCAGTCAGCACTGATTAAGGCTTATGAGGAGGCCTATGGTGCTGATTCTTTCCAGTCCGACTTCGAAGCTTACCAGGCAGAACAGGCAAGAGAGGAGAGGTATGCGGAGCAGAGCAGGGTTTTCGGAGAGCTTGCAGAGCTACTCGGTACAGAGTCTTCTGCACAGGAGACTGATTCTTCAGCCCAGATTCTTGAGGCTGTCAGAAACCTTCAGGCGACAGTGGCAGCACTTGGATCTGCATCTCAGGGAGATACTCCTGAAGACCGTGTCGAGGCTCCTGTCAGGGCTTATGGTCCACACACTGCAAGGTATGCATTCGGCGTACAGCATCCTCTTTTCGAGGCTACGAGACGATACAACCGTATCGCCATCAATCGTGCATCCTCCGGAACTCCTACCTCTGAGGATGCAGCTCTTTTCCGCTCTGCAGTCAATGATTATACAGAGTCGCTGTGTGCAAGGCTGAATATGCACATTGCGAACGGTACCCTTCAGGATGTTATCAAGGGTACAGTTGACTACTCTGCTCTTACTTCTGATACAGAAATCGGTACGAGAGCATTGTCAGTGCGTCAGGATGCCCTTATCTCACGACTTCAGTCTCTTCCTAACCTGAACGGCCTGTTCTCGAAGATTTCGAACATCCAGTCAGGTACCCTCATTACCAATGTTCTCTTTACTGAGGTGTCACAGGCTTACCAGGCAGGGCGCGTCTTCAAGGGTGATATCAACTTCCAGCCTGAAAAAGGATATGTTGACAAGGCGATGGCAAAGCTTCAGTTTGAAGACATGTCAGCGATTGAGCGCTCTTACCTGAACTATCTCAACAAGTCCGGTTCAGATCCTATCAAGTGGAGTCTCATCGAGTGGATTATCCTGGAAATGGCGAAGCAGATAAGCAACGAGCGCATCCGCAGGGCTATTATGGGATATCGCGTAGAGCCTAAGAAAAATGTAGCCGGGAATACTATGTTTGCATCGACAGGTGTTATTCATAGACTGATGGGGCTCTATGACGAGAAGAAAGTGCTTCCGTTCCTTGATGCCCAGCTGGCGACATACAGTCAGGCGGATATCGGAGATGTGCTGACATTCTTCGCCGAGACGCTTTCCGAAAAAACCGAGTTCATACATCAGTATGCTCTGTATGTCAATGAAAAGCATCGTCCTTGGTTCAAGGCCTGGTACAGGGCCAAATACGGCACAGATACTAACTACACTGGGGTAGTGGATAAAGTGCCGGATTATGAGATTCCTATCCGTTGGGTACCTTGTATGGGTAGTCTCAAGTTCATCTTTGCTACAGTGGATGACAATATCGTTCTTCTTGAGAATGTGCCAGGTGAGGAGTTCAAGATGAATTTCCAGAGAGACCTTGAAGAGGTGATTGCTTACAGTTACTGGATGGAAGGAGCAGGAGTCTGCTTTGCAGGTGTCAAGAAGAAAGACCTTGCTGAACTGAAGGCGGCAGATTGTAAGGAACAGATGGTCTTCATGAACTGGCCTGCAGTTGCACTCAAGGCAGATGCTACAACGGCCAATGCGAAAGAGGGAATCATCTTCACTACAGGTGCTAATACCTCTACAAAGAAGCTGACGGACATTACCAATGCTTCAGAAGGAGTAATCTATCGCATCGAATGTGGTTCTACCACCAATGCTACCGGCATTGACAAGTCCGGCAAGTTCTCAGAGATCTCGTCTGCATGGAACCCGACAAAGGTCGGAGCATACATCAAGGTGTACTACGACAAGTCTGACAGCAAGTTCCACGAAGTTGCCCGTGGAGAATAAGTCATATTATTTATTTCAAATCGGGGCAGATGCTTCTGCCCCTTAAAATGATTTAGTATGTTAAAAAAACTTACTGATATCCCTCCGGTCAGCGATTTTGAATCGCAGGGAAAGAGAATCTCCAGCAAAATATACGTTTTGGATGAGGCGGATGTTGATTATTCTAAGTTGCCGGAAATCACAGAGTCTGATTCAGCAAGGAGCATGGCTGCCATCACTCTCAAAAGTTCGGCAAATGGTTGGAAGGAAATCAATTTTGCCAAATATACGGCAGGATCTACTTCAGAGGGAAGTCAGGGCGATGTTACTTCAACAGTAAACAATTCTCTGACCGGGACCATCGGAGGTGAGAGTGTTGCCATCGACAATTTCATCGAAAGCAGGGTAGGCTGTCCTGTTTTTGTCGTAACCATAGATCGTTTCACCAGGAAGAAAACAATCTACGGACGTCCTTACAGTCCGATGTTCTTGTCAGCATTTACGCGCAGGAAGAATGGAGAGAACACATCTACTGATGTGACTTTTTCAAACGAGAGTTTCTTCCAGCCGCTCGAATATCTGGGCGAGGTGACTACTCCGGCTTCTGATGCTTAGTTTTTTGTGTTTTGGTTATTATGTGTTTGAGAGCCGCCATTGTGCCGGCTCTCTTTTGATATGAGTTATGTACACTTTTCAGCAAAAGAGAGAAAAAAGCAAGGAAATAGCTGATTCCAGGCAAATAGAAGAGTATCGCCATCTTCTGCGTAATCTGAAGCATCCTGCAGCGGGCAGAAGAATGCTTGATCGTCAGGAACTGGCCGTGTCTCTGGTGTATGAACTGCTCGGTATCTATACGGCTGAAGAGTTGTCAGGGCTTCTGAATCATAAGGCTCGTCCATCTTCAGAGACTTCTAAACCGGAGACTCAAGAAAATATACACAGGAAGGCTTCTAAATTTGAAGAATATCCTGATATCGCCTGGCGTTCTATGGATAATCCTCAGGTAAGAATAGCAGACTCTATATATTCAGACAGAATCAATCTTCATCAGGAACTCAGGCAAATCGAAAGAGATACAGAGGGAGCGAATGAGCTGGATGCAACAGTTCTTGAATCTATTGTTTCCAAGTCAATACGCCTGGAACTATGTTTTTCCGAGCTCAGGTCATTCAATAAGACCGGAGAGTTCCTTTCCAAACATCCGTTTATCAGCCAAAAGGATGAGCGGACTCGCATTAAGGAACTGATGCTTAATGATCCTAACAGATATTTTGAGGAAAGGATGAATGTAGAAATGAATATCAAGAGATATTCGTCTCAAATCAATGGTAAAAAGGCAAGTGCAGAAGTCCGTCAGCGAGCGGGAGCCAATCTTGAGAGATTCAAAATTATACTTGCCTTGTATGAAGAAGTGTTTGATGAATTTATTAAATCCAGAACTGTATGACAGGATATCTTCCGGAGTTTATTTCAAAGATGAAAGATTATGCTGTTCTCGGTCTTTATCCTGAGCAGATAGCGGAAAGGATGAACCTTATCGGGGAGGAGCGGCGCAAATTCTTGCGCGATATAACAGACATAGAGCATCCTTTGTGTAAAGAATACTGGAAAAGTCGTAGTAACCACGAAGACGACCTGGCTGCAGCTCTCAGCTCGGCAGCTCTTTCCGGTGATCCGAAAGCTCTTGATCTTGCCTACAAGTTAGAATATGTTAAGAAAGTGGAATCGCTAAAAAAAGAATTGTTCGGAATATGAATAAATCAAGACTTGAAGTGCTGCAGAAATACAGCATAGATGCATTGCAATCGTTCCTGAAGACTCGGCAGTCCGGTGTCATTCCGGAAAATATGCAGGAATACATACTGCAGCTGGACTCCGTAGCCAGGCTTATGCATGGGAACAGGCTGTCGGTGCGCAAGTGTATTGACCAGCTTAGGAGAGAGTGGCCGCAGCTCTCGATTGCTCAGGCCAGAGGCATCTATTACGATGCCCTGGACTATTACTACTTCGACGACACATCTTCTGCAAAGTCGTGGGATATGGTATATGCCGACCAGCTGGAAGACCTCAAGACCCTGGCCATAGCAGCGGACAAGTATGATGTAGCCTACAAATGTATGGTCAAGGCTCACGAGCTGAGGACACTTGTGAGGGAATCCGAGTCATATAACTGGCAGGCTCCGGTCTTCCTTATCAATGTGAATGTAAAACCGGAGGATTTGGGTTATGAGTCGAAAAAACTTGCGGACATAGCCAAGAGGGCGGAAGACAGGAAATACAGGGAGATGATAATGTCACTTGAAACAACTGATGCGGAGAAGGAAAGACTGTTGCTCGAGGCAGGTATTCAGACGGTAGAACCTATTAAAATAGAGGAGGAAGAGTATGGCATCTGATACCATTGACCTTTATATGAATAAGGTCCAGGCATTGGCCAATGCCGTTGACCCGAACAAACTCATAGGAGCGATGGGACGAGGTACGGGAAAGACTACCGGAATAACTGCACCGAGGTCTTTGAGAGTCGCATCCCTGATGCCTCGTGAGACTTCTATCATATCGCACAACTCTTTCGTAGCATTGATGACCAATGTCATTCCTGTTCTGCTGAGTGCATACCGTCAGGGAATCAAAATGCCGGATGGAACTTCAAGACCTATGCTGCAGGAAGGTTTTGATTTTGTCGTCGGTGAGAAAGACCTGCCACACCACTTTCAGAAGCCGCGATATCCAATTTTAGAACCTGAGCGGTGTATCGTCTTTGCCAATGGTCATGTCCTAAGAGCTGTTGCTGTGGATAGGTCTGATTCCATTGCAGGATCTTCGGTAGTACACGGTCTTTTTGAGGAGATGAAGTATTCTAACGAAGAGAAACTCCGCTCCAGGATCATTCCAGCAATACGAACCTCCCGAATCGGAGCCGGTTCTGAAGCTCACAAATGTCATCTACATGGTGGAATTACCGGAGTATCCGACATCGGCCGCGTCAGTATAGGAGAGTCGAACTGGTTTACCGAATATGAGAATAAGATGGATCCGGAGCTTATTACGGACATCCTCTCTCTTGCCCTGCATGTCAACAAAGCGCAGGTCAATCTTCAGAACGGTGTCAAGACCAGGCTTTCGGAGAACACTTTGGCAAAGTGGTCACCTCTGCTGAGCGAAATGAGGAAGTCTGCCATTCTGTACATCAGGACAAGTACATTTATAAACAGAGATGTGCTTGGTTTTGATTATTTCAAAACTCAGCGGGACATCTTATCCGATTCGGAGTTCCTTAGCTCGATATGTTCTATCGGAGACCGCAACAGAGACAATCTTTTTTTTGAACTATGGGATGAGAGCAAACATACCTTTTCAGACAGCTACAGATACCAGGCTCTTGATAAACTGACCCTGAAGGATACTGTCAGGATTGATGCAGGATATCTTAATTATTACGATCCGATGGATAAGATTCTGATAGGCTATGACCCGGGCAACTTTGCCTCGATGGTGGCAGCACAGGAAAAAGGGAATACTCTTCGGGTACTGAAGGAGTTTTTTGTTTATCCTCCTGAAGATATCGCTGAGATGGCTGCTGCATTTAATGCCTTCTTTGGCCCGGCTGTCAAGAACAGAAGGATAGACCTGTACTATGACCGTGCCGGCAACAAGAAGAATCAGAAGAGGGTCAATGAGACGGATGCTCAGGAAATGAAGTCAGCCCTGGAGTCATACGGCTGGAATGTAAGGCTTCAGTCTCTCGGACAGAGGACCATTTTTTACTGGGAGCATCATAAGCTCTGGAAGCGGCTGCTGTCTGAGACGGAGAGAAATATTCCGCGTATCAGAATAGACGCAAACGAGTGTCCTAATCTTGTTTCAGCGATGTACTGTTGCAAGAAGATCCCCGGGTCATCTCCTGTGGAACTGGATAAGTCTCCGGAGAAGAAAGTCAGGATAGATCTTCAGGCCGGGCTAACTCCTCAGATACCGTCCGCCCTGACATATCTTGTCTGGGGAAAATATGAGAAGTTCTTTCCGGGGCTGTCGGAGAATTACAACGCAGCTGCGGGAATTAATAACTTTTCAGGCTGAAATGAGCCTTAATTGCTACATATTCAGGCACTTTATGTTAAGATTGCCCGCGGGACAACTTGTATTGCAAATCAATGACTTGCAATTTGTAGCAAAAAATTATCGTTCGGGAAAGAAGTGCCCGGCGCCGCTGATTTCTCCGCTTGTATTACAACGGGGATTTTTATGGAAATATGACAGGCTCTGTCCTTTCCGGGCGTGGATTCTGTCGGTAAATTTGTATTGCAATGGAAACGATAAGAGGTATAGATGCTATCGTAATGGCAGAGCAGGTCAGCAAGACAGGAGGCGATTTTACCGTCTCCTTCTTCCCGTTCAGCCGCAGGAAGAAGCCGGTGGGTACAGTAGGGCTGAAAACTTGTGAACACTGCACCTGCAGGCGGCCGCTGCCACATGATAAATTTGATATAGATGGCAAACATTTTTTCCTTTTCTCTGACGGCGACGACAGACCGAAAGCCTGTTACCGGGTACTGATCCGGTATATTGCATTTTCCACGGATGGGTATAAACTTAAAAGAGTGATATGGTATGAATAGAATAGGATACATATCCGGTGATGGGTATGCTTTCACTTATCAGGTAGGAGAAACCCCAATAAGGGCTGCTGGATTGTCAGGAGATTTTGTTTCTCCGGCAGATTCAGAGCGGGTGTCACCGCGTAAGATTGGCAGATATTTTATCTGGCCGTTCGGTGCTGATAATCTTGAACCGAATACCTGCAAGGTGCTTATCAGGGGGAACCGTTTGCTACCATCCCTTATTGAGAAGCAGATATCAATCCTGTACGGTAACGGCCCGCAGCTATATACCAGCACAGTCAATGAGGACGGGATAATCGTCAGGCAATACCTGAAGAACGAGAAGATAGAGCGGTGGCTTGATTCCTGGAGAGAAGCCGGGTTGCCGGATACATACGAGACATATCTGAACAAATGTATCAGATCTTATTATTACAGTGAGGGGATTTTTTCCAAGTGGCATCTCAGTCGCGGTTTTGGAATGAAGTTGCCCGGGTTCCTGCCGGTGGTAGGGCTTGAGCATATCGATGAGGTGCGCTGCCGGATGGGTACGGTGAAAGATATATCCCGAAAATCAGAGGTAGAAGACAGGGATCTGGAACTGGTAATGGTAGGACCGAGGGAAAAATCGTCAGATACGGATGAATATAAAGTCTATCCGCGAATTAATTATAAGGCTCCGTTATCAAGAAACAGCGTGGTAAGTTATGCCAAGAACCCTAATTATGGAGAAACAGTCTATGCTACTAATGTGTTTTTTACCGGTATCAAAGACTGGATAAAAGGATGTAACGCTACTCCGGAGTATATTAACTCTTATCTGGAGAACTCCCTTTCAGCGCGGCATCATGTCATAATCCCAAATGCCTGGCTTAAGCTCAAGGAGGACGAGCTGCAGCAGCTGTGTGATGTCAATGCCAGGCTGAAGGCAGAGGGTAAGCCGGCCAGCGAGTATGTCTCTGTTACTGTAGGAGCAAAAAAAATAGAGATAGGGGAGACTTATTCTTCATCACTGCTCAACGAACTTGTACAGGCTGAACTTACCAATCTTACCAACTTCCTTGCAGGACGAGGAAAGAATCAGGGCAAGGTCTATGCTACAAGATCCCTTCTGAATCAGAACGGCGACCTGGAGACCTGGAAGATTGAGGAAATATCGCAGAAATACAAAGAGTATATAGAGGCGCTCATCACATACGACAAGCGCGCTGATATGGTGCTTCTCTCGGCCAAAGGCATCGACTCTTCGATTTCCAACATATCTTCAGACGGAGTGGTCTCCAAGTCCGGTTCTGATACTTATTATAATTATCTGGTCTATCTGACACAGCAGGCCCTTCCTGAAAGTATCATCTGCACTGATATCAACTATGCCCTGAAGCTCAATTTTCCGGAAGAATATCGGTCCGGAATCCGTATCGGATTTTACAGACCTACTGTACAGAGGCAGGAAAATGTATCACCGGCCGACAGACTATCCAATCAGACACAGCTATGATGACTTCTATTGAAATTTTCAAGGATCTGAGTGATTTCACATCCTATGTTGACGGGTTTATGCCGGATACTACCTTCAGCCAGCTGGGGCCTTCAGTAAGAGCTACGGCCAAGGAAATAAGCCGGCTTGTGACCCCTGAAGTGTATGGTGTTCTTAGCGATGCTCCTGTATCGGATACCCTTTCCGAAGGTCACGAGCATCTGAAGACAGCCCTTGCATCCGGGGCCGTATATCGATATGCCATATTTGCAGCTGTGAAGAAAAACGGCTCTGAAGCATCCCTGTACAAGTATCAGTATGAGGAAATACGCAGACACCATATAGATGCTTTCTGGCAGGCTATGGACTGGCTGCTGGAGTGGCTGGATGAGCATGCTCAGGAGGTGAAGTGGAAAACGCCTGAAGGGGAGAGCTGTTATGCAGAATCCAAGGCATATAAGGAAAGACAGTCTCTGCCGGTGCGCTCTGCTGCAGAATTTGACTACTATTATGGCATAGATAACAGTGCTTTCTTTTTCTCAAAAGTGCAATACATTATCCGCACAGTGTGGTCGCAAAAGATTCTTCCTGTAATACGCGATAGTAAGGATGAGAGAGTTCTGGATCTCGCGAAGCGCTCCCTATGTTATCAGGTGATGGCCAAAGCCGTGATGCAGTTCGACGTTACAGAACTTCCCCGCTCGATACGCTATGACTTTAATCACGAATACACCAAGGGCACTTCGATGCAGTCTCGGGATCGTTTATACGCACAGCTGATGGCTGAAGTCGAAAGCTGGAACGCCTCTATCGAGACTATCCTGAAGGCTTCCTCCGGATCTATGGCTATACAGAACAACCTGAATAAAGAGGAGAACAAACATTATACGATGCTATGATAACACTTCGCTTTACTGACAAGACTTCCTGCCGTCTGCCTATGGGGTGGGATGAGATATCGCCGGATAATGCCCAGGTCTTTATCCGGCTATGTTCCTGCTTTGAATTATTTGAAACGGGAGTTATCGATTTCCAGTCTTTTCAGATCGGAATCTCATCTGCACTGTTAGGGATGAATGTATCAAAGTGTGGTACATTTACAGAGGCGATGGGAGAAAACCTATATAGGCTGAACGGATATCTGACTTTTCCATATCGGATTCGCGAAAATGAGGATGGCAGCCGCACTGCATCGGTCAATATACTTCTGAAGCAGAATCTCCTTACCAAGGTGAAAGGCAGGGTTCCATATACATTTTTCGTCACAGATGACGGTTATGTGGACTGTTCTATCAAGGCTGAACAATATGTTGAACTGCTGGAACTGCTGGAACTGTATGGCAGCAGCCGGTCAGACACTGTCCTGAACGCTCTTTTCGACACTCTGTATCCCGGAGTGTCAAAGGTGTCACGGGCTATGAAGGTCGCTGTCTATTATAATTTGAGGGGAATCCTGGACTGGATTAAGAAGATTCCTGATTTCCGACTGATATTTACTCCGTCATCCCGTCCTGCAGCCGGAGCTTCAAGCCCCCTCGGTCTGTCCTCTTCGATGTTTTCACTCTCCAAGTCAGGTTATGGAACTCTGCAGGAAATCAAGGAACTGGACCTGTTCACCTATCTTGCGGCCTTAGTGCAGCTCAATATTGACGGGATTCTTTCCCTCCGGAGTGCAGGGCTTGGTGCCGGGGAGATTGCCGAAAAGATGAATCTTCCTGTAGAATGTATTATCCCATATATTACAACAGAAATACCTGAATGATATGTCATTATTGAAAAAAGCCTTTTTGTATTTTTCGCAGTTTGCCTCAGCAAAAGCTGTGGAAAGATTTTTTGTGTTATCCTCCGGTCTTGATTATGAAGCTCTGAAGAATGAAACACTGGATCTGGCGGATACGTTCCGCAATCCGGATATAAAGGACTTTGTTTTCGGTATTGATATAACAGCTGTCCAGCGGCGGGTATCGTCCCTGCAGGGGATGTTTCTGTTCGTTGATTACTCGACTATTACAAGTTCTGTCAATTCAGTGGATGTCAAGACTGACCGTTTCAGGATGTCTGTCACTGTGGCTGTTCCTACGCCGGAGGACCATGATCAGGCTACCGAGATGCTTGCTCAGGACAGGGCTTTGGATGCCATTTCGGCTATCAGGAGGAAGATGAGAGATGATTTCGATGAGTCGGCGGTGTTCTGGATGGAGTTTCCGACCAGTGTGCAGCCTATTGTGGCCAGACCGCTTGCCAATTCTATCGGGTGGAGTATGGAATTTGAGATCCGCGCTATCGATGCTGTGTAAAAAGTTAACTTTGTAAAAATCTTTTGCTATGGACAATTTTTTTAAGGATGTTCCTTTTGATTTGGATCTTATCGATGGATTGGATTCTGATAGTGTAACCTCTGGAGTTGAAATGGGAAATCTATGTCTTCAGAATCAGGTGACTATAATAGAGCGGATAAGGAAGAGGTGCATTACTGTTTTGGGATGGATTATCGCAGCGATAGTGGCTCTTTTAGGTTTTTTTGTAGTAGAAATAATGTCTGATTCGCCAGAAATATCTTTACTCTTGCTCTCTGGATATGGCTTAACTGTATGTGGAACAGCAGCATTTATCCTGATATATGGTTCGATGTATAAGCGAACAGTATATCCACCAGGTGATTCTCCATCTCATTTCTTTTTCCCTACCATAGTGGAATATTTAAAGGAGAATATAGAAGTTGACAAGAAGAAGTGTCTTCTTGGTTATGCTTTATCAGAAATCCAATTTCGTATTATGGAGAATAAGAAAGAACAAGCACACGAGGTTAAAATGTATCGATGTGCACTATATGTTCTTGTTATTGGTCTTATATCGTCAGTTTTCCTGCTTCTGATTTTTAAATTATTGTTTCCTTAGAGGACGACCTTCGCTGTCGGGAGTAGGAGTCCATCGAGGAGGAATAGCAGGCCGAGCTGGTAATGGCGGCTGTTGTGGCTGTTTCTTTCCGTACATCTGTTATAGTTCTTTTATTAATCACCATCAAAGCCAAATCCAAAGGGCGGCCAGTAGGATTGCCCCTGATATGATGGCAAAGGCAGACAGCAGCTCATATCCGGCCGTGATCATCAGTGCCGGCTGAGGAGCTGCAGAGGTAATGGCCACTCCGAGATATCCGGTGTTTTCGACAAATTTACAAAAATTCTTGCTTTTTCAGATTTTCTCCTTACCTTTGCTGTCGCTAAGAAATATCATATATCAGTCTTTATCTTTCTGCCGGAAAGTGTATTTCCAGAGAAAAATATAGATAATTGCCCTGCATACGGTGGTCGCTTCCCGGGAAACTTGGAGGCAAATAACGGCAGATGATGTTGGTATTTCTTAGCCCACCTAAGTGCAGGGCTTTTGTCATTAAATACACTGTATTATGCTAAGAAATACCAACACGACAAGCTTTTCAGATGAAGCTTACGAAAGAACACAGACCATCATTGATCAGATGATAGAGTCTTCAGCCGAGCAGATCGGCCTTCTTGAAATCGTTGCTGCTGCTAACGACGATGGAGTCATCCCATTTGATCCTGAATTTGCAAAGGAACTCCAGGACCTCTATATTGTGGCCAACCGCCTTATCCATCAGCAGAAGTCTCTCCTTGATCACCGTATGCTGATGTCGGAGGTCACCGACATGACCAAGGCTGCAATCGCTGAAAACCGGTCTCCCAGGCTCGGGAAAAAGTCTAACTCTGCTTCAATGGCATCTTAATAAGAGGAGGTCTGACGATATGGAAAACACAACATTCATTCAGTTCAACAAGGCTCTCAATTCATTCAACGGTGCTTCCAAACTGCTGGAGAGGATAAAAGTTTTATCGAGAATAGGCTATAAGAATTTAGGACTTGAGTCTTCGGACGATATCAGGTCGATGTATAATCTTCTGTCTATCCAGCTGGAGGATGCGGAGAGGTGTATGATGGAGCTGCTTTCGGCGGCCGTTAAGGAGACCGCAGGTAAGATTTCTAAAGAAGAGGAGGGTGAGTGATGGAAGAAAAGGATTATTCTGTTTTTTACGATATGATGTATCAAAGTAGATTGATAAAAGCCGATATCCGTAGTCTCATCCGTAATATCGAGAGTCTATATGAGGGATTACCGCCGGCACAGCATCCAGATCTGAAGCTTTACGCTGAAAGTATAACTGACCGGATTGACGATCTGAAAGGCGATATAGATGGGTATTCTTCTATCTGTATCCAGCGGGCTGCCGAACACTTGGCTACAAAATTGGAGGCTTCTAAATGAATAGGGACAGAGAGGTACGCCAGTTGCTGGAGGCCATAGTCATTCTCCAGCAGATGGGTATGAGGATAGGCAAAATCGTTTCATCGTTGAAAGGTAAGGATCTGGAGTACTGCGACGGGCTTGCGGATGATGTCTGCCTGGATATCTATGAAGCAAGCCATACAGCAGCAGAAATCGTATTGTATCTGGCCGGTAGTGGAGAAGATAAAGAGATTGCTAATCAATAAATTTCGTTATCTTTGCAAAAATGCAGGATATGCTTACTGATGAGTTTAAACACGAATTGAACGGATATTTGATGAGCCAGGGTGAAAAGCTGCTGGCTCATCAGCGTTCCATAGCTTCGTCATCCTATAATTCCGTGACAGGTAATCTTATAAAGGCGTTGTCTGCAAGGCCTCAGACAGGGATAGAGACCGGAGGTGTCGGAGTAGAAGTTAATTATCCTGTATATATTCGTTTCCTGGATATGAAGAAGCGACGGTCTGCCGGCGGAAAGATTGTACGCAAGAAGCATTATTCGCAAATCTATAATAAGTATGTATATGGCTACCTGAAGTCGGATATATGGAAGAAACTGAACAGGCTTATCCCGGCTCAGATGATCAGGGCTATAGAGTCAAACATCAAAAGTGTAAAGTGATATGAGTGAATTGTCAAAGAAATTATTGATTATTTCAGGAGTTATATTCGTTATAGGGATGTTTGTAGTGATTCTGATTGCTACGGATTTTATTTTTTTCTATTTCCTTTTCGGAGGATTGTTGTTTTTGTTCATTTGGGGGATATTAGCCCTAATGAATTGGCTGCTTAAGTGAAAATTGCGATGAAAGAGTTTAATGGAATAAAAGTACTTCTCTGCTTTATCGGTGCGATGGTTTTTATCCTCTTGATGCTCATACATCCATTGGTGCCGATATTGGTCGCTGTATTTCTAATTGTGATTCCTTTTGGAGTTGCTTTTATTATATCATTGATTCAGTCACTGTTCAAGTGATTATTAGGAAAATACATTATATCAGGACGGCTTCGGCTGTCCTTTTTTTATGCCTGCGGCGTCCGTAAATTTGATTAAAAATCAAGGAAATGGCTGTAGAAAATGAAATGGTCCGCTTTGTGGCGGAGATTGAACTGGATCCGAAAGACCAGGAAAAATTTGCAAAGGCGCTGCGGGGTGCAGAGGAGCAGTGTGAGTCTCTGAGAAAGTCTATTGCATCCACGGAGACTCAGATGGCCAAGATGCGCGTAGAGGGTAAGGAAAATACCGATGAGTTCCGCCGTCTGCAGCAGGAGCAGAAGAATTATAACAAGGCTTTAAAGCAGGCTATAAAGGAGAGTAATTCGTATTCTTCCGCACTGGACTTGAATAAGATGTCTGTCAATCAGCTGAAGAAACACGCTCAACAGCTGCGGTCAGCATTGA
Source organism: uncultured Bacteroidales bacterium (assembly GCA_900546395.1). Classification (GTDB taxonomy): domain Bacteria; phylum Bacteroidota; class Bacteroidia; order Bacteroidales; family UBA932; genus Cryptobacteroides. Next base: position 12,847 of record URDD01000009.1, on the reverse strand, counting down.
ACTCTATGCACAAGGATGCCAATCCTGCCCTGTGGGATAAGTACAATAAGGAACTGATAAGAACTGAAGACAGGCTGAAGGATTTGAGAATTGGCGTCAATGGTATAAAGGAGCCGATGCTTTCATTCCGGAAAATTACCGATAATCTGAAAACCGTTCCTGGAATTTTGGGCGCTGTAGCAGCCGGGGCTACAGTATTAGTATCAGGATTAAAGAAGATGACGGAACAGACGCAGGTATGGGGCGATTCCTGGGCTATGACACAGGCTAAGGTCTCTGCCGGCTGGAAGCAGTTTCTTGCTAATTTCGGCCAGGGAAGAAATGTGATAAAAGCCAGCATCAAGGATGCTGTAGAAGCGGCGGCAGAGGCTCAGGGAATGTTGGATGAACTCTTCGAGCGTAACAACAGTCTTTCAATCCAGGAAATCAAGATACAGACAGATATTAACAAGCAGCAGGCGATAGCTAATGACCGTTCTAAAAGCACAGATGAGAGGATGGCCGCCCTGGAGGAAATTTTGAGGCTGGAGATGAAACTTGCTGATATGAAAAGGAGTATTGCCCAACAGGAAAAGGATGCTGCTCTGACGGTATTGAGTACCAGGACCGGGCTTGAGGCCAAACAGCTTGAGACGGTAATTGATGAGTATGAATTGAATCGTAAGCAGATTCAGTCAGCACAGGAGTATAATGCCTTATTAAAGCAACAGTCCCAGCTGGAGAATGATTTGCTGCTTACGAGAGATGCCTGGGAACGGGAACATTACGGTAAACAGTTGGATGAAACTAAGGAGAAACTTGCTGAGTTTACTGATTCAGTAGTGATTGAGTTTGCAGGATTCCTGCGGCAATATGACTTGGGTAACGATGATATCGTTAACAGTTATGTCGAGGCGACTAAGAAGGTACTGGCAGCAGACAGGGATTATGAAGCTGCTGTAGCGGCTCAGGCCAGAAAACGCGGAACTTTGGTGAATCAGATCCAATCTGAGGCGGATGAGGATAGGAAAAAGGCTTTGGAAAAGGAACTTCAGGAGGCAGAGTCTGCCTATACCGGGGATTTGAATAATCTGAAACAGCAGCTGTTGGACAAGGCGATAAGCCAGGCTGAATATCAGACGCAGTCATCGGCACTCGAGCTGGCTTTCCTTACTAAGAAATCGGCTATTCTCAAGGCTCACGGTAAAAATATTTTGGGGATTGACGGCCAGATATATGACAAGAGACTGGCTTTGCAAAAAAGCTTCGATATGGATTTCCAGAAGTCTGATGACTCTTTTCTTAAGTACCTGGAGAAGTCGGTGGCCGATAATTCGAAGGCTGTTACTAAGATGATGGCCGACCTGCAGGCAGAGGTTGATAAGATGTCAGAAGATCTGACACAGGAACAGATGGATGAGTTCGATCGCTTATTTGACTCTGCCCGTTCCGGGAATATCACAAGGGATGCAAGACGGGCTGAATCAGATTTGTCTTTCAATGAAGACATGACGGAGCTGGAGAAGCTTCATCGGTTGAAGCTGATTTCTGAAGAGGAGTTCCTCGCAAGAAAGGCAGAGCTTACCAGGCGGCATGCTCAGGAGATAGGAAAGATAGAGACAGAAGGCTGGGAGGATGCTCTTGGCACTGCCAATCAGATTCTTGACGGTATAGGGTCAGCCATATCATCTGCAAGGGAGGCGGAGTATGCCTCGTTGGATGCCTGGAAGCAGAAGGAGCTGGCTGCTGCTGGTGACAACGCAGAGAAAAGAGAGCAGATTGAGGCTGAGTATGAGGCAAAGAAGCTGGATATTCAGAAAAAGTATGCGGATATCGATATGGGCATACAGATAGCCAAGGCTGTTGCTGCAGGAGCGCTTGCGAGTATCCAGGCCTGGAATGCCGCCGGTGGCAACCCTATTATGGCCGCTGTCATCACGGCTCTTATAGCTGCAACTACTGCAGCTCAGGTAGCGACGATTGTGGCACAGCGCAATGCAATCAAGAACTCTTCGGCCGGTGGATCTTCTATTGCTGCCGGTTCCGGAGCTGCACAGGTTACCGGATTTTCAGAAGGAGGATATACCGGCGACGGCCGTCGTCTGGAAGTGGCAGGTGTGGTCCATCGTGGGGAGTATGTGGTTCCTCAGCCTGAACTCCGTGACCCGTATGTCAGGAGTATGGTAGCCTCCATTGAAGCCAAGCGCCGTTCCCGGGTATCCGGACATACTCTTCCCGGCTATGCGGACGGCGGATATGCAGGGGGATATCCTGTCAGAAGCGGAGCTGCAGATGATGTGTTCTCTAAAATATTGTCTGCTATACTTAATCTTAATAACCGGCCGGTGAAGACATATGTCACTCTGACGGATCTGGATGCAAAGCAGCGTTTTCGTCAGAATTTCAAAAAAACAACATCACTTAAATAGTCGTTATGAAATTAGTTACATCGTCCGGGGAGGTTATGCTCCCTGATGATTTTTCTTTCGAAATAGAGGTCAACAATCCTTTTTTTAGCGATGAGGGAACAGCTTCTGTCCCTGCGGTTCTTCCTGGTTCTGCAGGAACTCTTGATTTGCTTGGACATCCGGAGCGGCTTGGTAAGGCTGTACGTCAGGGCAGGACTCTTCCGGCAATACTGCAGCACGGAGTCTTTCAGCGTCGCTGCAAAATGGTATTGGGTACTGTCAATGATGAAGGAGTGGCAGTTTCCCTGGCATTCTCCGAGTCTGAGATGTATTCAGAGGTTAAGGATATGCAGCTGAAGGAATTATTTGCAGCAAAAAGGATAGAACTACAGGGCTGTACAACAGTGTCGGATTTGGTGAAGGTGTTGTGGGACAGATGCTATAAAAAGGAGATGATTACCGGTGATGAGGAGTGGTTGAGAATCTTCCCTGTAGCTGTTGATAAGAAGGATGACGGATCGGTTACTCTGTTGAATGAAGTGACGGAATCCGGATTCGTATATGCATCTCGGGAGATAACAGTTGATAACAATCCTGTGACAGTTCCGGAAGGATACGGGGTTACTCCCTTTATTGTGCTGCATAATCTGATAGACAGAATATTCTCTGCATGCGGGTACCAGGTGGTCAGGAATGATTTTACCGGGGAGCCGTTCGCATCAATCGTTGTCTTGAATAATTGCGCCGACACATTGTGCAAAGGGGTATATATCCCCCTGAAGGATCTGGTCCCATCCTGTACTGTGGGAGAGTTTATATCTTGGCTTAAAGATAAATTTGGCGCGGCAATTACAGTCGATAATGGAGATATCAGCATTATACTCGTCCAAAAAGCTTTGACAGGTAAGATAGATGAAGATCTTACTGGCATTCTGAGTGGTAATATCAGTGTCTCTTATCCTGCACCGTCACGGGTATTACTTGAGTGTGATACTTCATTGGATTCTGCCAAGCCGGCTGCTGAAACTATGCAGGAGATGAAGATACTACATCCGAAATTGCGCGAAATAGGGATTGATGAGAATCCTCGGTCTGATGGCTTTATTTTTAGAAAAGAAATTGGAAAGTATTATGTAATATCAGGATATAACAGAGAATCTCAAGGGTATGTATCGAAATTCGCCGGCTCTAATTGTTTCATCTACGACCGCAAAAATTCGGAGGAAACAGATAAGCGGTCAGCAGATGACAGATTCGTTCCGGAAATTGATTATAAGAAGAAATTACTTGTTCCTTATATAGGAGATAAGTTGCATTATAATACTGCAGTAGCCTCTGATAAGGAAGAGGAAGAACAGTCCATTCAGATCTGCTATGCTTTTTTCGACGGATCTCAGAGTTATTGGTTCGGCAACACTCAGCCATACTCCCGGTCAGGGTTCCGTTATTCCTGCATATCTTCAGGCGGGGTGTTGGAAGATGTGCCTTCCCTTACTCCGGACGGATTGTATGCCAGCTGCTGGGCTGCATATAATCTTCTGCTGTTAAATTCGGCCCCTGAAGTTACTCTGCAACTTGATTATGATGTTGCAAAGATCTTGTCTATGGATCTTATGAGACCTAAACTATTACGAGGACAGAAGTGCTTGATTAAATCTTTTACATTCGAGGTTTCTGCGTCTGGCATACAATGCGGCAAGACTGTTTTGCAACTTATCCCTGATTACGATGATAAGATTCAGGATTTACCGATAGAATTTGAGTCCTGGACATTTAAATGGGTTGTTGAGAACAATGAGTGGGAGGCTCTTCGACAAGCGTATAATCCGGCATCGGAAGATTACTTCGTGATTAGTCGTGATGGTCCTGACTATACAATGTCAGACGCCCCTGCAGTCAAACCTACTAAAGAAGGTCAGATTGCGAAGCTGAGAAACAGGACAGTCACCATCGGCATTTTTGACCCCCGCATCGAGGGAGAACCGGAACACTGGACTGAAAAAGATGTAGAGTATGAGGAATGGTTTGAGGCAGTCTTTGCCGGCTGATTTGTCCTTTGTCAATCAATGTAATCAGGTGATATTTGTTATATGATAGTTGAAACAGATATTATAGGAAAGACCCTGTATTTTTATGAAATGGGTCCTGTTGTTCTGCAGGTGTCTTCAGGCGCACAGCAGACACCTGTTAATGTGCGCCTGGGTGAGAGTGCTGACGGCCCGGTCTTGCTCAATGAGAAATTTTATCCGGATTTTCAAGGTAATGTAGAGGTGGATATCCGAGATGTTGTTTCTCAATTTCTCTGGCTGGATATACCTCTTCCTGATGAGGAGATTAAGCAGGTGCATCTATATAAAGAGTTTCTGCTGAAGGCTGTTGATAAGGAAGGAACATTCAAGGTAAATGGTCTGAGCGATACCTCTAAGTCAAGAATATCTGATCTTGATTTTTTGAGAGTGCCTCAGGATTATTTGCTGCCGGTATCTCTTCATAATTTTATGGTCCGTTCAGGTATTGTCTTCGTGAGTGCTTCAGGAGAGCGTAATGTTCCAGGAGTCCTTACTACAGATGCTTCAGGGCTGGGATCTGTCAGTAGGATGATAAGGGTAGATAATTCTCCTGCTGCCAAACTGGGGTCTTTTCACGTCCGGTTGGATTGTGGTGAAACTGTTATCAAATCACCTCAATATCAGATTTGCCCGGGACAGTTCGAGCAGTATATGTTCGCAAATCGATATGGCGGTTTTGATAACATTCCCATGGACGGAGCTTTGGTATTTGAGCCGGAGACGGATCATCGGTCGGGGGTTTATTCCGGATATGCAGAGCAGGTGTCAAGCGATGCGGATTATATCTATACTCAGCATAGCGGTTATGTGACAGAGAGGGTGCTTGAGTCTATGAGTGAGCTTGTATGCAGCGGACAGATATATCATTATAAGGGAGGAGAGTTCCGGCGCATAGTGATTTTAGAAACATCTCTTTCATCCAGAAATGATGACAGCTTACATAGCTTCAGTTTTACCTACAAGTATGCAGACAATTCCAGACCTGTAAGTATTCGTGGCCATAGGGAAATTATAGCGACAGCGGATCCTATAGGTATGACTGTCGGAATTGGTGCAAGTCCTCAGACTATTGTGCATGAAATGGACAGGTATCCATCTGTTACGGTGATGGATTCTGATAAGAATATGGTTTTCTGTGATGTCCATTATAAGGATAGAGATACGGTAGTAGTAACATGGAAAGGTGATTTGAACGGCTTCATTTATTTGATATGAAATTTTTGTCTGATATTGATATCTGCGGTAACAGGTTGTTGTCTTGTACTTTGGAAAATGTCCCAAGGCTTCCGGACGGCAGGCCTGTTGCTTCTATTGTATATGATGAGGAGGCAAAAAAGCCTGCTTGTTTTGATGGCGAAAAATGGATTCATCTGTCTGAAACGGACCTTACAATGGTCAATGTTATCATTGGAGCGTTGAAAGGAATCAAATTCGGACATTATGAAGCTGGAAAGCCGGGGCGAGGTGGAGCAGTTCTGATAGATCAGGATGGAAGTTCCAGAGCGGATGTGGATTACCTGAATGTCCGGAAGGTTGCTAATTTCCAGCATCTGTTGCTGCAGGAGACGAAACACGTAGGAGGTCGGATGATACTGTCTTCAGCCGCGATGATGTGTTCACGTGTCGAGGAAACAGCCTCGTCCTACAAGTGTTTTTTTGAAACTACTGACGGTAACGGAAATCGCGTATATAATCAGTTCGAGGCAGGAGATCAAGCAATCCGGCAGACATTCAATCTATCAGGCTCAGTGTACTACTGGAGGCTTGTAGTTGCTACCGGAGAAGATTATATAGAACTATCCAAGACTGACTGCGATGAAGGTAGCGGAGCTCCTCAGGCCGGAGATGAGATTGTCCAGTTAGGTAACCGTGACAATAAAACTCGTCAGTCCGCGCAGATCCTGTCTGCATACGGCAGCGGCTCTCCTTCTTATGAGGTATTCAACGGAATTAATTCTTATTCCCTTGCAGGCAAGAATATAGCTGGTATTGTCTATTATGCTGATACCGGTGAGCCTCAGACATATTGCTACGGCGACAGTTATACAGGAGACCGTGATATCGATGATCCTGATGCTACCTTTATGACCTTTCAAAAAAAGGACGGAGAAGAGCGAAAGAAGCTTCATGTTCAGGCAGAAATCACTCTCGGTGCAGGCTCATCCGGATTGTCTAATCTATCGGAGTGGGCTGGAAAGCAGCAGGAGATTGATGATGCAAAAGATATAGCTTCTAATGCTGAAGGCAATGCGAAAAATGAAGTAGCAAAGGGAATCGGGTATGCCAGCTGGGCTGAAATGGAGGATGCGCTGAAAGGTGGCCAGACTATTATTCAGGACGGTTATATTAATACTCAACTCATTAAGGCAAAGGCTATCTCAGCTGCTATGATTGCTGTGGAAGATTTGTTTGCACAAACTATATCTGCGAAAGCCATGACCTTAGAGGAGGGCTGTTATATTGGAGGGTTTGCAATACGAAACAATAATGGGTTCGGGACAATACAGGCAGGCAATCCATTCAACGGCACAGGAATGTTGCTGGATAAGAATATGATAGGATACTATAGCGATCGCTTAAAAACAACAGAGAGGAAAGCTGAATTTGGCAGTGTTATGCGTGGCGCTCCATATTGCGTAATAAATTCAGTAAGCAAAGGATCTTCTAATATCAAGAATATTGCGCTACAGCTTGGAGCGACAGGTGCTACATGGTTTCACGAAAATCCGGATAAGTCTAATGCATCTGTCAACTTTGCTTTAGCTTGTCCTACAGGTATGATAGGAGGAGCAAGACCAATGCTCCGAAATGGTGTCGATGGAGAAACCTTATCAGCACTTGATCATACAATAATAGTCACTAAGAGTATGACATTATACTTGCCTAAAAATCCTGAAATTGGGCAGCGTTATGAGTTTGTTAAGGACGCGACAGGTATATTAGTCATACAGGGCAATGGTAAGGATATCTGGGAATTTGGGGCTTCTGCGTCGAGTTCGAATAGATTTGACACATCTTTTAAAGGTAGAGGATATGTTGAATACGAAGGGTCCTATTGGATATTGACTTATTCAAAATTATAAATATGGGTAAATCGAGACTTGAATACAATATGTATGATAACAAGGATGTAATCAATCAGCTTATAGCAGAGCTGGGGGCTGTATATTTTGATTATGATGCCCTTGTTGACAAAATGGTTAGAGAGCGATATTCTGTCAGTGCTGAATTTGCAATCTTGCGGCAGCGTGATATTAAATCTAATGAGTTTGATGCCTATAATGTTTATGTAGAATCATGTAAGACTAAAGCAAAAGAAATATGGGCAAAACAAGATATGGTTTTGAGTAAGATTATAAAGAATAGTATTAAATAATAGCAATATATATGAGGACTATAAAAAGACGTATTGGGCGGGATTTGTCTATAGACATAAAAACTCTGACCAATGGTAGTCCTACGGATTTATCTGGTAGGGCGATTAAAGTCGAAGTAATTCACTCTGCTTTCCCGTCTCGCCAAATCGAGCTTCCTTTTACAACGGAGAAGAACGCTATCAAGATCAAGTGGTATGGGACCGAACAGAGTCATTTGGGGGAATACCGTTTGGTAATATGGGAGAATTTCGGCATTCCAGGTCAGTCAGTAGCAGACACAGACAAAAACTGACCTTGTATCCGCGATTAACGAAAACAATCAACTTGTAAAAGATGCTGTGCTGAAGACAGAGCAAGAACTTACTTCAGAAGAGCAGACACAAGTACAGTCCAACATTGGTGTTAGGGATACTATTGACTTAGTGGGAGCTGGAGAAGCACAGCAAGTTCCTGTTGATATGGCTCACGATGGTAAGTTTATTAATTTTAAAAATAAACTAATTGAATCCGAGTCAATTTACTTTATATCAAACCCTATTAGAGTTCGGAAAGGGGATATAATTACAGGTAATACATGGGCTACCTCAAGAGTCTCTGTAATAACACAAGTAGATTCTACTGGAAATATTATAGAAACTTTGCTAAGAGGGTCAACCGAAGAAAATACTAACGTACATTATGTATGCGATAGAGATATGCACATATGTTTTTCTGCAAGAAAAGACAGATTTACTATACAAATCAGACTTTGTAAATTAGCAGGAGGTATTGTTTCATCTCGAACTTCTTTGCGTCCATTATACGAAGCCGCCGGAGCAGTATATAATGAAGAAAAGGGTTTGTGGGTGCTTAATGGTATAGAGCTGACTGATGAAGAGATGGCGGAAGTCTATTCATTTGGGAATCTTGCAAATAGCAATGGTGTAGATTGGCGGAATAGGCTAAGCGGATACAAAGGTAAGACAACTATACCGTATCAATATCAACTCGGAAATTATTTGTATGCGCGATTGAATATGCAAGGAGCATTCTCCAACTGTCCCAATCTCGTCACTTTAAAGATTTCGAACGGCGATGTATATCCAATATTTGCAGATGCTCTTTTTTATTATACGCCAAAATTAAGAGAAGTCTTATCCATTATTGATATGCACGATTGCACAAGTACTGATTCTTTTGCACCAAACGCAAAGGCTTTAGAGAATGTTAAGATAAAGAACCTACAATCATCACTTTCATTCTCAGATTCCCCGCTTCTAACTGTCGAAGATACAGAGAACTCAACTCTCGGCTACTTGGTTACTAATGCGGCTAATTCAGGCCCTATCACAGTAACCCTGCACGCAGATGCTTACGCAAGAGTTCCTGAGTCTCTTAAGACAAAAGCGCAAGGAAAACAAATCAGTATAGTATCAGCATAAAATCTACGATTATGGAAATAAAAGGCTATGAGATTATTGCAGGAGATAATAAGTATATCTACCGCAAGAGCGACACAAGATTCGAAACGCCTATTCGACGAGCAACAATCTTCAATGGAGAAACGATAGATGATTTCGATGAATATGATGAGTTACAGGCTATTATTCCGCGAGGAGAAAAGCCTGTAATGGAGGCACAAATGCTTGAGCTCGCAAGAATGACGACAAAATCTATAGGACATTACAGCAACATACCGCACAGGCTAATATTATCCCTTGTAAGCAGGTAGCAATGTATAGCGAACCTTTCTTCGAAGAAATAAATAGTAATAAGTAATGATGAAGGTCAAAAAATTAAATAACGGGAAAGTGCGTCTGTCATCCCCTTCAGGAGTGATTGACACGCGCAACGGAGAATGGTACTCAGAGGCTATTGTCAAGGAGGAAAATGTTAAATTTTTTAAAGAAAAAAAGGATGAAATGGTTAAGTAAGGTTGCAGCTCGTGCCGGCATAGACGGACTGCTGCACGTGATTGTATCAGTATTGATAGTGCTGATAGTTCAGATTTTCGGCCCGTGGTGGGTGGCGGTTCTTGCGGCTCTGCTTGCAGGACTGGCTAAAGAATATATTTGGGACAAATGGCTGAAGAGAGGCACATTTGAGGTCAAAGACCTCAAATGTGATTTGACGGGCATCGTATTGGGATGCCTCGCATTCTTTTAGCACAATCAATCGTTGGAGGGGAGATTATGGCAGATATAGCAGGAATCATAACCGCAATAGGGGCAATCATCGCAGGCTGGTTCTCGTACAATCAATACACGAAGAACAAGATGACTGACTTGAAGATTGAAAAGTGGCAGCAGGAGAGTAAGATAAAAAATAAACGCAGGGCGGACAATTCCAGCATTGTATATGGCGAGCTGTGGAATATCCTCTACGAGCTCAAGGCAGACAGGGTGTACATAGTTCAGCCGCACCCGTTGGGCAATGAGAGTATGCTGTCGGTCTATTATGAGGTTGATCGCAAAGGGGTATCAATGATGAAACCTCATGTTCAGCAGTTGCTTATCAAGGATGTGGCGAAGTTTTCCAGCGACTTGGTCAAGAATCTATTTATGTACATCACTGATATTGACGAGCAGGTGGATGATAAGTGTGCCAAGGCATTGCTCTCTTCGTACGGCTGCCAGGCGGCTGTAGTCAAGAGACTGTCAGACGGTAAATACGATTGGAACGGAAGCATCTTTTGTGAGTTCCTGTCTCCGATGACCAAGTCTGAAGAAGAGACAAGGGAAACCCTGCACAATGCCGCAACTAACATACAGTATATATTACCTGAATTTGAATAGCAATTATGGGAACAGTAAGTAAGAATTTTAGTTATAGAGAATTTGAAGATTCCGAAATAGCAACGGAAAATGGTATCATCAATGTTATCACAACAGTGTCAGTGCGTGACAGCATAAAGGCCCTTGTTGATAATGTTCTACAGCCGCTACGAGACAAGTGGGGCGAGCCTATGGTTCTGAATTCTGGCTATCGATGTCCGGAGCTCAACAAGGCGGTCAAGGGGGAGTTAACCTCCCAGCATCTGAAAGGCGAGGCTGCTGATATAAGATGCAACAGGCCCCTGGAACTGGCACAGCTTGCATACGACATGGGGCTGCCATATGACCAAATGATTATCTATCCTACATTCGTACATTTCAGCCATAAGTTGGAGGGAGAACAGAGAGGTCAGATATTGTATAACAAAGCCTACCGGGGCGAAAAAATTAAATTATAAGATTATGAATGATATTGTAGAAGTAGCAAGGCGTTATGCCGGAATTTGGAACGAAAAAGGGACAAAAGAGTATGAAAATTGCGTTGACGCATTCATCAAGGGCGCGGAACATGGGTATGAACAAGGTTGGTATGACCATCTTGAAGGTAAGGATTCGATAATTGATTTGTAGCATGAAAATCGTCTTCGGTATAATTATCGCTATTTTGTTAGCATCTTGCGGATCGACTCAAAGACTGCTATCACCTAATCCTTCTATCAAAGACAGCACGAGGGTAGAAACTAAGGTGGTGACTGTATTTATCAAAGATACAGTCACTATTACGGTACCGGAGCATACTTTAAAGACAGCCACGCGAGATTCGTCATCACACCTTGAGACTGACTATGCCGTGAGTGATGCAAGCATAGACAGTACAGGGACCCTGCACCATACGCTGGCCAACAAGGCAGGATCCGTTCCTGTTCCTGCCGAAACCAAGGTAATTTATCGGGACAGTATAGTCTATAGAGAGATTGAAGTTCCTACGCCTTACCCTGTAGAAGTCAAAGTCCCTCGAGAGCTGACCTGGTGGCAGCAGACAAAAATGAAGGGGTTCTGGATCCTGCTGGCCTTATTGGCCTTGAGCTGCAGAAAACCTATATTTGCCTTAATAAGGAGATTTATATGAAAGAAATATCAAATCACTTCTGCATTATCCCGCAAGGTGCTATCGAAGAGCAGCTGTTGAGAGGTGAGCCGGTAGTCAAGTCTCCGGCAATGGATGAATATATTGCTACAGGGAAAGTGAGTATTAATCAGGAATCAAGGTTAGGAGATAACGGCCTTTCCTGGACAGTTTCCTTCAGAGCTGCGACAATGCGAGCCGATGCTACTAAGTACAACGGCCGTCGCCAATATGTCGGTATCGTCCTGACGGACGGGGCACTGGCCGTCATCGGGACAGTCGATAAAGCTCCTGTCCTGGTAGTCACTCCAGGAGAAAGAGAATGCATAGTCGAAGCATCCATCGAGATGCCAGAACCACTTGATCTGATGTAATAAAAGAGCCGCCCGAACTTCGGACGGCTCAACTTCTTTTTAGTAAAAGGTGTCAAACAAGAACTAGAAAGAAATCATTGTCAATTCATTACCCAATTTATGAAGGGCGGTCTGTATTTTTTCTACCTGAGCCCTCCTCGGCTTGGAAACCCCGTGCATATAATTCCACATCTGCTTAGGGTTGATTCCTGCCAAATGGCCTAAAGCAGTAGGCGTTATCACGCCTGCGTAATACTCAAGTAATCCCTGTATATCGAATTTATATTCAAATTTATACTCCTGATTCAGCCAATCTGGATAAAACGCAGCATCTTCCTTGCCTATTTCCTCTTTCGTGATACGGATACCTTCCAGCATTTCAGCCTTAGCCTCATCGATAGAGTCTCCCATCCCGAAAAAATTCGGATAGTCCTCACAGTACACATTATATGTGCCGTCAGACGCTCTGTCAACTATTACCTTTATTGTTTCCATAATTGTATATTGTTTTAAGGAAGGGGCTTATAGCCCCATTTCCTTTTTTAGTTTAATTTCAAGCCCCTTTTTCATTTCCTTACTACCGTGGTAGGGGACTGCCACTCGCTTGCCGGCTTTTTCGTAAATTTTATGGCTGCCGGTCTGTCTTACTTCTGTCCATCCATTTATTAGGACGAGTTTGTGAAATTCGCTTGATTTCATATCTATTATCTTTGTTTGACAATGCAAATATATGGAAAATTTTCCATTATTACAAATATTAATGGAAAAATATCCACGATATT